>CAYWUT010000011.1:2211-23338 GCA_964460545.1 uncultured Spirochaetota bacterium
GAGAACGGAATTCAAAATCCGCCCCCGGATACTTTTTTCCATTCTCACATTCGGCATTTATCATATTTTCTACCAATACAAAATGGGATCCGCCATAGTGGAAATACAAAGAAGTAACAACAAACAGGTATTTGAATCACTGCCCATTGTCAGCTTATTCACTACTCTTTTTGGTTTTTCGATTGTCGCGGACTGTATCCATCAGCATGAAATCAATAAATTTGTCGGCTGAATAATCTGGATAAATAACCAACACGTAGACGAGCCCCGAAGTCAAGGGACAGGGGGATTTTAACTCAATCGGCTGTTCAGATTATCATCGATTTTTTTTACATAGGGCAGGTTAATATAGAGAGCATTATCTTCGCCGTTCATCGATATATCGATTCCTTTTACTGTATTATACAGCTCATTAATCATATTAAGTAATATACGAATGTTTTCAGGAAGATTTTTCAAGCTCATTCTATATAAAACCTTGCTTGTTGATGATGATTTTTTAGCCTGCAGATTTTCCTCATTCAACATTTTTGGAATCACTTCGTTTTGCATCACTGTAATAAAAGTGACGAAGGATGAAATCTGCTCGTATAAATTTTCCAGCTCACATCCGCTTGTTTCAAACTCATTTACCGAATTCATTAAACATTCGATGTCGATCCATATATTTTTTGATATTTTGGCATCGAGCAAATAGTACTTAATGAATTGATTATTGTAAAACAGGTGATAATGAGAACTTAATTTTACAAGTTTTTCTTTAATTGGTTTTTCTTTTAGTATCATGATATAGTCCGAAGAAATATTTTATATGGTGATTATAGTTTAAGGCGAGAAAATAAGAAATGTAAAATTTGGGGAAACCTTTTATAAAATGATACCGAACATCCGGATGGACCGCTCAGTCCTTTTCACTGTGCCTGTCCAGGCATTCCTCCAGGTAGCCCTGTGTGTCGAATGTTTTCCAGAACTCGGGAGTGGGCCGTGTATCGGTAACCTCGAACTCCATCATCCCGGCGAGATCCTTCACCCTGTCCCTGAGAAGGTTCTCCATGCACTCGGGCAGGTGCTGCTTGTGGTCGAGATGGGCCTGGATACACAGGACGCAGTTGCCCCGGACAGGGCATTCCGGCTGTGTGCACGGGCAGTGTTTGTTGACTGAAATCTTGTGATCCTGCATGATGGTTCTCCTCGCAAAATGTTTTCCGTACCCGTGTTGTCGTACCGGGTTTCGATGCGCTGCCGCTCCTTCCGGATAGAGCGTATTTTTCAGTTGTAAGATATAATGTTTTATGACGGGCGATAAGGCTTTCCGCACCGCGGGTGCGTCAGGGTTGGGCCCGCCCTCATCAGTTCCGGAATAAATAATACTCGGAACCGGAGGAAAAATGATTATTCGAGAGGCCACGGAATCAGACTTAGCGGACGTGCTGAATGTGGAGAAAGAGGCCTTTGGATATGACAAAGAGGCGAATCTGGTAAAGGATTTATTGAGTGATCCAAGTGCACGACCTCTTTATTCCCTGCTATCTTTTCATGATGAGGAGGCCGTGGGGCATATCCTGTTTACTTCGGCACGTTTGGAGAAAGCGCAGAAAGGGGTGTCCCTGTCGATACTGGCTCCCTTGGCCGTGATCCCCGGTTTTCAAAAACAGGGCATTGGGGGAAAGCTGATAGACCGCGGCTTACGGCATTTGGCGAGCTCCGGCGTTGATCTGGTGTTCGTGCTCGGGCATCCGGATTATTACCCTCGTTATGGGTTCAAACCCGCGGGCGTACGGGGATTTGAAGCGCCATATCCGATTCCTGAAGAGCACGCGGATGCCTGGATGGTTCAGGAACTGCATAAAGGGGTGATCGGCGGCGTATCCGGTAAAGTTCGATGCGCCGATCTGTTGGACAAACCCGAACACTGGCGGGAATAGAAGTCGAACGTTTACATTGAGGAGTGAGGAATGAAAAAACTATACTGCTTTTTCTTTATCCTGTTGGGTATAGTCGTAGCGCTCTCTACCGAAGCCTTTTCACAGGTTGATCTCGATGTCGAAACAGGCGTTGTTTTCAGCGGCTACAACGATGTGAGAATTCCGGGAGACGGCGGGACGCTCTTTTCCCTTTCCGATGAGCTCGAAGCCGATCCGGGCGTTTTCTACCGTGTCCGGGTATTGTATAATTTCAATGATCGTCATCATGCGGGTGCTCTTTTTGCGCCCCTGTCGGTTGATTCCACCGGCCGGCTGGATCGTGATCTTGTATTCGCAGGTGAAACCTTTCCGGCCGGTACCCCCCTGGAAGCTGCGTACAAATTCAATTCCTATCGATTATTCTACCGCTATGATTTTCTGAGAAAAACGAAGATCGAGATCGGAGCCGGATTTACCGCGAAAATTCGCGATGCAAGAATCGCCGTGGAAGCCGGCGGTCTCGAATCTGAAAAAATCAATGTCGGCTTCGTGCCGTTGATACACTTCCGGCTCCTGTGGAGGTTTTACAATAGATTTGCCTTCCTGCTGGACGGAGACGCCCTTGCCGCGCCGCAGGGCAGGGCCGAGGATGTTCTGGCCGCTTTGCTGTTTGAAGCTTCTGATAAAATAGACCTGAAAGCCGGATATAGAATCGTTGAAGGAGGAGCGGATAACGACGAGGTGTATACTTTTGCATTGATAAACTATGTGTCGTTTGGAGCAATATTTCATTTTTAATCGTATGAAATTTCTCGTTCAATTCAGTAGAAAAATCAATAATCGTGTGGGTCGTAAGTTCAGTTCGGCCGTGCCGCTTGTGCGTTCCGGCCGTCAGATGCAGCGGACCGGAACCGATTTTTTTACACGGCCTCTTGCGATTGTCGTGCTGCTTGTTAAATAACTCTATAAGGAATTCGCACATGGATCTGTGGAAGTATTTCGATATTACACACCGGGAACACGTTCTCTGGAACCCGATGAGTGTTGTAAAGTTCGAGGAACTGATCGCGCTGCTGCGATTACGGTCCGGAGCGCGAGTGCTTGATGTCGCCACGGGCAAGGGCGAGTTTATCATCCGGCTTGCGGAGCGGTATGCTATTGAAGGAATAGGAGTCGATCTTTCACCGTACTGTGTTGCAGGCGCACGGAATAAGCAGAAAGAACGGGTTCCGGATGGACGGTTGACGTTTCTTGAGATGGATGGGGCGGAGTACAGGGCGGAGGAGCCGGAAAGCTTCGATTTGGCGGCCTGTATCGGCGCGAGCTGGATCTATGGCGGGCATCGGGATACCCTGCGGGCGCTCAACACAATGGCGAGGTCCGGGGGCTGGGTCGTAGTCGGGGAGCCTTATTGGCGCCGGGAACCGGCCGCGGAGCATTTGGAGGCCGTCGGGGAAAAACGCAGTAACTATGGGACGCATTATGAGAACGTGAAGGCCGGGCAGGAGCTCGGATTGGAACCGGTCTACACGCTGGTGAGCAACCAGGATGACTGGGACAGATATGAAGGACTGCAGTGGAATGCGGCGACTGCTTGGGCGGTTGAGCATCCGGAGGACCCCGATGTAAAAGAGGTATTGAAACGGGTGCGGGAGAGCAGGGAGCATTATCTCAGGTGGGGACGGGAAACATTCGGATGGGCAATCTATTTATTCAGGAAGGACTGAAAGAAAATGAAAGGCAAACGCGACAGGGACGGGGATGTGGACGCCTATCTTGCCGGAGTTCCGGAGGACGCCCGTGCTGCGCTTCAGGCCCTTCGCGAGACAATCCGGTCGGCGGCTCCCGGGGCTGAGGAGGGCTTCAGCTACGGAGCTCAGTGCATGAATCCGAGTGCTGAAGAAAGCCGCTCGATCGCGCTCACACGCGCCGTTGACGCGCAGCAAGCTGATGCGGAATATCGATGAAAAAGACATAGAAAAGGACATGGAAATACAGAAGAAGATATTCGATATACGGGACGACAGAGTGGGGGAAGCCGGAGGCATCTCCAGGCTCTATCTGGCGCTCAAGCGCTATGTGAGTGAAAACAATATCCAGTCCTATGCCCCCGACTGCTGGCCCGAGCTCAGGGACAACGACAAGACTCCCATCTGCCCGGTAAACGGGCGCATGCATGAACATTCCGATTATCATCGAATAGGATTTGCGCCGGCAAATTTCAAAGTCACTGCCATTCGCCTTCACTAAGCCTGGCGCCGTCATGGCGGCACGTGTGCTCAATTCACCCGAGGCGATTGAAATAAGAGTCTTCAGAGACGTATTGGATTTCAAACAAAATAATCCTCACACGTATACGTCACCCGATTGACAGGGTGTAATTTTTACGTCAGGTACACCCTGCTGATATTATTTTGATGGTAATGATCAGGAGCACAGAGAAGCATGACAAGCCGTCCCGGAGGAAGCAGAATGAGGTTTCATGAAACGATGAAAAACACGAGAACGATCGTATTTATAACCATACTCCTCTGTGCTGCGGTGCTCCTTCTGACGATACTGGACTTTGCGGCATTGCACGACATCAAACACGATTACGTGAGCAGTTTCATGCTGAATCACCTGAAAACAAAGCTCTCGGACGATCTTCCGGAGTGGACCGAGGCCAGGGGCGAATGGCGCCTGGTATCCCTGAGCCTCTATCTTCGGTTCCTGTTCCTCGTTTTAAACATGTTCGTGCTGGTTCGTTTTTTCAGGAAACCGGCTCCAAACGTTATCAAGAAAAAAGAGCCGTAGCTTTTATTGATAAATTCCCCTTAATTATTTGTAGAGGTGGCAGGCCACGGAGTGGCCGGGGCTCTTTTCACGCATTACCGGGATCTCCCGTTCGCAGATGTCCATCTTCCGTGGGCAGCGGGGGTGGAACCTGCAGCCCGGAGGAGGGTTTATGGGATTGGGTATCTCGCCCTTGGGTATCTCGTGTATACGCCGCGCAGCAGGGTCGGGCACAGGGACTGCGGCGAGCAGGGCCTTCGTATAGGGGTGCAGGGGGTTTCTGAACACATCGTGGAGCGGTCCGACTTCGAAAAGCTTGCCCAGGTACATGATGGCGATACGGTCGCATACGTACTTGGCGGTCGCGAGGTCATGCGTAATGAAGAGGTAGGTGAGGTTGAACTCCCGCTTGAGGTCCATCATGAGCTCGAGCAGGAGGACCTGCATCGACACGTCGGCCATGGCGATGGGCTCGTCCGCGACCACGAAATCCGGGTTCAGTATCAGGGCCCGGGCTATGACGATCCTCTGGCGCTGGCCGCCTGAGAGCTGATGGGGGTATTTCGTGAACACGATCTCCGGGGGTGTGAGCCCCACGTGCTCGAGTATGTCCAGTGCGCGTTTCCTGCGTTCTTCCCGCGTTCCGATGCCGTGTATCTCAAGGGGCTGTGTGAGCGCCTTCCCGATTTTCATTCTCGGATTGAGCGACGCATAGGGGTCCTGAAATATGACCTGTATGTGTCTCCTGAAGGCCTTCTCGTCCCGCCTCGCCATGCTGGTGAGGTCGAAGTCCTCGAACGTGATGTTCCCTCCGGAGGGCTCGAGTACGTTGAGTATGAGCTTCCCGACCGTTGTCTTTCCGGATCCGCTCTCCCCGACCAGGCCGAAGACCTCGCCCTTTCTTATGTCGAGCGATACGCCGTCAACGGCCCTGACGTACTCGCGCCTCTTCCCCATGATCTTCTGAACGAGGTCGCGCCCCACCTCGAAGTACTTCTTCACGTCACGGGTTTCCAGTATCAGATCCTGAGCCATCTTTTCCTCAGATCGCCTTCCTTATTTGTTTTCGTATTTCAGGCACCGCACGAACCTCCCGTCCCGCTCGACAAGAGGTATCTTGCCTACCCTGCACCGGTCGAACGCGTACCTGCATCTCGGCGAGAACCTGCATCCCGGGGGAGGATCGAGCAGGTCGGGTGGAAAACCGTCCATGGACTGCAGCTTGTCGTCGTCGAGCTCGATATTCGGCACCGAGCGGAGGAGCCCCTCGGTGTAGGGGTGCAGGGGCTCATGAAAGAGCTCGGCGGCGGGGCTGATTTCCATGATCTGACCGCCGTACATCACGGCGACCCGGTCCGATATCTGGGCCACGATTCCCATATTATGCGTGATCAGGATGAGCGTGAGTCCGAATTCCTTCTGCAGCCGCTTCAACTGGTCCATGAACTGCGCCTCAACGATCACGTCCAGGGACGTTGTCGGCTCGTCCGCGATGAGCACCTCGGCGTTGAGGCACAAGCCGATGCAGATCATGACGCGCTGCCGCATGCCGCCCGAGAGCTGGTGGGGGTAATCGTACAGCCTCTCTTTGATGATGCCGATGCGGTCCAGGAGCCGTGCCGCACGCTCGAGCGCCGCTTTTTTAGAAATGTTTTTTTCGTGTTTCCTGACCGTCTGTATAATATGGCGGTCGATGCGGAGCAGTGGATTGAGCGACGTCATGGGGTCCTGGAATATCATGGAGATGCGCCTGCCCCGTACCTTCCGGATTTCCCGCTCGCGTGTCTTTACGAGGTCCCTGCCGTTGAAGAACACGCTTCCGCGCGTGATTTTTCCGGGATTCTGCACGGAGTTCAAGATGGAAAAGCCGAGCGTCGATTTCCCGCACCCGCTCTCACCCACGACGCCGAGCGTCTCCCCGCGAAACACGTCCAGTGTGACGGCGTCGAGTGCGCGCACCTTTCCCTGGCGGAGCGGGAAGGTCACCTCGAGGTCCTCAACCCGCAGGATTTTATCTTTCGTATCATTCATATCGTTTATCCGTAAACCGTTCCGGTCCCTCCGTCATCATTCCTTCAGCCGCGGGTTGAGTATCTCGCTCAGACCCTCGCCGAGAAGCGTGAACCCGAGCGCCACCAAGCTGATCATGATTCCGGGATAGGTAACGAGCCACCAGTAGCCCCTCGGGAGAAACACCTTCCCCTTGCTCAGATCCAGGCCCCAGTCCGGAGACGGGGGTGCGATACCCAGACCGAGGAAGCTGAGGCCCGCCTCCGTTAAAATGGCGTCCGCGATGTTGAGCGAGAATATGACGGCAATGGAAGCGATGACGTTGGGAAACACATACCGCGCGATAATGGTGAAGTCCGAGGCCCCCAGGGTCTTTGCGGCCTCGACATAGAGCTCTTCCTTCACGGAGAGCACGTGTCCGCGGACGACCCTGAAATAGGTCGGAACGTAAATGACGGCTATGGCGATCGATATATTCAGAACACCCGGACCGAGCACCGCTGCCATGGCGATTGCGAGAATGAGGCCGGGAAATGAGTAGATGGCGTTCATGAACAGGTTCAGCACCATGTCGAGCTTTCCGCCGAAATAACCCGAGATGAGCCCCAGGGGTATGCCCACGACCGCCGAGAAAACCGTGGCCGTGAACGCAATGAGCATGACGACCTTGGAGCCGTGTATGACCCGGGAGAGAACGTCCCGTCCCAGGTTGTCGGTCCCCATGAGAAAGCCCTCCGAACCCGGTTTCATGAAGGGTTTTCCCACGAATTCCAGAGGATCGTAGGGCGCGAGGGACGGGGCGAAAAGGATGACGATGAGTACGGCGAGGATGATGACGGCGCCCAGAGCCGCGAGATACCACTCAACACCGTGCCACTTCGCACCCCCGAAGAACCGCCTGAGTCCCCCGGCGATGATCCGTGCCGACTTGTGTGTTATTATTCCGGCCATTTTCTTTCGTGCACCGGCCCCCGCGGGTAACGGTGCCTCTTTCCTCTCAGTAGCGTATACGCGGATCTATCGCCGCGTAGATGATATCGACAACGAGGCTCACGGCGGACACGAGCAGGGCGAAAAACACGACGCCCCCCTGCACCGCGTTGAAGTCCCGGTAGAGTATTCTTTCTATGAGGTACCGTCCCATTCCCGGCCACGAGAAGGTGGTTTCCGTAAGCACGGCCCCCGCCAGGAGCAGAGCGAATTCCATGCCCATCATGGTGAGTATTGGTATAAACGCGTTTTTCAGGGCATGCCGGTACACCACGATGCGCTCGGGTAAGCCCCGCACCCGGGCCGCGGTTACGAAATCCTGCTTGAGCGTGTGAAGCATGTTGGCCCTCGTCAGCCTCACGAATATGCCCGAGAGCGAGAGGCCGAGCGTTATGGACGGCAGGGCCAGGTGCTTTACGGACGAGTAAAGCCCGGTCCAGTTCCCGGTGACGAGCGCGTCGAAAACGTACAGGCCGGTGACGGTCCTGAGCTCGAGTCCCGATCCGATCCTGCCCGAAACGGGGAACCAGCCCATAAAGACACCGAATATGAGCTGGAGCATGAGGCCGAGCCAGAAAACCGGAATGGAGTAAATGAGAATACCGTAGATGCGCAGGCCGTAATCGAGCACGGTTTTCTGTTTGTGCGCGGCCAGGGCCCCCCCGAACACACCGATGAGGATCGTGATGGTGATCGACACGAGCGTAAGCTCGAGCGTGGCCGGAAAATGCTCCTTTATCTCGGTCGCGACCGGCCGCTTGCTCCAGATCATGGAGTTTCCCAGATCGAAACGGATGAGGTGGTAGAGATAACTAAAATACTGGCTGTCGAAGGGATTTCCGTGCAGGTTGATGAACTTCGGCTTGTCGAGCCCGAGGTTCTTCCGGACGAGCTCTATCTGGTCCTTGGGCGCGTGCGCGCCCAGTATGGACTCGGCCGGGTCGCCCGGCATCACCCTGAGCACGACGAATACCACGGTCAACAGTATGAGAAGCATCGGTATGGTGAGTAAGATTCTCGCGATGAGATAGGAGAGTATTGACCGCATGGTATGTATTTTAATCCAATCTTATAGAAGATAACAGTCAGTCTTTAACAATTAAAATCCGGCAGCATTGAACGCACTGTGACCGGATGGAAAAAACCGTAAAAAATATAAAGTCGATGAATAGAATTAACCAGAAAAAAGCCCGCACCCCGGAAGGTGCGGGCCGGGTGTACACATCTACATGAGGTTCCCCGAAAGGGGTGCCTCGATCCATACGCTACTTTCTGTAAACGGTGTCGTAGTTGAATATCATGGTCGGCGACACTTTTACGCCGTTTACGTTGGGCTGCATGATGAGGAAGAGCTTGCCCTGGAAGATCGGTACGGTCGGCACTGCTTCGGTCCAGTACTCCTGGACGTCCGCGTAATGCGCCTCGCGTTCCGCCTGGTCCGTTGCCAGGGCTGCGCTCCTGAGGTATTCATCCATCTGCGGGTCGTTCAGGAATATGCCGAGCCCGTCCGACGCTGCTCCGGACTGCGCGAAGGCCGAGGTGTAGTTGTCCGGATCGATGTAGTCGGGATACCATCCGAGTAAAAAGAGCAGCATGTTGTGGCGGTCGAAGTTGTCCACGTACGACGCCCACTCAGCCGACTGGAGCGTAACCTTGATCACGCCCGTTTTCTCAAGCGACGACTTGAGGACCGCGGCAACGTCCTGCTCCGTGTCGCCGTAATGGGTCGGCGTCCACCAGAGCGGAATCTCGAGCGGATTGGACTCGTTGTATCCCGCCTTTGCCAGGATCTCGCGCGCCTTGTTTATATCGTACTTGCCGAACGCATCGGTGTGTCCCCACATTCCCATGGGTACCATGGAGTAGAGGGGATTGACCTGGTCGAAGAAGACCAGGGACGCGACCGCTTCCCTGTCTATGGCGTAGGATATGCCCTGGCGAATGAGGGGATCGTCCACGGGCGCGGTGTCCGTGACGAAGCACAGGTACCGTATGTACGCGCCGTTCGCCTCGACCGTTTTCAGGTTCGGCTTCGTCTTCAGGTCCTCGATGTCCGAGGGGTTCAGGGTTTTCCACGCGATGTCGATCTCGCCGTTTTCGAGGGCCAGTCGCATGTTCGTGGCGTCCGCGAAATACTTGATGATGACCTTTTTCTCTTTCGGGGCCGTGCCGTAGTATTTGGGGTTCGCCTCCATGACGATTTCCACGTCACGCGTCAGGCTCTTGACCGTATAGGGGCCTAAGCACGGTATGGACGCGGGCTCCGCCACGATCTCGTCCATGGGATACGCGGACGGGCTTACGGGAAAGTAGGGAACGGACGCCACGAGCGCGGGGAAATACCCGATGGGGTCTTTAAGAACGAAGGTAACGGTGTACTCGTCCTCGACCCTGACTTCCTGCACGAAGCTCGAAACGAGCCACGCGGGGTCGCCCTGGATCTTGATGACCCGGTCGATGGAGTACTTCACCACATCCGCGTTGAAGGGCGTGCCGTCGGAGAACGCGAGTCCTTTCCGCAGCTTGAACGTGTACTCGACCCCGTCGTCGCTCACCGTGGGCCAGGATTCGGCGAGTCCGGGAACGAGCTCCGTGGTCCCAGGCTTATAGGTGAGGAGCCCGCGCGTTATGTTCTGGAATATCTCCCAGGTGTGGAAGTCATAGGCCTCGGCCGTGTCGATATCACCGGAGAGCTTGTCCGTGGTCCCGATCACGAGAGGCATTTTCACCTGTTCCGGTTCAGCCTTCTTCTTCTCGGCAGCCTTCTCCGTGGCCTCCTTGGCCGCGGGGGCAGCCTTCTCCTCGGCCTTGGAGGGAGTTTCCTTCCCCTCCCTGCCTTTGCCGGCGAAGAGAAATGCCGAGGGGAGAAGCAGCATAAGAACCGTAAATAGAATAACGATATTTCTCAGCTTCATCGAACTACCTCCTTATTAGAAATGGATAAAAATCATTTTAATGGAATATGAATAGTAACACAACTAAAATAACACGTTTTCCCGTGTCGCGGGATGAGCGGAAGGGAGGGGTGAAGAGAAAGGACGCACCGCAGACTGCGACCGCATCCCGCGACCGCATCCCGCGATGCGTCCCCTGTTTAGTTCTGTTTCAGAGGCCCGTTCAGGATATTCCGAGCCTGGTTTTCAGCGTGTTGATAAGCGTCTCATGGTTGATCGGTTTCTGGAAGATTCCGGCCAGCCCGAGCGCCCCGGCGTCGATATTGTAGCGTACCGCGTCTCCGGCCGCGCTGAGGAGGTATATGGGGCCCTGAAAACCGGAGCTCTTGAGCTCCGAGGACACCTTGCTTCCCGCATCGATGGTTTCCATCATTAAATCCACGATAACGGCGTCCGGATTGACCTTTTCAGCAACTTTCAGGCCTTCTTCTCCGTCGCCCGCCTCGCCGACCTGAAATCCGGCTGCTTCGAGCACAATACGTATCGATGCCCTGATATCAGCGTCATCGTCGATGATCAGAACTGTTTTTGCCTCATTGGTAGCCATTGATTTCCCCTCAAATAGGATTAAGAGTAGTTTAATAAATTCGAGAGCCTCGTTCAGATTTTCAGCCGCTTCATCCGAAATACTCTCGACATAGTCGAAATCGTAACCCCGCACGGTTATGATCCAAACGGCGGGGGTTCCGTCGAATCCCTGCTCGCAGAGGTGAAGCACGGTCCCGGGTGAAACATGATGCGTGGAGAAAGAAATACGGGTCTCCGGAATAACCCTTCGGACCCTGAAGTTCTCGACATCCTCCTCCACGGTTGCATCGACGAACAGGACCAGCCTGTATCCCGCGATCGTTGCCGCGTCCTCGATGTTGAGCTGATAATTCGCGTCAGTCTCAACAAGAGGGTTTTCCAGTTCTTCGATCCGCTCGGCTGCGGCGGGACCCAGGCCGTCGTCACGACGGCCCGGGTTGCCGTATCCGTATATAAGAATGGGCTTCATACTCCCGTTCAATCACGGACCTTTCTGTCAATGACCTCACCGGATGCGTCTTCGAGCGTTACATCGAGCGGCATCAGGCCTATGGCATGGGTCGCGCAGCTCAAACACGGGTCATACGCCCTGATCGCGACCTCTACGTGATTGAGAAGCGGTTCCGTAATTTCGTTGCCCTCCAGGTACTGCTCGGCAACGACCCTGACCGATTCGTTCATGGGCTGGTTGTTGCTCGTGGTTGAAACGATAAGGTTGGCCATGGTCACACGGTCGTCGTCTCCCACCTGATAGTGGTGAAAGAGCGTTCCGCGCGGGGCTTCGAGTATGGCGATACCTTCGTTCCTGCGCTTCCCCGTTACAACCAGATCCTCACCCTGAAGATCGGGATCGTTCAAGAGCTCCTTCATCTTCTCGGCGGAGTGGAGCGTTTCTATAAGGCGTGCCCAGTGATATGCCATGGTTGCGTGAACGGGCCTTCCGCCTCCCATCTCCATAAACTCCTGTCGTTCCTTCTCGGCAAGCGGCGAGTCGATGAAGTCGCAGTTGTTCACACGCGCAAGCGGACCGACCCGGTACCATCCCTTCTCCTGGCCGAGCGAGTATATGAACGGGAACTTCATATAGCTCCAGTTCCTGACCCCTTCCCTGATATAGGTGAGATAATCCTTCGGTTCGACCATATCGAAGATCGGTTTGCCGTCCGGATCCTTTGCCCTGAGCTTGCCGTCATAGAGCTCGAGCGCTCCGTCCTCGCGCACGAGGCTTACAAAGTTGGATTCAAAACTTCCGAGCTTCGAGAGCCGGTCGTAATCGTCGCGATAGGCTTTCTTATACAGATCGACGCCGCCCTGGGCCCATTCGATCATCTGGTCGATATCCTTTAAAAGCGCGTCGCGTTCCTCGATTGAAAGGTTCTTGTTCACGCCTCCGGGTACGGCCCCGTTGCCGTGAATCTTCTTACCCGCGGTCGCCTTGATTACTTCCTGGCCGTACTTCCGCATCATTACCGCCTGCACCGCCAGATCCTTGTTCGCGTGAATGAGCCCGATCACGTTTCTGATTGCGGGATCCGCGTCGAATCCGAGGAGGAGATCAGGCGCGCTGAGGTGGAAGAAGTGCAGGGAATGCGACTGATAGGTCTGCCCGAAATGCAGGAGCCTTCGCATCTTCTCCGCCGTGGGTGTGAGCTTGTCCGCTCCCACGATGACGTCCATCGCCTTGGCCGCGCAGAGAAGGTGACTCACGGGGCAGATGCCGCACAGACGCTGAACGATGACGGGAGCCTCCCAGTAGAGGCGGCCGCGCACGAAACGTTCGAATCCTCTGAACTCGACGATGTGCATGCGCGCCTTGTCTACCTTGCCTTTATCGTCCATCCTGATGGTCACCTTGGCATGTCCCTCTATCCTGGTGACCGGATTTATAACAATCTTTTTTCCTTCATTCATTATACGGCCTCCCTCGCTTTAGTCGTATTTAATCAATTCATAGGGGAGTTCCGGCTCCTTGCCGCTGAGAAGAGCGGTAAGGGCCGCCCAGATTGCATCCGCCCGCGGAGGGCATCCCGGCAGGAAGTAGTCGATCTTCACCACTTCATGTACCGGATACACCTTGTCCAGCAGAAGGGGTATATCCGGGTCGTTCGGAATGACGCCGTCGACCACGGACGGTCCGTTGAGATAGGCCTCCTCCATACATTCCTTCAGCGAAACCGTGTTTCTCAGGTGCGGGATACCTCCCGTGAGTGCGCATTCACCCATGGCTATGAGTATTTTGCAGTGTTTCCTGAACGAGCGAAGCACTTCCACGTTCTCCTGGGTGGAACACCCGCCTTCTATGAGCCCTATATCCACGGGGCCCGTGAATTTCTTGATGTCATCGATGGGCGACTTGTCGAAGTCGACGAGCTCGATGAGATCGAGAATACGCTCGTCAATGTCGAGAACCGACATGTGACAGCCGAAACATCCTGTCATATGTGTTGTTGCTACTTTCGGTTTTGCCATTTTTGAATTCCCCTGGGATTTCATTTTTTTTCAATGTCGGAACCGATCGGCTCCTTGTCGTACAAACGCGTACCGAAGGGCTTGGCGTAGCCGACCCGTTTGATGACGATGGTGCCCGTCGGGCAGACGGATGCCGCCTTGTCGGCTGCCTGCATCTGCGTCTCCGAGAGCGGGCCCTTTGCATTCACCGCGATTCGTTTGTCGATGCCGCGGCCCTCGAATCCGAAAACGCTCTTCCCGTCTATGTCGCGGGAGGCGCGTATGCACCGGCCGCAGAGCACGCAGCGGTTTCTGTCGAGAAAAATATCCGGGTGCGAGGCGTCGACCTCGATATCCTTGTACTGATAGGGATAAGTCGGTGTCAACATCCCGAGCCTGTAGGCGAGGGCCTGAAGCTCGCAGTCCCCGCTCTTCTCGCAGAAGGGACAGAAGTGGTTCCCTTCGACGAAGAGCATCTCTATGATTTCCCTGCGCATCTTTTTCAGCTCAGGGGTATCATTCTTGATCACCATGCCGTCTTCAGCGGGCATGGCACACGAATTATTGAGCTTTCCGTTTATTTCGACCGTACAGACCCTGCAGTGCCCGGCGGGAGCGAGATCGGGGTGGTAGCAGAGCCGGGGTATGTAGATACCCGCTTCGTCCGCGGCTTCCATGATGGTCTGTCCCTTTTTCGCTTCGATTTCCCTGCCGTCTATGGTAATCTTGATTTTATCCATTAATTTACACCTCCTCTTCCACAACCGGCTGTCTGCCCGCCATCTCTATTCCCGGTGCCAGTGCTTTCTCGTAGTCGAAGGGCGGTACGAAGTCGTCACCCTTGACCAACCGGCTGTAGAGTTTCGGAAAGTTCTGCAGCGTCGTGAGTATGGGATTGGCCGCCGTCTGTCCCAGGCCGCAGCGGCTCATGAGCTTCACGGTGTTTCCCAGATCCTCGAGTTCCTTAAGATCGAGGCTCGATCCGTTTCCAGCCATTATCTTTTCCAGCTTCTGCTTCAGGAGGGTCGTTCCCACCCTGCAGGGAACGCACCAGCCGCACGACTCCTCGACGAAGAACTCGGCGAACTGGTGGACGATATCCAGAAGGTCGCGGTCCTTTCCGAAGATCATGAAGGAGCCTCCGGTCGGAAGGTCCTCGAAGCATATGGTACGTCCGAAGTCCTTGGGAGCCACACAGGTCCCTGACGGACCGCCGACCTGTACCGCCTGCACGTCCTTCGCGCCGGCCATCTCGAGCAGGTCTGCTATGCATTCGCCGTATTCGATTTCATAGACCCCGGGATGCGCGCAGTCGCCCGATATGCTGAGCAGCTTCGTGCCGGTGGAGTCTTTCGTGCCGATCTTCGAAAACCAGCCGGCGCCCTTCTCCATAACGCGTGCAGCGGCGCAGAAGGTCTCCACGTTGTTGACCGAGCTCGGCTGATGCATGTAGCCGTCCGTGACGGGGTAGGGGGGTCTGTCACGCGGGGCGCCGCGCTTGCCTTCGAGCGATTCGATCAGTGACGATTCCTCGCCGCACACGTAGGCACCCGCTCCCACCTGGATGCGTATATCGAAATCGAATCCGCTCCTGCCCGCAATATTTTTTCCGAGGAGCCCGAGATGTCTTCTCCGTTCGAGCTCTTTCTGAAGGGTTTCGAACAGGTAGAGATACTCGCCCCGCAGATAGATAAAACCCTCCTGAGCGCCTATGGCGTAGCCCGCGATGGTCATGCCTTCGAAGAGAAGGTCCGGGCATTCGGTCAGTATGACCCTGTCCTTGAAGGTTCCGGGCTCTCCCTCGTCCGCGTTGCATATGACGTAGTGGGCATCGCCCTTCGTTTTTCTGCAGAAGTTCCATTTCATGCCTGTCGGGAAACCGGCTCCGCCCCTGCCCCTGAGGCGGGACTGGTTGATCACGTTGATGACGTCCTCGGGAGACATGTTCAATGCCTTCCTGATCGCGGATCCCTTTTCCATGGGTGAAAATATGACGGACCCCGCTTTTATAAGATTTTTATCCACCTCCGCGCCCGCGGACGAAACGTTTGCGCGGCTGTACTTCTTTCCCGCTTTCAGATCCTTGATTATCCGGGGAACGTCCTCAGGGCATATGCTCGTAACGGGTATGTCATTAATCAGGGCCGAGGGCGCCTGATCGCTCATACCTATACAGGGAGTGTATTCGAGCCTGATCGAACCGTCCGGGGAAGTTTCTCCGAACGCGCAGCCCGCGGCTTTTTCAAATGCCCGTCCAACGGAATCCATATCCTTCATTTTTTCCACAACGGCGTTGCAGAGACGCACGACGTTCTCTCTCTTCTCCTCGAGATTGAAGAAAGCGTAGAAGCTGGCCATATCCCTGACCTCCACGAGGGGTATGCCCAGGGCCTCTGCTATGGTTTCCATGGTTTCTTCGGAAAGGTATCCCAGCTCGTCCTGTACTTTTTGCGCGATGTCCATCAGGCGGCTCCGGTCGGAGTCGAATGCTTTTACTATTGCCTTGATGGTGCTGCTCTGGTCGCTTGCCATTCCTTTACCTCCAGTTGGGTAATAACTTTTTTTCAGAAGTCGAATCTATGATCTCACTTATCGGTTTCGGCTCTGATCACCTCCTTTTTCCAGGTTCATTTCATCCATAATATGGTTTCCGGTTCTATGGATGTTCAGAGAATAAGCGTTCGCTTTATACCCGGAAACGAAGCGCATATCGGGACTGTTATAACCTTATTAAAACGAATACCTCATCGCGGGGGGAAGGTACTTCTCTTTTGCTTGACCTGAATATACGCTCCTGTTAAATTAAACCCCACCAATCGGCCTGGACCGGGCCTGCTTATTCATGCGACTTTGTTAAAAACTTAACTTATGCATCGGGTAACCGGTTCGATATTTTTAACACAATTTGGATTCAGTGTCAAGTATTAATGCATGAACTGTCTATAGCGGAAGAACTCCTGGATATCATTATCAACAGGGCCCGGGACGAGCATATCGGCAGCGTAAACACGATAAACCTCAGGATCGGCCGGTACTCGGGCATCTTACCCGACTGCCTCACCTTCGCATTCGAGATGCTCTCCAAAGACACAGTCGCCGAAGAGGCCAGGGTATTCGTGGAGGAAACCGAGGGGAATGAGCTCCAGATACTTTCTTTCGAGGGAGAGTGACCGGCGTTCGACGGGGGTCTTTATGGGGATTCACTTTCTTCGGCCGTTATACCAAATCATTCTGAACGGGATAATTATATGAAAATCAATGTCATGTCGGATATTCTCAAGGCAAACGATCTCCTGGCACGGGATATAGAAAGACTTCTCAAGTCGAAATCGATCGTTGCCTGGAACATAATGGGGTCCCCGGGATCCGGGAAAACCACGGTACTCGAGGCGATGATTCCGCGGCTTCCCGCGAAGATGAAGGCCGCGGTCATCGAGGGCGATATAGCGACGAGCAAAGATGCCGAGCGCATCGCCAAAACCGGAGCACAGTCGACGCAGATCAACACGGACGGTGCATGCCATCTCGACGCCGCCATGGTCCGGTCGGCGCTGGACAGTCTGGACCTCGACGCGGTTTCCATTATTTTTATCGAGAACGTGGGAAACCTCGTCTGCCCCGCGGGCTTCGCGCTCGGTGAGAAAGGCAGGATTATCGTTTCAAGTGTCACCGAGGGCGAGGACAAGCCGGAGAAGTATCCTTCAATGTTCAAAACCGCGGACCTCGTGGTTCTGAATAAGGTGGATCTCATCGAGGGATCGACCTTCAACCTGGAAGAGTTCAGGAAGGGCATGGAGGCGACCAATCCCGATGCCGATATAATCCACGTTTCCGCACTCAAGGGGACCGGTATTGACGACCTCATCAACTGGATTGTCAGGCACTGATCCATGGATGAGGAGAGAGTGAGTGCCGTTATCCGTTTCACGGGTGTCGTCCAGGGGGTGGGTTTTCGCCCTCTCGTTTACCGTACGGCCGTCTCATGCAGGCTCGCGGGCAGTGTCAGGAACACGGAGCGGGGCGTTGTCGTAGAGGTTGACGGAACCAGAAGTAATATCGAGGGATTCTACAAGCAGGTACTTGCCGACCCGCCCGTACTCGCGGATATTCACGAAAGCACCATTTCATACGGTCCCGCCCGTCATTTCAAGGAATTTCATATAGCGGATTCAAGCGGGGGCGAGGGCTTTACTCCAGTATCTCCCGATATCGCCACCTGTGACGAATGTCTGGACGATGTGTTCGATACCGAAAACCGCAGGTATCGCTACCCGTTTACAAACTGCACCAATTGCGGTCCACGGTTCACGATTATCCGCACTGTACCCTATGACAGGCGGAATACGACCATGGACCCGTTCTCCATGTGCCGTGACTGCAGCGAAGAGTATCACGACCCCGGGAACAGGCGCTACCACGCCCAGCCCAACGCGTGCGGGGTGTGCGGACCTGCGCTCGATCTGCACGACGCTGTTGGCGGGGCTGTGGAGGGAGATCCCGTCCGGAAAGCCGTGGGGTTCCTCGGGGAAGGGGCGGTACTTGCGGTCAAGGGGCTCGGGGGGTTTCATCTCGCGGTTGAGCCCCGGAACGACGCGTGGGTGCGGCGGCTGCGGCAGAGAAAGAGACGGCCCTCCAAGCCCTTCGCGCTCATGGTCAGGTCGATGGATACGGCCCGCAAATACTGTATAATAGACCGCCGGGAGGAAGAGCTCCTCCTTTCCCGGGAGCGGCCCATCGTGCTTCTCAGGAGAAAACCTTCTGCGGAGAGCGGTAAGCTCCCGCGGTCCGTCGCACCGGATACACATTACCTGGGACTCTTTCTTCCCTATACGCCGCTCCATCACCTGCTCCTCAGCGAGGGGCCGGACACGCTCATCATGACGAGCGCGAATCTTTCGGAGGAGCCGCTCTGCTTCCGGAACGAAGACGCCCTGGAAAGCCTCGGGGGAATAGCGGACTATTTTCTCTCCCACAACAGGGGTATCGCGCGTCCGTGCGACGATTCCGTGCTCGCGGTCGTGGACAGCAAGCCGGTATTCATCAGGCGGTCCCGGGGGTATGTCCCGTTATCGGTTAAAACGAATGACGGAGGCCGGGTTTTCGCGGCCGGCGCTCATGAGAAGAACACCTTCTGCGTCATGAGGGAGGGGAACGCGTACGTCAGTCAGCATATAGGCGATCTCGACAACGCGAAGAGCATCGACGCCTATACGAACGGGATCGAAGATTTCATACGCATGTTCAGGGTGGAGCCCGAGATTGCGGCGTGCGATGCCCATCCGGATTACGCGAGTACGCGGTATGCCCGGGAGCTGGCGGAAAGATGGGGATGTCCCCTCGTGCGGGTACAGCATCATCACGCGCATATCGCTTCGGTACTCGCCGAGCATGGAATCAGGGAGCGCGTCATCGGTATAGCGCTCGACGGCACGGGTTTCGGCGCGGACGGAGCTGTTTGGGGCGGCGAGTTCCTCATCGCCTCAACGGCCGGTTTCAGGAGGGCCGGGCATTTCGGATACGTTCCCATGCCGGGCGGCGAGTACTGCATACGCGAAACGGACCGGATGGCGGCCGCTCTCCTTATCAATGCGTACGGCGGTGTCGAATCCATCCCCCGTTTCGATTTTTTCGACCGTTTCGGAAAAAAGAAACTCGAAACCATGCAGCGTATGATATTATCGAAGCTGAACACGCCGCTCACCTCGTCGTGCGGGCGGCTGTTCGACGGGGTGTCTGCGCTCATAGGACTCTGTTCCAGGCCCACTTACGAAGCGCAGGGAGCCGTTCTTCTGGAAAGCTGCGCGGGTGATATGCAGTCGCTCGATCCGTATCCCTTCCGCAGGGAAGAGAACGGGGTGCTTTTATTCGACGAAACGGTTCGCCGCATTGTGGATGACCTCCGTATGGGGGAGAGCCCGGAGCGTATGGCACGCAGGTTCCACTCGACGATTATCAGGGGCTGTCTCGACATGACGATGCATATAAGGAAGGAAACGCGGATCAACCGCGTCGCATTGAGCGGCGGGGTCTTTCAGAACAGGTTGATGATCCGCCACCTCGCCGGTCTTCTGATGGAAAACGGGTTCGAGGTTTTCCGTAATATGAATTTTCCGCCGAATGACGGCGGAATATCCCTGGGCCAGGGTGTTATCGCCCTGGAAAGCCTGAAGGGGGGAGATGGATAATGTGTCTTGCTATACCGGGCAGAATAAAAATGGTTGAAGGCGGCTACGGGATCGTGGATATGAACGGCGTGGAGGTGAAAGCAGGCCTTCAGCTCGTCGCGGACGCCGCTGAGGGGGACTGGGTACTCGTCCACGCGGGGTTCGCCATTCAGCGCATTGACGAAGACGAAGCGAGGGAAACCTCGGCCCTGCTTGCCGAGCTCGTCGCAGGTGAGGACGAGTAATGGACCTGCGGGAGCTCAGAGACGGAAAGAACGTCCGGGGTCTGGCCCACCGAATATCCGAGCTGTGTCCCCCGTCCACTCTGGCACTCATGGAAGTGTGCGGAACGCACACAATGGCAATCGCCCGTTATGGACTGCGTGACCTTCTCCCCGGGAACCTCAGGCTCATATCCGGTCCCGGGTGTCCGGTTTGCGTGACGCCGAATGCGCTTATAGACGCGGTTATCGAGCTTTCCACCTGTCCGGGAACCGTTATCACGACCTTCGGGGACATGATGCGCGTCCCCGGAAGCGAACTCGATCGGCGAAGTGCGCAAAGCGCACGAAGCGCACGAAGCCTGGAGGAGCGCAGGGCCGGGGGCGCGGATGTGCGCGTTGTTTACTCGCCTCACGAGACGCTCCGGATGGCTGAGGACGAGGCCGGGAAGAATTTTATCTTTGTCAGCGTTGGATTCGAAACCACCACGCCCGGGACAGCTCTCTGTGTGCTCGAAGCGGCTCAGCGGGGTATTTCGAACGTACATTTTATTACGGCGAACCGGCTCGTCATTCCAGCGCTCACACATCTCTGTGAATCGAAAGATACCCGTATAGACGGTTTCCTTCTGCCCGGTCACGTAAGCGTCGTTATCGGGTCGGATGCGTACAGTCCAGTGGCGGAGAAATACAAAATACCGTGTGTGGTCGCCGGTTTCGAGCCCGTGGATATACTCATGGCGGTGTACGAAACGGTCAGGATGATCACAGCCGGGGAACACTCGGTCGGGAACGCGTATTCCAGGGCGGTCGCTCCCGCTGGTAATACAAAGGCCCTGGAGGTGATGCGGAGGGTTTTTACCGAGGTCGACGCCGCCTGGCGCGGGCTCGGAGAGATACCCGCGAGCGGACTTGCACTGAGGGATGAATTCGCGGGGTATAACGCTCTGAAGAAGTTCGGCGTCGAGCTGCGGGAGGCGAAAGATCCCGCCGGGTGCAGGTGCGGGGACGTGCTGAAGGGCGTCATCCTTCCACCCGAGTGCAAGCTTTTCGGGACCAGGTGTACGCCCGTGAACCCCGTGGGGCCGTGCATGGTTTCGTCCGAGGGTTCATGCGCCGCGTACTACAAGTAC
>CAYWUT010000011.1:23438-45177 GCA_964460545.1 uncultured Spirochaetota bacterium
CGTGGGGCCGTGCATGGTTTCGTCCGAGGGTTCATGCGCCGCGTACTACAAGTACGGGCTTTGATACGTACGGCATCAGCCGTGGAAACGCAAAAGGTTTTTTTCATGGGTAACGTGGAATAAACGATGAATGATGAAATCATCACTATAAATCACGGGAGCGGAGGACGTATTACCCGGGATTTTATCTCGGGTCTTGTACTCCGTATTTTCGATAATGACGTTCTGGGCCGTCTCGAGGACGCCTCTCCCGTTGACCCTGTCCGGGACGGGCGTCCCTTTATGACGACGGACAGCCATGTGGTAAGGCCCCTTTTCTTTCCGGGTGGGGATATAGGGAGGCTGTCGGTTTGCGGCACCGTAAACGACCTCGCCACCGCGGGCGCGGAGCCCGCTGCCCTCTCTGCGGGTTTGATAATAGAAGAGGGGTTCGCGGTAAAGGACCTGGAGCGGATACTGGTCTCCATGAAAACGGCTGCCGACGAGGCCGGTGTTTCCATCATAACTGGGGACACGAAGGTCGTGGAGCGGGGAAAATGCGACGGACTGTACATCAACACCGCGGGTATCGGTTATGTGCGGGGGAGTGCGGAGCTCTCCCCGTCCCGAATCCGGCCCGGAGACCTTGTCCTCGTCAGCGGTCCCGTCGGGAATCATGAGGCGTGCATCATCTGTGCCCGTGAAAATTTCTTCTCCGACGCCCGGGTGGAGTCTGACTGCGCTCCGCTCTTCGGACTCATGAAATCCGTACTTGATGCGGTACCGGAGACACGATGCGCCCGTGACCCCACGCGCGGGGGTGTTGTTTCAACGCTTACCGAGATTCTCGAGGGAACGGGATTCGGCATCGAGATCGACGAGGACCGTGTTCCCGTTGATGAACCGGTGGGGGCGGTCTGCGAGGTACTGGGCATGGACCCGCTTTTCATGGCCAATGAGGGGAAGATGCTCGTCATCGTGCCCGAATCAGGTGCGGAGGAGGCGGTCAGCGCAATGAAACGGACGCGCTATGGAAGAGAAGCGGCCGTTATCGGCAGGGTACATGATACAGGTTCCCGACTTACCCTGCGGACGCGCTATGGAACATCACGTATACTGACCATGCCCGCGGGAGGCCAGCTTCCGAGAATATGCTGAAGTACCGTAGAGAAAGGCAGCCCTTTCCCGTGCAAAAAGGCCCCGTCCGTACGGACGGGGCCTCGTCTGATCGATCCACTGATGTTTCGGTCTTTTAGGTTCACCCTCTGATCGAGTAGTACACGGACGTACCGTTATAAACAGCGGTTTCGCCGAGCTCTTCCTCGATTCTCAGGAGCTGGTTGTACTTCGCGATCCGGTCGCTTCGGGATGCGGAACCCGTCTTGATCTGGCCCGTTCCCATGGCAACGACGAAATCGGCTATAAACGCGTCCTCCGTTTCGCCGGAACGGTGGGACACGACCGCCGTGAACCCCGCACGCTTGGCCATCTCGATCGCCTCAACCGTTTCCGTGACCGTACCGATCTGGTTCAGCTTTATGAGAATCGAATTGGCCGCTTTTTCCTCTATTCCCTTTTTCAGCATCTCCGTATTGGTCACGAAGAGGTCGTCCCCGACGATCTGGATCTTGTTCCCGAGTTTTTCGGTCATGAGCTTGAATCCGTTCCAGTCGTTTTCGTCGAGCCCGTCCTCGATTGAGACGATGGGATACTTGCCCACGAGTTCCTCGTAGAATTCCACCATTCCCCTGGAATCCCTGAGCTCCTTTTGAGCGGCGAGGTTGTACTGGCCGTTTTCGAAGAAGGAGCTCGCCGCGGGATCGAGGCAGATGAGTATGTCCTCTCCCGGACGGTAGCCCGCCTGCTCGATCGCCTTCATTATTACCTGCAGGGCTTCTTCGTTCGATTTGAGGTCGGGAGCATACCCGCCTTCATCGCCGACCGCGGTGTTCAGTCCCATTCCCTTGAGAATTGACTTCAGGTTGTGAAAGACCTCCGTGCCCATCCTGAGCGCTTCTCTGAAGCTCGGCGCTCCGGCGGGTGCTATCATGAACTCCTGGAGATCGACATTGTTATCCGCATGTTTCCCGCCGTTGAGGATATTCATCATGGGTACGGGAAGCTCGCGCGCATTCACTCCGCCGAGATACCGGTAGAGCGGAAGAGCCGCGTCTATCGCGGCCGCCTTGGCGCACGCCATTGAAACGGCCAGTATGGCATTGGCGCCGAGTTTCTCCTTGTTCTTTGTTCCGTCGAGCTCGATCATAATTGCATCGATGTCGGCCTGCTGGGCCGCGTCATAACTCAGGACCTCGGGCGCGATTTCATCGTTGATGTTCATGACCGCTTTCTGTACGCCCTTGCCGAGGTATCGGCCCTTATCCCCGTCTCGAAGCTCGACCGCTTCGCGTTCACCCGTGGAAGCGCCTGACGGGACAGCGGCTCTTCCCAGAGCGCCCGTTTCAAGCATGACATCGGCTTCAACAGTTGGATTCCCGCGAGAATCGAGTATTTCACGTGCTATTACACTCTCTATGGCTGACATAAACCTATCCCTCCTGTAGTATGTTCCGATGGGTCATATAGAGCAATATATTAGGCGGGCTCCAAACAAAGCAAGAAATTAATAACCCCCGCTTCCGGTTTTTATGGAGGGAAGAGACGCGTAAATCGCATGATCCCGCCGGCATACTCTTTAATGTTAAACAGCATATACGCCCGTTCCGATATTCTATATATAAAGAAGAACTTTCACAGGAAGAGGGCCACGTTCCGGTCTAAAGAAGAACTTTCACAGGAAGAGGGCCACGTTCCGGTCTAAAGAATAACTTTCACAGTAAGAGGGCCACGTTCCGGTCTAAAGAAGAACTTTCACAGGATGAGGGCCACGTTCCGGACACAATGATGGAAGAGAATACACAGGAAGAGGACCGTGTCACGGCCGGAAACCGGAGCTCCGGAGAACCCGGGGATACAGCGCCCCTGCAAAATCCGTTATCCGGCTCGGACCTTTCCGGCAATCGGAAAAGACGCGGGATAGGAAGCCTTCTCTTCTTTGGATGTGCCGTGTGTTCCCTTCTTTTTACCATGGTGATCCTTCTCTTATCGATAGTCCAGAACAGGGGACCGCTGGAATACGATTGGAACTCCGTTTCATCGGGCGGGCGGCTCGTTTCCGGCTATCTCTCTCATGAAGCACGCTGGGGTGCCCGGGTTTCCGCTGTCACCCTTCTACGTTCCAACCGCAGTGATCTCGAGCATCTTGAACACGAACTCGTACGCGCTCAAAAGGAGCGCGAGTCCTTTTACCGGGATATCGAGGAGATGGAGAAGGATTTCGAGGAAAATATTTCGGTATTCGACCTGGATGAATCGATGAAAAATCTGAAGTCGATTGTTTTCCTCCTGGAAAACCGGATCGAATTCAGGGGGCAGGTGCTCCGCCGGAAAAGGATGTACGAGGATGCTTATAAAGAACGGATTTCCGCCCTGCTGGAACGGAAGGAAAAATTGATGGCCCGTGGAGTGGAGCTTACCTCGTTTATTAAAAGAACGGCAACGGACGGCTCCATGGAATTGCCGCTCTACCGTTCCGATTTCTTCATGGATGAGGTGAAATTCCTGTATTTGAGCAGGCTCGGCGCGTATATAGGGAACGGCGCATTCGTACAAGCCGGGGAGATGCTCAATCCCATACCGGATTTTACCTTCTCGGACGGAGAAAGGATACTCCTGGAGGCGCTTCAAAAGACGGTCAGTGATGCGGCCCTAATGGAGGCGCGTATCGATGCGGTCGAGGAGGGTGCGTTCGAGCGAATCTTCACCCGCACGGTCGCCGAGAATTATGCCGATGCGCTGGAAGACGTGAAAACCCTGCAGGACGGGGGTTTTACCTCGCCGCTTCTCGGTCAGCTCCGGTCGGCCCTTTCCCTGAGCATCGAAGATGTCCTGGAAATCAAGAAGGACATTGGAATAAACGGCGAGGTCAAAGGCCTCGCCCGGAGAGCGTCCGGTCTCGAGAGGGAGGGCGAGCTCGAAAAGGCCCTCTTGATTTACGAGGATATCCTTGTATTCTCCATACCGCCCTATGACCGCGAGTACGCGCTGAGGAAGTTTTATTCGCTCAAACAGGGAATAGAACGGGACAGGTCTGAACGGGAGCAGAATACGCGGGCGATCAAGTACCTGGAGAGCGCGCGTACCCTCATTCATGAAGAGAAGGATGACGACGCACTGGAATTTTATAAGCTCGTAATAACGGATTGTCCCCAGTCAAGCTACGTAAAACACGCGATTCAGGAAATCATCAAGACGGTACGCTTCGAATCGGATTGAGGCACGTAATCGGCAACCGCCGGCTCAGTCCGCCTTTTCATCCAGCTTGCGGAGCTGTGTTTTCGCCGCCTCGTTGTCCTTGTCTATTGCCAGGACCCGGATATAGAGGTCCCTGGCTTCATCATCCAGGTCGAGCTTTTCGTAGACGAGCGCACAGTTGATGAGGTAGAGTTTCTCTTCGGGCTCGAGCCGCAGGGCCCTTTCAAAATAGGGAACCGCCGTCTCGAACTGTCCGAGCCGCCCGAATATGAGGCCCAGGGCTTCGAGAGCCTGGTCGTGATTCGGGTTATGCTGAACGGCAAGCTCGAGCTCTTCCACCGCCTGATCGAATTTTTCTTCCTTTGCCAGTTTCTTTCCGGATTCGTAATGCCGGGTCGCCCTGATGTTCGAGCAACCGAGAATGAATACAAACAGTATGAGATCCCATGGGTATTTTAGCATGCCGTCCCCCCCCCGTATCCGACCGGATACGACCGTATCCGGCACTTAGACTCTTTTTCCGGTTAATATACACCGAACGGGTGTTCAAATAAATGGTTTTTAACGGGGAGTTTTCATATACTAAATGTATGACGGGAACGGTGGAGGACCCGCCGATATTTGATATGACGGTATACGGATGAAACGAAATATCAGGATCACGCTCATCGGTGTCGGCTTCAACATCATACTCTTCATAATGAAGCTCGCGGGCGGACTGGCGTCAAACAGTCTCGCGCTGATGTCCGATTCGTTCAACTCCTTTACCGACATACTTGCGTCCGTCGCCATCTTTTTCGCGGTTCGGCTGGGTACGAAATCGGCCGATATCGACCACCCCTTCGGCCATCAGCGGGCTGAGCCCATTGCAGCGCTCCTGACCGCCATACTCGCGGCTATTCTCGGCTTCGAGGTGGTCAAGAATGCCGTGCAGGGATTATACGTCGAGAAAACGTTCCGGATTACACCCGTCATCTTTATCGTCATAACGATCACCATAGTGCTGAAGCTCTACGTGTACATTATCTTCCTCATTAACGGCAGGAGGAGCAGGAGCCCCGCCCTTCTCGCTTCGTCAGTGGATTACAGGAACGACGTGTTTATCTCGGTTTCGGTGCTTGTCGGGAATATTCTCATTTACATCGGATACCCGGTCGCGGACAGCATCGTCGCCCTCTGTATCGGGATTTTCATCATCTATTCAGGCCTCAGGATCGGTACGGCAAACGTTGACTACCTGATGGGAAAGAAACCGAGCGACGATATAATGGAAAAACTAAAAGCGAAAGCGCTGAGTATCAGCGGTGTCAAGGCCCTCAATGAGGTAAAGGCCCACTACATAGGGACCATCATACAGGTTGAGATTCACATCGAGGTGGAGGGGAGCCTGAGTACCCTGCAATCCCACGCCATCGCGAAGGAGGTGCAGAACAGGCTCGAGCAGGACGAGACCGTGGATTATGCCTTTGTCCACATCGACCCCGTTTAAACCGGACCGGTACGCGTTTTATTCCACCCCCCGTTATCCGGCGACGTTTCACTCTTCCCAAACAACATCCCAGCACGGGATCTCAATTGCGGCCTTCGGTATTCACGCTCCTTTTGAAGTAGAGCATCATTGCCGCGGAGAGAACAATACCGAGTCCGATGAAATACCAGACCCACAGCGGAAGGCCCGCCAGCAATACCGGTTTTTTCGACCAGTTCCAGAAATCATTGCCCAGAAGGAACATGAAAACGAAGAACGCCGCCCAGAGAAGGGAGGAGGGACGGATGGAAAAGACAATATCCGTATTCTCACCGGGTGAAGCGGTCAGGAGGCTCACCGTAATGAACAGTACGCCCGATACCGAGACGATGGGAACGACGGGCAGCACGGATGGAGTCGCCAGGATACCGAGATAGAAGAGAACGACCAGCGTTTCTCCCGCAAGAATGCTTGTTACGGCGCCGAAGCGGTTGGCCTTTTTCCAGTAAAGTCCGCCGATGACGGACGGCGCGAGCACGCTGAGTCCGTTGAAGGTCGTTTTATTGATAAAATCGAGTATGGTCTGCGGTGGACGTATCGCGATGATGAACCCGATCACGCCGAGCAGAATAATGACGATCTTCTCTTTCAGGATTTCATTCCTCTTAATGGCGAAGAAATCGTTTGTTATCATCGATGTGAGCGTGAGGAGCTGGGAATCCATCGTTGACATGAGGGCCGCGATGGACCCGGTCAACAGGAGGGTTGACAGGAATGTTCCCGTAAACCGGCCGAGCAGGAGTGGAAATATGGTGTCAGAGAGCTCGGGAGACAGGTCCGGGAAAGCGATACGGCCCATAACCCCGATTGAGACCGTAAGGAAGAAGAGAAACGTCGTGACGAGCGGGTAAAGGACCGCGGTCGCCTGAAGTGCCCGTTCGTCCCGGGCGGCCATGAAACGCTGGAAAAGCTGCGGAAACATGGGGTCCGCGAAGAACCAGAGGAACAGGTAGCCGAACCACACTCCCGGTCCCAGTACCGCATTCCCTCCCGGCCTGGACATGAGGGCGGGCTGGATTTTCAGGATCTCTCTGTGGACAGGTACGAATCCTCCGAGCCGTCTTGCTATGATGATAAAAGCGGTGAATGTAAATCCTATCATAAGTATACCCTGGAAGAGGTCGGTCCAGGCTATTGACCGCATGCCTCCCAGAGCGACGTAGGCAACCACGAACCCGGTGACGAGCAGGGCGCCCGCAAGGTAGGGTATACCCGCGAGTGCATTGAGCGATTTGCCGCTTGCGATCGCCTGGATCGCGATATAGGGAAGGGTAAACACGACCATGACGAGTGAGAAGAGTTTTTTCAGAAATGCCGAGCGGTACCTGTCATATATGAAATCGGACGGGGTGATGTAGTTGTTCTTCGAGAGTATGAATATCTTATGCCCGATTATGTGAAAGGTGAGTGCCATAAAACCGGTCCCGAAACCCATGAGAGGGTAGAATCCGTAGCCGATTCTGTATCCCGCTCCGGACAAACCGAATATCGTAAAAGCGCTGAAATTCGTTGCGGACATGGTGAAGAAGAGGAGTACGCGCGTGAGGCTCCTGCCCGCAAGGAAGAACTCGGTCTTGTTAAGCTTGGATGTTCGTCTGAATATCGATCCTATCACGAGCGTGGCAAGGAGATAAACGAGTATGATCGTTATTCGAGCGTCCATTACACCCCCTTTTAACGGCCGGCCAATAAAAACAGCCATCCAGGCATGACAGGGCCTGGATGGCTTTCGCCTGGGCATAACCCGGTACGTACAACCGATTTTACAGAAACCGGGGAACGCGGTCAAGCGAAAAAATCCGTGTACCGGCCGTTCTCTCCCCCCGATCCCGCGGTTTTTGGGGGAAAGGGAAGCATCTTTATCATTACCGCATGTATATGTTTTATTTGACTGCGTATCTGCAACAGTGTAATATTCTCTATATTCGTGGAGAATTGGAGGTAAGTTGATGGCGGATTTTAAAGGGATTGCAGAGGCATTGATAGCTGGAGATGCCGCGAAAGTGAAGGAACTCGTACAAAGTGCAGTTGATGAAGGTGTCACTCCCGGTAAGGTACTCGATGAAGGCCTTATATCGGGGATGGAAGTCGTTGGCGTGCGGTTTAAAAACTGTGAGATCTATGTACCCGAGGTACTGGTAAGCGCGCGTGCGATGCATGCAGGTATGGAGATCCTCGAGCCGCTCCTCGCCGCGTCAGGCGTAAAGGCCAGAGGGACCTTTGTCGTGGGAACCGTTAAGGGAGACCTGCATGATATCGGAAAAAACCTCGTTGCCATGATGCTGAAAGGGTCCGGCTGGAAGGTGGTGGATGTGGGTGTTGACGTGGATGCCGAAAAGTATATCCAGACCGCTATTGACGAGGAAGCCGATGTCATCGGACTAAGCGCGCTTCTGACTACGACAATGGTGAATATGAAGAACGTTATCGAGCTTGCCAAAGCCAAAGACTGCAAGTGCAAGATCGTGGTGGGAGGTGCGCCTCTTACCCAGAATTACGCGGACGAGATAGGCGCCGACGGCTATGCGCCGGACGCCGCCACCGCCGTCGAGGTCGTAAACGGTTTTGTTTCGTAAGCTAATGCAGGTCAATCCTTCCAAGCAATGAGGGGGCGGAGCTCCCTCATTTTCTTATGCATCGTCTTCGGGGAGGGGGACAGGTCTTCTCCGGACAGCATTTTGAAGCCTGAGGGATCATGGGGTATAAATGGGCAAGAGATTTGCATCCTGGAAGAAGCTTTTTTCCGAAGAGGTGTTCTCCTCCCCCTGGATGAGTATATATCACGACCAGTTCCGGATGCAGGACGGTGTAAAGGGCAATTATTTTTATCTCCACACACGGGGAAGCGCACTCATCATTCCCGTTACGGGCGACGGTAAAATCTTACTCATTCGCCAGTACCGGTATCTGATCGACTCGGTTACGATCGAGCTTCCCTGCGGAGGGCTCAAGGAAGAACAGAACGCGGAGGAAGCAGCCCGTTCCGAGCTTCTCGAGGAAACGGGATACCGGTGCGGAAAGCTCAGGAAGGCGGGTGTGTTCGTGCCCTATAACGGCCTTTCTGATGAAACCTGTACCGTATTCGTCGCGGGAAAGCTGACCTATGAAGGCCAGAAGCCGGATGAAACCGAGCAGATCGAGGTAATGACCGCAACGCCGGACGAGGTCGACGGGCTTCTGAAAAAGGGAAAGATCACGGACGGAATGACGATCGCCGGCTGGGCCCTGGGCCGCAGGCACATTTAAATGCCGCCCGAATCACCGTACTTTGCGGTGTTTGAGGAGGTCCCATCCCGGGGATTGGTCTCTCAAAACATATGCTTCCGGATATATCAAATAACCCGTACCATGGTTACTCCTTCAATGGCACGGAACCTTTCCACACTCTCCTGACTGATTTCACCGTCGATATCGATGATGTTATAGGCGTTCTCTCCCTTTGACCGGTTGAGCATGTCCGCGATATTGATACCCTCTTCGGACAGGACCGCCGTGATCTGCCCCATCATGGTCGGTATGTTCCTATTCGCAATGACGATGCGCTTGGTACCCGCAATGTCCAGCTCGCAGAAGGGAAAATTAACGGAGTTCCTGATCGTACCGAACTCGAGAAAGTCCCTGAGCTGACAAGCGGCCATCCGGGCGCAGTTCTCCTCGGCTTCCGGACTTGAAGCGCCGAGATGGGGGATGCCGATGACATTGTCAAGACGGAGTATGTCATCGTCGGGGAAATCAGTGACATAGCACGATACGATTGACTTTTCGATGGCCCGTGCCAGATCATCCGTCTTCACGAGGCCGCCCCTTGCGAAATTGAGTATGCGCACGCCCTTCTTCATCTTCGAAAAAAGCGCACTGTTTATCATTCCTTTCGTTTCATCGGTGAGGGGTATGTGCAGTGAGATGTAATCCGCCTCCGCCAGGAGGCTCTCCAGTCCCCGGGCCTTGCGGATACTACGCGAGAGGTCCCACGCGGATTCGATAGAGATGAAGGGATCGAATCCCGTTACATCCATTCCGAGCGCCGCGGCGTCGTTTGCAACCATGACGCCTATCGCGCCGAGCCCGATGACGCCGAGGGTCTTGCCCATGATCTCAGGACCCGAGAACTGAGATTTACCCTTCTCCACGAGCTTGGGGACATCCCCCGTACCGATGAGGCCCTTGGCCCATCCGATTCCCTGAACTATTTGTCTCGAAGAGAGGAAAAGCCCCGCCAGTACGAGCTCCTTGACGCTGTTGGCATTGGCCCCCGGTGTGTTGAACACGACGATCCCTCTTTCGGAACATTTCGATACGGGGATATTGTTTACTCCCGCGCCCGCCCGTGCAACTGTTTTGAGTTTCGGCGGAAGCTCCATATCGTGCATGTTATGGCTTCTTACGATGATCGCATCCGGGTTTTTTATATCTGATTTGACTTTATATCCGTCTTCCGGCAGCATATCGAGACCGGCTGGAGATATTTTGTTCAGTGTCAGTACCTGGTACATCCCGTTCCTCCTATTTGTTCTCCATCTCGAAATTCTTCAGGAATGATACGAGCTTTTCGACCCCTTCCAGGGGCATGGCGTTATAGATACTCGCTCTCATACCTCCCACCGAGCGGTGTCCCTTGAGCGTGACAAGGCCCTCTTTCCCGGCTTCCTCGATACAGCGCTGTGTAAGCGCGTCGTTCCGCAGCACGAACGGAACGTTCATGAGCGAACGGTGCTCCGCCCGTGCCGTGGGCGTGTAAAAATCGGAGTTGTCGAGAAATTCGTAGAGGATTCGGGCCTTCTTCCTGTTGCGTTTTTCGATTTCCTCCACCCCGCCCTGATCCCTAACCCACTCGAACATGAGCTTTGCCACGTATATGCTGTAGCAGGGCGGTGTATTGTAGAGGGATTTCTTGTCCAGGTGAATCTTGTAATCGAGCATGGTCGGCGTGATGTCCAGTGCGCCGCCGGTGAGGTCTTCCCGTACGATGACGATGGTAAGGCCCGCGGGGCCCGCGTTTTTCTGTGCGCCGGCATAGATGAGGCCGAACCGTGAAACATTGTACACCTCGGAGAGTATATTGGAGGACAGGTCTCCAACGAGCGGCACGTCGCCCGTGTCCGGTATCGAGGGGAATCGCGTTCCCACGATGGTGTTATTTGTTGTAATGTGAAGATAATCCGCGTCCCTGAAGGAACCCCCGGGTATGTCGGGAATGTATGTAAACGAATCGTTCTCTGATGAAGCAACCACATCCACCTCGGTATACCGCGCAGCTTCGGCTATCGCCTTTTTCGACCAGTTGCCGGTGTTGACATAAGCCGCCTTCTTCTTCCTGGTGAGATTGAGCGGTATCATTGCAAACTGCGTTGAGGCGCCTCCCTGGAGAAAGAGTACTCCGTATCCCGCTGGAATCTTTAATAATTGAGAGAGGAGCGCGATCGCCTCCGAGTGGATATCGGAGTACAAGGCCGACCTGTGGCTGATTTCCATTACCGACATACCGCTGTTCCGGTAGTCGAGCATCTCATCCCGGGCTTTTAAAAGCACTTCCTCCGGCATCATCGACGGACCTGCTGAAAAATTGTATACCCTTCGCATCTGTCCCTCCTGGAGTATGAAACGTGTCGTAATAGAAAGATATATTGTTAATTATTTAACGTTTTCTTTTCTCCGTTATTTTCCATTTCTGAAAAAGGAGCACTGTACGGAAATCGATTAATAATAATAATTTTAATTACCGAACGTAAATTCTAAAAAGGCCGGTAACGGCGGCCGGCCTCTGTCTTTCTAAGGTGAATTTCGCCGGATACCGGCTTATGAAACGGAAGGATGCTTGTCATAGATCTTTTCTATGAAGGTGAGGAGCCACTTGGGACGGAAGAGAAAGAGGATGATGCCGATGATTGCCGCGATGGGAACCACGAATGCGATTGCGTCGACTACCGCAAGCCCCACGAGCAGTACTATGGTAATGATTCTCAGCTGCGTGCTTTTTTTCATCTTTCATGTCCCTGTTATTCACTACTTTACCAGCGGGGTTGTTTCAAGTCAACAAAAACAAAAAATCATTGACGGGTTAGTAGCATAGTGCTAACTTTGGGAAGTTTATTGATTGGCGGTAGGCCAAGGAAAGGATAGAAATCAATGATTAATTTGCTTTATGCATACGGTACCACGGGAGCGACGGGGGGTGCGGGACAGGGAGCGGGAGGCGGTAACCCGACGTCTCTGATTTTCATGATCATTGCGATATTCGCGGTCATGTACTTCCTTATGATAAGACCCCAGCAGAAGCAGAAGAAACAGCATCAGGACATGATGGGCAAGCTCTCAAAGGGTGACAAGATTGTCACCACGGGGGGTATTCACGGAACCGTTGCAGGCGTAAAGGACAATACCGTAATCGTCAAGGTAGCGGATAATGTGAAGATCGAGATGAACCGGTCCTCAATAGGCCAGATCGTTTCTTCAAAGGCTTCAAAGGCTCAACCGCAGCCGAAGCCCGCTGAAAAGAACGAAAACGAAGAAACAAAGTAGGTCATTCTCCACCACCGACTCCAGTGCAGATTTAGAGAACACACATGAATAAGGGTTTCAGATTACTGATAATGCTCATTGTTATCGGCTTTGCCGTCTGGGGTTTCTACGATACCTATGTCTGGTATTTCCGGTACTCGAAAGAGGAAAGGGCCCTGACCAACCTCACGTCCGAGGAGCTTGTAGAGCTTTCGGAAGCGAAGAGGCTCGAGGTCAAGGAGATGAAAAAGATGAGGTCGGGTATCATTAACCTCGGCCTCGACCTTCAGGGCGGCGTCTATATGGTTCTGGAACCCGATTACGAGGAGCTCAGAAAGCGAAGGGGAGGAGACCTCACCCAGGATGAGCTGAAGGACGCGATGCGCCGCGTTATGGAAATTCTCAGAAACCGCATCGACAAGTTCGGCGTGTCCGAGCCGTCCATTAGAACACAGGGCGAGGATAGAATTATCGTCGAGCTTCCCGGTTCGAAGGATCCCGACAGGGCGAAGACGGTCGTCATGGGGCGGGGGCTTCTCGAATTCCGCATCGTCGACGAGGACACCACGACGAAGCTCAGGCGGGACATGTTCGACGATACGGGGACCCTGATCGATTCTACCGTTATTCCCGAGGGGTCGGGACTCCTCTACTTCTGGCAGAAAAACAAGTACGACGTTCTCGAGCGGGAACGGGCCGTAGTTCTTTACGACGAGGTGGAGCTGGATGGAAGCGCCATCAAGCGGGCGCAGGTGAACGCGGACCAGTTCGGTAAACCGGAGGTCCAGTTCGAGCTCAATACCGGAGGGGCGCAGCTTTTTTCCAGAGTAACCGAGGCCAATGTGGGCAAGCGTCTCGCCATCGTTCTTGACGGAAAAATTTTGTCCATGCCCCTTATCCGGGAAAGAATACCGGGAGGCCAGGTACGGATTACGGGTGATTTTACGATGAAGGATGCCCAGGATCAGGCTCTCATCCTCCGTGCAGGCGCGTTTCCGGTTCCTCTCCAGATCGCCGAGCAGCGTCTCGTAGGCCCGACACTCGGCGAGGACACGATCAGGGCCGGAATTCGGGCGGCAATAATCGGCTCTCTGCTCGTCGTGCTCTTCATGATCGTCTACTACAAACTGTCCGGTATTATCGCGGACATTGCGCTCATTCTCAACCTCTTCATACTGCTCGGTGTGCTCGCCTGGCTCAATTTCACGCTCACACTTCCCGGTATTGCCGGTATGATACTGACCGTTGGAATGGCCGTGGATGCCAACGTCATCATCTTCGAGCGTATCAAAGAGGAGCTCAGAAGCGGGAAAACCGTGACCGCGGCGATACAGTCCGGATATGACAAGGCGTTCAGAACCATCCTGGATGCGAATATCACGACCCTCATCGCGACGTTCGTGCTGTCCCAGTTCGGTTCGGGACCCATAAAGGGTTTTGCAGTGACGCTCAGTATCGGCGTTGTTATAAACATGTTCACCTCTATTTTTGCAACGAGGCTCCTGTTCGCGATCGGGGTTGATTTGTTCAGAGTGAAAAAGCTTTCGATCTGATGCTATAGCTTGCGAGATACTTTATCCAGGGCCGTTGAAGAAGGCCCCGCGGGGATTGAATTTCCCGGCGATTCAAAGAGGTTAAGATGTTCAGCTCGTTCAACCTGAATATTCTGAAGCACAGGAAGTTTACCTATATACTGTCCGCTGTAATAATAGTCGCGGGTCTCGCCAATATCGGTATACACGGGGGCCTCCGCATGGGTATCGACTTTGCGGGGGGGAACGAGCTGCAGGTCGATATCAAGGCGGAAGAGGCCACGATCTTCGAAGTCCGTCAGGTCCTCGTCGATACCGGCTACGGAAATAACGTTCAGAAGCTCGACGACCCCGTTAAGAACCTCTTCATTCTGAAGACGCTGGCGGAGGAGAAAGACAACGATGTGATCATCGAGGATATCACCGGTGCACTCCGGGAGAAGTTCGGAGAGCGCAATGTCGTTGTCGAACGTGTGGACATAGTAGGGCCGAGGATCAGTACGTATCTGCTGCGGATGTCCTATATGATCGGGCTCGTGGCAATACTGCTTATCCTTCTCTATACGACCTTTCGTTTCCGTTTCAGGTTCGGCGTGGCGGCCATAGCCGCGCTCATTCATGACGTGCTCATCGTATTGAGCTTCATCTCCTTTTTCGGTAAGGAGATGGATACATTCATACTTGCGGCGGTGCTTACCATTATCGGGTATTCATTGAACGATACAATCGTCGTATTCGACAGGACGCGGGAAAACCTCAAATCCTCGAAGGCCTATGAGCATTACCAGGATACGGTCAACACCAGTATCAATCAATCGCTCTCCAGGACGATCATTACGTCGATTACCACGCTCCTGGCCGTTATTGCGCTCTATATCTTCGGCGGCAACGTGATGAGGGATTTTTCCTTTGCCCTGATCGTCGGCATAATCGCGGGGACCTATTCGTCCATGTTCGTTGCATCCGCGCTCGTCGTCGAGTGGCACAAATGGCACCCTGAAAAGTTAAAGAAGACGTAACCCGCAAACCGCGGCCGCGACCCGCGGCCGCGGCATACAGCAGCTCTTTTGAAAACACGAATTATTAATTATGGTAAAACTCGTAGATTCCTATTATCATATATACGGAAAAAGATCAGAACACCGCTGGGGAAGATACAGACAGTTTATCGAATAAAGCCGGAAACGTGCAAAAATGCGAAGGGGGAGCCCCATGGCCAAGGAAACCGATATAAAAATTATCGAAGAGAAGGATATAGACACCGTCCTCGCGGAGGATATCGACTTCTCCGGTACGATGAAGTTCAAGAATTCTCTCATGATAAAGGGTAAGTTCGACGGACAGATCGACGCGGTCGGCCACCTGATTCTTGGCTCCGAAGCGGTCATCAAGGCCACCATAAAGGCGGGCGTTGTGACGAATTACGGAAAGATCATCGGCAATGTCGAGGCTATAAAGAAGCTCGAGCTCCTGAAAGGAGCGGAGCTCAACGGCGATGTCAAGACGCCTGATTTTATCATAGAGAGCGGCTGTATATTCAACGGCAAGTGCACGATGACACAGGCCGGCTATGAGTCGAGAACCGGAAGCGCTTCGATGCACGAAGATTCCGAGACGAAGCAATCCTGAGATAAAAGATGTCTATGGTGAAGCGTTACATACCACTCTTTTTAATGATCGTTTTCCTGATTCCCCTTGCCGCTCCGGCGAGCTTTCAACAGGGCTATGATCTCTATAAAAAGGGCAAGTACTACGAGGCGGAGAAGATGCTTCTACGTGAAAAGGAGCTGACTCCGGGGAACCTCGATATTTACGCGGTTCTCGGATGGTGCTATCTGAACACGGGAAGGTATAAGAACGCCCTCGATATCAGTGTGGAGGGATTGAAGCTCGCGGACAGCGACACGAGATTCCTTACCACCATGGGAAGGTCCTATCTCGAGATGAAGCGATACTCTGATGCGCTCAGTTATCTCGAGCGCTCCGTCTCGCTCAATCCGGACTATGCATACAACTACTACTACCTGGGCCGTACGTACGCGGAGCAGGGAAAGCTGATACTTGCGCAAGCCGCATACTCGGCGGCTATAGAGCTGAAGAATGACAGGTACATCTTCTTCAAGTATCGCGCAGAGGTATACGAGCGCATGGCGGATTATAATGCCGCCGAGGACGATTACAAGAAGGCGCTTATACTCAAGCCCAACGATCCCCGGTTAAAAGAGGCTCTCATACGAGTCATCGGGAAACAGACGGAAGAGGGAATTGTCCCGGATTAGGCGGCGTCCCCGGTAAAGGTCAAGAGGGGAGGTCATAAGGTCCGGACCTTTCCGCTTTCAACATCATGAATCCCGCCTTGTAAGTTTACCGGCTGAATCAAACCCGCTGGAAATGCCCCCGGTATCCCGGAGTATGGACGTGGAATCACGACCGACCGCCGTAATCATCAATCATGGATGCAGGCTCAATCAGTACGAGGGAGAAGCACTGGCTTACGCGCTGTCGCGCGCCGGAATCCGCGTGATTGAGATCGATGAAGGGCTCCGGCCCGATATCGTGGTTGTCAATACCTGTACGGTTACCGTGAAAAGCGACAGGAAATCGAGAAATTCGATTCACAGGGGCCGCGCCGCGCTGGCCGAGGGGGGGCTCCTTATCGTAACGGGCTGTTATGCGGAGACAAATCACGACCGTCTGGCGGAAATCGAGGGAGTACATCTCGTAATCGGCCGGAACGGTAAATCGTCCATACCGGATATCGTCAGGACGCATCTGCAGGGTATATCCGGCAACATCCGTTACCGGACTTCGCCCTTTGACTACGCCGATATCGACCGTCCCTCACGGTCACGGGCCTATATCAAGGTACAGGACGGGTGCAGCATGCGCTGTACCTACTGCAAGGTCCCGCTTGCGCGCGGAAACGGGCGGAGCAGGGATGACGGGGATGTGGTTCTTTCCGCGGTCCGACTGGCCCGTCAGGGGTACGGTGAGGCCGTCCTTACCGGAATCAACCTCGGAAGCTACCGGTACGGCGGAAAAAATCTCGCCGGTCTCATCACCGATATATTAACTGCCACTCCGGAAGATTTCATGATCAGGCTCTCATCAATTGAGCCGAACTATTTTACCGAGGATCTCTTTTCAGTAATAAACAGCGGGCGCGTGCAGCCACATTTTCATATCCCGCTCCAGAGCGGATCGGACCGGATTCTGCGGCTCATGAACAGGCCCTATACCGCCGGTAAATATGAAGCGGTCGCCGAGCGTATACGGGCCGTCAAGCCGGATCTTCATATCGCGGCGGACATCATCGTCGGTTTTCCCTCCGAAGAGGAGAAGGATTTCGAGGCCACGCTCGCGCTGGTGGAAAGGGTCGGGTGCGCTTCAGCTCACGTATTTTCCTATTCTCCAAGGGAAAATACCGCCGCTTCACGTATGGAGGACGACGTTCCTGCGGCGGTTAAGAAGGAGAGGAGCATGAAGGCCGCGTCATGCTCCGGTGAGCTCAACTTTTCTTTCAGAAAGCGGTATGAGGGTAAACTGCTCGATGCGATCCTGGAATCCGGGAGAGGGGGCCTGAGCGGTGTGACCGGTAACTACATAAAGGTCAGCCTGCACGGGACAGGGAAGGATCTCTGTGGAAAAAGACTTCCGATCAGAATAACGTCGGTCTCCAGAAGCGAAACACGCGGTGAAAGGGCCTGACTGAGTGGCCTTACGGAGTCAGACCTGAGCTTTTACCCGGAGGGGTTCTTGCCAGCCCCCCCCAGACCGACTCAGACCACCGCTTTCTCTATTTTGAGTATCTTGTACTGCTTCTTCTTCTTGGCCGTTCCGAGCGAGACTACATCCCCGACCGTTTTATTCAGGAGGGTTTCACCGAGCGGGGAGGTATAGGATATCACCTTTTTGGAGGGTTCGGATTCCCATGGGCCGAGTATGGTAAACTTCTCGGTTTTATCCTCTTCGAGGCTGTTCAGGGTGATCATGGTCCCGACGGAAACCGCATTCGTCTTGATTTCCTCGAACTTCAAAATCTGCGCCCGGTTGAGGCTCTCGGAAAGCTGTTTGACCTGCTGTTTGAGAAATTCCTGTTTTTCGAGTGCGAATTTATACTCGGCATTCTCACGCAGGTCTCCCTTCTCCATGGCTTCCCCGATCTCCCTGCTGTTGTCCGGTATTTCCACGTCCTGCAGGTACTTCAGCTCGTTCTGCTTCAGCTCGTAGGATCGCTGTGTAACGATGAGTTTCTGCGAGGAATCTATGGTTTCCACCTCGTCGTCGAAAACGATGTCAGGGAATGTTGACTTGATGGCGAACCGTATTTTGATGATGAAGTTGTCCTTCAGCTCGTCGATTCCCAGAATCGTGGGCATGAGCCGCTTGACCTTCTGCTTCTCGGAGCCCTTGATATAATCGATGAGGAGGTTTTCCTTGAAAAGGATGTCTACGAGCGTGTTGAACGTCTTCCTGTTCTGAACCACGTTTCTCTCGTTTATGAGCTCCCTGTTCGATATCTCGAGGAGATGCGTAAGGCCCATCATGATACTGTCGAGGTTGATGGCGTCCATGTCCGTGTCCGTCTTCTTCAGAATGAGGTTTTTGCTCACCCAGATGAAGAGATCGCTGTATTCCCTGTAATGGGCCGTGATCTTACCGAACATCTCATCCACGAGGTTCTTGTGACCCGATGCGATCAGGTCGTCTATAATGAATTTCATGGGATAGGTATAGAAGCAGCGGATGAAGGTCTCAGGCCAGTGCTCGTCATACTTCTTGATGTTGAGCAGGAATGATTTCCTGAGCTCGTTCTCCGGGATATAGGGCAGGTAGGTGTAGATGTCCTTAATATTCTCGAGAATCTCCTTGAAATCGAAGCTGAAATCGAACGGAAGGAACGTGTAGGTCTTTTTCAGGTGCCTGAGCAGAAGGTAGCTCTTCAGGGTGTTTTCGTTGATGTTCGTGGGAGACGAGATGAAACCGGTGAAGTATTGAAGCATGTCCTCGAAGAAATCGGAATCTATGTCGCCGTTGGTAACGAACTCGTTGAACAGCTCGAACCGCTTGTCGAAATTCTTCTCGCCCTTGAACCTGTTGTACATATCCTCGTCATAGGATATTGGCTTCTTACGGATGAAATAAATGTCGTTCGATTCGGGGAGCGTACCGAAGTGGGGGTTCTTTCTCAGAATGGTTTTCGCGCGGTTCCACCATTTCGTCCATTCCTTTTTCGTGAGAATTCCCCTGAGCAGCTCTTCCTTGAAATCCTTTACCGTGGCCGCGTTGTTCTTACTTTTAATGACGATTCTCAGTCCCTCTTCCACGTCGTTCAATATACTTTCCCGCAGGTTTTCAAGGTCCCTGTTCTTCAACAGCCAGATGTGGTCGTCGGGAAGAATCTGAAGACAGGAGAGTGCCATCTGAAGCGTCATCCGATGCTGGGGCTTGTTCTTGAAATCAATAATGAGCGTGTCGTCCCGTATATCGGTACATTTACCGATGCCCCACGAGCGGTGGAATACATAGCACCCGATATCGAAAAGAATGTGCTTTTCAAAGGCTTCGTTCGCGGTCTGTATGTCGATGGCCGGGTCCTGAAGCCCGGATTTCTCGATATATTCATCGAGATGCGAATGGGAGGCGTATTTATCCTGGTAGCAGGATACGAGCTCCTCACGGGATTCCCGGTCCTTGGGATTGTATTCGAGTATCTTCTTTAAAAGTTCTATTGCTATGTCGTATTCACCCTTCTCCCGGTAGTAGGGGACGATAAAGGAGAGGAGAAAACCCGATTTGTCGGTGCCCACGCTGTCGGCTATTCGTTTCTCCGTGTGGAGGAAGAAGTTCAGATCCTCCGGAATGAGCTCGATCAGCCTCAGCCAGATCTCTTCAACGGGATTGTACATTCCCTTTTTGAGAAACCTGAGCAGGGATTTCTTGTAGTAGTCGACCGATTCCTCGATCCGGTCCTTCTTCTCCATAATACTGGCGAGCTTTCTCGTAAGCTCTGCCTCGTCGTAGTCGATCTTGACGAGCCGCTCCCAGACGGAAATGAGCTCCTCCTCCCGGTTGTCGTTCGTGAGACACTGGGAAAGGGCTTCGAGCGCGTACTTGTTTTCTCCGTATTTGAGGGTTTCCTTGGAAAGGAACTCGACGATCGTGAAACGCTTGTTGTCTATGAAGAGGCTTATGAGCTTCTGGATGTGTCCCTCATCGAGTGCCTGGGCATCAAAGTTGAGCTTGCCCATAACGTAGAGCGCGATGATGCTGTTCGGTGTGTGGTTCAGATGTTCGGATACCGCATCCCGCAATTCCTGGACCGCGCCCTTCTTTGCGGCGCTTTCAATAATGATATCGAGGTCGGTAAAATTCTTTATGAGGTAGTTGTTGAGAGTCGCCCTCGTCCATTTTTCTTCATTGAGGAGCTCCGATATTTTTTGAACCGGGCTTTCTGCCATATTTATCTCCCGCAGTAGTGTTAACAGGTTCTATGAGAGCGATTTGAACGGTTCTGTCGCCGGTAAGCGATTCTTTGGAAAAACGCACGCTCTTGAGAGGGAATGACCCGTTCATAAAGTAAAAAAACAATCATCTAAAATCAATATTTTATTTTTTGTTAATCCAGACGGTGGATACGTTATTTCAGGTAGAGTGTGAAAATTTCCGAATCTATTTCATTTATCCGCTGAAGTGACTGTTCGATTTCCTTCTTGTCTCCCCCCGTAATCTTGAGCGAATCGATGAGCCAGAAGTAGTGGTTGATCAGCTTCGGTTCGAGGAGCGGCCGTTTTCTTCTGTTGTTCGCATATTCATGCTCGAGCTCCCTGATGCCGGCTCTCAGTTTCTCTATCTCACCCTTCTTCGGTTCCCTTTTCACGTTAAACGCGCTGTTTAACTCCGCAATAACCGGAAGCCAGAAGATAACGGTTTCGGTGTTCTTTACATGATTCCTCGTTTTTTCCAGTATCATATGAATAAAGGGGGATTCTATGGTTTCGATCTCGACCAGGCCGGGATCTATAAAAAAGGCTTCCCTGAAGAGAACCTTGGCCTTTGAGGTCTCGTCAATGCTGAAATAGCAGTCGCCGAGCTTGGAAAGGAGCGCAGGATCGTTCTTGTTGAAGCTCCTCGCGTATTCGTAGAGGTCGATTGCCCGTTCGAAATTTCCGAGTTTTTTAAAACAATCGCCGATTTGTATGAGAATGGCGGTGTCGGGTACGCTTCCCTCGTTGTACGCCCGGGTAAAAGATTCGATTATATCTGAAAATATATACTTCTGTATGGCGACCGTGGACCGCCCGTTCCTGATGCTGTTTCGTTTCATGTACCGTTCGAAATCTCTCCACTCCTTGAGAAGCAGTTTCGCTTTGTCATAGGAGTTGTAATAGCGTTTGAGCTTGTTTATTTTTCCAACCCAAAATTTTATCGATTTAAGCCCGTCTTCAACACCAGGAAAGCTTTCATTTTCGGTCAGTATGTTGTTGAAAACCTCCGCTGCCTCGTTGAATTTCCCTTCCTCAAGAAGTTTGTGTGCACGGTTTTGTTTTATATAGAGGGGGTCGTCTTCGAATGTGAGCTGACCGCCGTTTTCCATGAAAGGTCCATGTCGGTTAAAATGAGGTAGGCTTCCGGTAGTTTTAATTTTCTGATAGAGCGAATTTTAATTTTTAAAAAATATATGTAATTGATTAGGAAGCTTTCACACACTTATAACACACTATCTAGTAGAATAATAACATAACGTGGAGGAACGTGTCAATCAGGTTGTCTGGAAAAACCAGCCCGTAGCGGTCCAATTCGTCAAGCCTGAAGATTTACAGGACTTTAACCTGCGCAAACCGCCCTCAGTCAGTGAGGACATTCGCATTGTATCAGTAGAAGGCTT
>CAYWUT010000012.1:0-2471 GCA_964460545.1 uncultured Spirochaetota bacterium
GCAGTGCGTGAGTTAATACAGATCATGTGTTATAAAGATCATGTTTTATAAAGATCATGATAACAGATGAAATTCGAAATTACAAAAGATACCGGGGGTGGTTGGTTCTCTTTTATAAATCAGGCGCGAAGGTCGACGATTCTGGGAAGGGAATTGGAGTGCACGGAGGATATCTTTCTCACGTTTTCGAGCTTGCTTCTCGTAGAGCAGGACTGTTCCTCGAGGAGTCCCCTGACGGCAAGGCTGTCCTGGATGACGGATTCCTGGAGCCCGTCGATCTCCTCCATCCTTGAATGCACTTCAGGGTCATTCCTGAGCCCGATGAGATCGGGAACCACGAACTTCATGAGCTCGTTTATATCACCGATAATGAACCGCTCGTTCTGAGAGAGCTCATAGAGGAATTCATAGTTACCGTGCTCGAAGGCCTCGCGCTCTCCGCTTTTCATCATCACGAGCTTTATATAGAATTCCTTGATGGAATCGAGGTTCCTGATAAGCCGTTTCTTCTTATCCTGCAACATCGATGCCCCCCTCTTTTCTCATCTCTTCCATCGCCGGATTGGGGCTGTTCTTTATAATCCGGCTCCAAGACTCACGGAGCTCGGCGGCCATGTTTCTGACGAACGTGATGGGAGCGGGGTCCTTGTTGACATTCGCCTCGATGAGCTTGACGTTGAAAAATGAATATATACTGAGGAGTTTCTCGCTGAGCTCGCCGACGTTCATATTGAGGGCGATAATGAGCTCCGAGATAATATCCTGAGCCTTGAGAATATTGGTATTGACCTCGTCGTATCGTTTTTCAGGTATGCTTTCCAGCGCACGGTCAAGGAACCTGATCAAGCCGTCATAGAGAAGAACGATGAGCTTGCCCTTTGACGCCGTTTTTATCTGTGTCTCTCTGTACCGATTGACCTTCTTCCGTTCCATGCAGAGACCCCTGCCTCTTTCTCAATATATGGTTATATCAGGGTGAAGATTTACCCTTTGCTCGGTCCTTTACAGCAGTGATAAAGCAAGGCAAAACCTGCGGGCAAGTGGCCCGACGTTCGTTTACCTATTTATCGGAGAGGTACAGGGCAAACTTTAAGAGGCCCCGAGTTTTTGGGCCAGGAAGCGCTCCGATTCATCTCCCGACATCCGAAGGTCCAGTTTCTTATATATCCTGTTTCTCAGGGTGAGGGTCAGCGCGATTTCATTCGAAAACCATTTCACGGACGGCGGAATCATGGTGAATCCGGATTCTCCGGTCCTTATTCTTCGCGGCGGTTTACCGAGAACGGGCCGGGCCGTCATCGCCGCGCCCCTGATCGGTATGCCGCCGGTTCTCCAGTCATGGACCTTTATCGCTCGGCCGCTTGCTTTCTCCGCTATCGCCTCTTCGAGCTCCTGCCGGTACCCGGTCAGGTTCCTCGATCCGCGCAGGAGCAAGGTCTCCGCCGTTTCCGGGGTTTTCAGGCGAAACCCGGAAACCAGAACGCGTTCGTAAAAGAACGTCCGGCGTGCGTACGCGCGCAAACCGGGGTACCCGAAATCGAATCCCGCGAGGTGTATGTCGCTGAATCCCATGGAGCAGGCGAGGACAAACGCCAGAGTCGAGACGGCGGTGCAGTTTATAATATCCGGGGAAATATCCTTTTTCACGAGCAGTGGAGATGAAGGATGACGGGTGAAGTAAACGTACTTCTTTTCAAAGGCGGAGAAGACGCAGGGAAAGATGAGGGGATTGACCACGGCAGGAACCCGCGCGAGCTTATCGGGGGCCAGCCCGAGAAAATGAAAGAACACGGCAGGCTGCGGATCGATGGACACGATCAGATCGGGCATCATTCCGTTCCTGACAAGGGGTTTGACCGACGCGTCGGTCGCAAGGAGGAACACCCCTTCCCTGTGTTTTTGCAGGAGATCGATCGAACGATCGAGAGAGGGGCCCGCACCCGTGATCACCGCGGTTCCCTCGAACGAACCGGCGAGTGCCGAGACGGGGAAGAGGCGTGTCCCGGATTTGACGTTTCCGATGAGATTGTTCATCCACCGGACCGAGAACCGCCCGATGGTCATACCGTCGTTGATGAGGCTTTCAAGCCCGATTCTGACATCCCGTTCGAGCTTCCGGTAGGGATCCAGGCCGCGCAGCCCGGGATAGCTGAAAATGCTGATTCCCCTGCCGAGGAAAAAATCGTAGCGGGATCGAATAATACGAGCATAATCGTCGGCATCGTTCCCCGCACGGAGCTCCACCCTTCGGTCCTCAAGAAGCGTCCGGACCTCTTCACGGTCTTGCACGGCCTCGAAGAGCTCCGGAACCGGCTCGAGGATGACGATCCTGTCGATGTCCTCTCTCGAGAGAAAGGGTGTGATGTGGTATCCGAGTCCTAGACCGATTAAGATGCAGGTGTCTCCGGCCCCGGCCGCGTTCCGCTTGAAAAACCTGATCCCGTCCCGCTCCGGGTCGCGGGCCGAATAAA
>CAYWUT010000012.1:2571-32696 GCA_964460545.1 uncultured Spirochaetota bacterium
ATGCCCGACACGGTCCGGAGGGCACGCTTCGGGTCCGCAAGCTCCAATCCCTCTACAAAGGCGCCGTTGTTCAGCCGCATAACGCCCGAGAGATTGACCTCACGCTGCAGCCAGTCCCTGTAGAGAACGAGCTTGTGGGAGGAAACCGCCCTGCCGCCGCGACAGTCGTCCACGAACACGGGCACATCGGCCCTGAGCCTCTCCAGCACGACGGTCTGCCAGTTCTTCAGCCGCCCGGTCTGCACGAGAAAGAGGTCGTCGAAACCGCCGCCTCGAACGTGGCTCAGGACCCCGTTATAGGTGAAATCAAAACCCGCGAGAAAGAGGGGTGAGAATCCAAGAGAACGGGCGAGCAGAATCATGACTATGGCCGCCGTACCCTGCATCGGCAGGGTCAGCGAGCTCTCGCTGATTACGGGCAATGCACGCTCGAGCGGCAGGCCGTGGGAAAAGAGGAAGACATCGCCCTCCCAGTTTCTCAGAAGGCCGTAATCGGCGGAATAGGTGGAGATGAGCGGAATTCCGGTACGGCTCTCCCTGTACCTGTTCCAGAAACTCCCGTCGGTCGTTACGGCGAAATCGGGCTCGAGTCCCCTGCCGGCGAGGAAAGGCACCGAGGGCAGCAGGGACATGACGACCGCCCTCCCGCGGAGCCGGGCGATCTCCGGTACGGCACTTTCCAGCCCGGGGCCGGATGCCGCGAGAACCGCGGGCCCGGACAGGCTGGACTCGAGTTTTTTCGTGCCGAAATACCTCCGTGAAGAGGAGATATTGTGCAGGATGTTGCGCACCCATAAACGTTTCGCGGAGCGCTCGGTCCGGACGGACGCATGCCGTTCCCGGTACAGTCCGCGTATGATGGAGGCGGCCGTCCCGAAATAATTTCGTTCGAGGGCCATGCTGCGGCCGAATGTCACAATCCTGTACCGGTCGTACCTAAGAAATCGCGTATTCGCCCTCAGCTCCGCCTCGCTCAAACCGATGAAGAGGAGCAGGCCCCCGAGCACGTCCGTTTCGAGAACATGAAGCGCCGCCTTGAAAACGACCGTGTCCGGTTCTATGACCACGCCGGGTGAGGCGCGCCCTTTTCGCAGCAGGTTGACGTGGTATCCGAGCCCGATTCCGAGGAAGAACACGGTTTCCCCTTCAGCGGGGGCCCCGTCACCGGGGGCCCCGGCAGCCGCCGATTCAAAACGGGCGGCTTCCTTCTCGGGATCATGGGGGGAGGCGAGATAGCGTCCCGCTCTCTTTGCCGTGAGATGGCCGCTCTCCGACTGCTCAAGAAACAACTCGTCCGATCCCATTACCTTTTCGTATACGGACGGATGGGACCTGCGCAGATATTCGAGGTTTTCGGCAAAGCGCCGTTTGTGGATTTCTGAGGCGGGGTGCATGGCGCGTTATTCCACGAGCTGTATGATCTCGGCCACGCTCGTGCTCTGGTTCGGATAAACCGTTCTCTTCGGAGCGAGTGAAATGGGCATATCGGGAGACTCACGTTCGATGAGCGCCGATACGGCGGACCGAATGTCGTCGAGAACGGCCGCGACTTTCCCGTCGTCCTCCAGGGTGATAAGTATTACGACCCTGTTGAGTGAAACCGTGTAAGCCGACCCCCATTTTCCGGTCTTTCCGTCGATAACGGTATGAAAACGCTTGAGCAGGGTCCGGTACCGGCTATACCCCTTGGTAGCTATTACTTTCTTATAATTACGGATTATAAAGGACACCACGTGAAGAGGCGTCTTTTCCTTTCTGGCCTTTTCCGCTGCACGGCCGAGCAACGACTCGAAAACGGCAAAGGGTTCGAGCCCTATCATCTTTCTGTAGAGGAGATAGGGAACGAGGCCCTGCGCGACCGCGCCGAGCCGTTTCTTCATCCCCGTGCTCACCTTACCGGCCGCTCCCCTCACCTTGTGAACGATGAGGGCTCCGAGGACCTCCTTGTTGAAGAGAACGGGAACAACGATGAACGTATTTAAGATACTCATATCCTCATCGCCCGTTTTCAGCCTGGACAGCCGCTCTTCAAAATCCTCGGGTATGGCGGGTTCGCCCGCCCTGAGTATAGCGTTGATACCGGAATCCCGCTTGGAGATCCTGTACCTTTTCAGGACGCTCTCCGGTACTCCCGTGGACCCGTAAACGGAGACGGCCCTCCCGTCCCATCCTCCAGCGACGACCGCCGATGCGATTCCGGTATGTGCCGCGATATGGTTAAGAACAGCGGAAAAATCCGCCTCGTATATCCGCTCGAAGTTGTAGAGCTCGAGCCGCGATACGAGCTCGTCCCGTTCCTTTTCCAGCTTATCAACACGGGATGAGAGATTTTTTTCCATAACCTCCGCACACACGTGGAAGGAGGCGAGCCGGGCGAACTCGAGCAACCGGTCCCGGTCGATACGGAGCCGTTTCGGCTGGAGAGCGAGGAGAACAAAACCTCCGATATAATCGCCCAACCCGAGCGTTACGACGGACCACGGTTCGTATGCTGCGAGGAGGTCGGCCTGCTTCCGGACTCCGCCGCGTATAAAATCATCCGATCTCAGGAATTTTTCATTGTTATGAAGGAATTTTATGAAGGCTGAATGAACGCCGAATCTTATCTTCCCCGTGCCGGGGCCGTTCTCGACCGCTCTACCCGCGGAACGCCGGACCCTGAAGGCCGTCTTCGTGGGTGTAATGAGAAGTGCCGCCTTGCCTCTGCCGAAGCGCATGAACGCCTCGAGAAGAAAGTCGAAGAACGCGTCACGGCCGCCGGAGCCCAGAATATCCGAAAAGAGGTTGAGAAGATCGAGGTGGGCGTCCCGCTCCAGGTATAAATCCGCGAGATCCAGAGGGGACATCCGGCTCTCCGCTTCCTCCACTTCGGGTTCGGCGGCCGGACCCTCCTTCTTCACCGGTACCTCTTCTTCCTCAACCGGGAGCGCGGTTTCTATGTGCTCCTCTATGACCTGTACCGCTTCGCTCAGGTCTACGGGCGTTTCCTCTTCCGCTTCAGCGGGAAAAATCTCCACGACCGCGCCGGTAGCTTCCATGGCCGGAGGCACGACTTTCATTTTTTCGGCCGCCCGCTCCAGAAGCCCCCTGCCCGCAGGCTCCGTCTTGAGCCGCCCGGCCTTTACGAGCAGGCCTTCCTTCGCACCGGATTCACCGTATTCGATCGCTCTGGCGAGAAGGCCCCGGGCCGGTGTTCCGCTTATCGGAATAATTACCGGGGTTCCGTGCAGGGCTTCCGCCCGTGCAAGCAGGCCCATTGTCCTGTCAGACTGCGCGAGACCTTCCCGGAGAAGATTCGCTTTTCGGAGCAGTCCCGCTTCGAGCGACTTCCTGTACAGGAGGGCCCTTGCCAGAAGTCCCGCTGCGGTTTTTTTTTGCGGCTTTTGATCCCTTATCGTGAGGGCTTTATACAATAGACCCATTACGACTCCTTTTCCCGACGAGGGGGCTTTCTATACTTATCGGACGCTCCCCGGGAACATAAAGCCATCGAGACATTTAAGCGGGATCGGACGATTCACGGAAAATGCAAAAAACCCGGATAAGAACAACCCCCCCCCCACTGCCGGAGGGGGAGGGTTCCCGACCGTCGGCCGTTTTTAGAGAAGAACGAGTTTCACATCAATCGGAACATTCGCCTGTTCGTACAGCTTGCCCACCGGGCACATCTCCATGGTCCGGTCCAGTATTTTTCCCACCTTTTCCTCGGAAGCGTCCGTCTTGACCCGTACTTCGGCCTTTACCGCCGTTACGGTCGAAGCGTCATCGGGTTTTTCCGCGTCGAGCTCCACCTCGAGATCCGTATACTCGACCCGCATCTTCTTCGCCACCACCGTGAATATCGTACCTATACATCCGGAGAGCGCCATGACGCACAGCTCCAGAGCCGTGGCTCCCAGGTTGTCTCCGTTTTTTCCTTCGGGAAGGTCGATAACCACACCGTGTGTTCTCCCGTTGTCGACGACTGACTGGTGGTTCTTAACCCATTTTGTTGTTGATTTCATATGCTTCCTCCGAGTATTGAATTGAATCCTTCCTTGTACTATAATCATCATTCAGAAGATTAAAGTCAATAGGTGAAGCGTGGATGTCATTCCCGTATTTTTCCGCGCCCGTTCCGCGTTTTCGGCATCCTCCTGTCCCCTATTAAGGAGGGAAGGAATGAAGAACGAGCGTCTCGTCGAATACCTGAAGGGTTCCAGCGGGATACTCATTTTCACCGGCGCCGGCGTCTCAACGTCGAGCGGTATACGGGATTTCAGGGGTCCGAAGGGGCTGTGGAAAACCCAGTCTCCCGTTTATTACGACGATTTCATGAGGGACGGAGAGGCCAGGGTCCTCTACTGGCGGAGAAAACTCGAAGGCTGGGAAAGTTTTCGAGACGCACGGCCCGGCCGTGTTCACGAGGCCGTGGTCAGGCTCGAGAAAGCCGGCAAGCTCCGAGCGGTGGTCACCCAGAACATCGACGGCCTGCATTCGAAAGCCGGAACGTCCGGACACCTGCTCGTCGAGCTCCACGGAACGATGAGGAGGGTCGAGTGCCAGACCTGCGGGAAGAGATATGAGACCGGACCGTGCTTCGAAAAATTCGAAAAAACGGGGAACGCGCCCCTCTGCGCGTGCGGGGGTTTCCTGAAGCCCGCGACCATCAGCTTCGGCCAGGACCTCAACGCCGATGATCTGCGTCGGGGATTCAGGGCGGCGGAAGAGGCGGACCTCGTTATCGCACTCGGCTCCACCCTCTCCGTCACGCCGGCTGCGGATATACCGCTCCGGGCCGCGCAGTACGGAAAACCGTACGTAATTATAAACAGCGGGCGAACGGCGCATGACGGAATGGGAATCGTATCGCTCAGGATCGAGGGGGATGTGGACGACGTCTTTCCGGACGCGGTCGACGAGGCGCTCGACGAGGTGTCTGACGAGGCGGCCGACTAGTCGGTCGAAACGTGCACAGGTAAAGGCGACCCGGCATGATGGAGAGTATGCTCCACGGGTCATCAATGAAGAATCAGCGGAGCTCCCAGCCCCTGGATTTCACGCTGCGTGCTATGGAATCATGGACCGCTTTGGCCTCTTCTTCAGTAAGCGTCCGGTCCGGATGCCGGTAGCGGATGTTGAAGGCAAGGTTCTTCTTCCCCTCGGGGAGGGGCTTCCCGCGGTATATATCGAAGAGCTCGAAATCCTCGATCAGATCCGAGGAGCACGAGCCGATCACGCCCGACACCTCATGTACCGTCACCTCCTCCGAAACCACGATCGCGAGATCCAGTGCCACTTCCGGGTAGCGCGGAAGGGGCCTGTAATGCACACGGTCGCCCGTGACGGCGGCGAGACCGGCCAGCATGTTCACATCGGCCTCGAAGAACGCGACCCTGTACTGGTGGAAATCCACACCCGCGTGTTTCAGGAACTTCGGGTTGAGCTCGGAGAGCACGCCGAAGCAGGATTCCCCCGTGCAGAGGAGAGCCCTCCTGCCGGGGTGGCAGACTTCGTCTTTTCCGAGGTCGCTTAAATCGACGCGGCCGGAGAACTCTCCGATCCGGTCGAAGGGAAGATACCTGACATCAATCCCGAGAGACCGAACGAGGCCCTCGGTCGCGGATTTCGCTTCGAAGAAAACGGGACAGGATACCTCTCTGAGAAAAAGCCCGCACACCGTGGTTCCCTGCACGGGCAGCCCTCCGTCCGCCGCGGGCTTGAAGGTCGAACCGATCTCGTAAACGGAGATCTCCCTTCTCGAAGCACTGTTCTTCTCCAGAATGCCGAAGATGCCCGGGAGCAGGCTTCTGCGGAGCCTGGACAAACCGGCGCTTACCGGATTGAGTATGGTGACAAAGGGGCCCTCATCGTAAAACAGGTCAAGAACGTCATCGGCCTGAAAAGAGTAGGTATAAACCTCGGTAAGGGCGAGGTCTCCCGAGAGTCGTCCCTTCAGGTCGGCAATGAGACTCAGCACGTCGTCCCTGCGCGGGGGAGCGCTTTCGATCGTGGGGAGGATCGGCTCGATCGACCCGTATCCGTATATTCTTCCGACCTCTTCAACGAGGTCTTCAGGGATCGAAACGTCCTTCGTGGCCCTGAATGACGGGACTCCGACCTTCAGGTCGTCCCCGTTCGATTCATCCACCTTGAAACCCAGGGAGCTCAGTATCCGTACGATCCTTTCCCGGCCCACGGATACACCGAGCAGCCTCTCGGCCCACGCACAGTTGAGCCGAATCACCGGGTTTTGACAGGTACCGGGATACGCGTCGGCAAGGGGAGAACGGACCCGGGCCCCTGGGATTGTTTTCCGAATCAGAGAAACAGCGCCGGTCAGCCCCCATATGGTGAGCTCCGGATCGAGGGTCTTTTCGAATCTGTTCGAGGCCTCGGTCCGAAACCCGAGGCGCGCCGCTGTCCTGCGTATGCTCACCGGGTTGAAATTCGCCGCTTCTATGATGATTCGCCCGGTCCCCTCTTCGATTTCCGAGTTGAGCCCTCCCATCACCCCCGCGATCGCTATCCCTTTCTCCTCGTCCGCGATGAGCAGCGTGCTTTCATCCAGATCTCTCAGCGTGCCGTCAAGGGTGTGAATCGTCTCATCCTTGACCGCGCGCCTGACCACGATCGACCGCCGGGCGACCTTTTCCGCATCGAAGGCGTGAAGGGGCTGCCCCGTGAAAAGCATAACGTAATTGGTAATATCCACAATATTGCTGATGGGCCTGATTCCGAGTGAAAAGAGGCGCCGCCTGATCAGGTAGGGCGCCCTCTTTATCCTTATATTCTCCAGCTCGACCGCCGAGTACCGTGAACAGAGATCGGAGTCCGTGATACGGACCTTCACTTCGCCCTCGCCCCGAGCACCTAAAACAGCGTCGAGCTCATCCTGTAGATAAGCGGGTTTTATCGGCCTGCCGAATATACACCCGAGCTCGCGCACGAAACCGTAATGGCCCCAGAGATCGGGCCTGTTCGTCAGGCTCTTGTTGTCGATATCGATTATCGAATCCCTGGCGGGAAAGAGGTTTTCAACGGGCGTTCCGGGTTTCAGAAGGGCCCGGTCCATCCCCTCCTCCTCGTTCAATATCCAGAGTCCCGAGTGGTCCTCGCTCACTCCGAGCTCCATCTCGGAACAGACCACACCGAACGAAGGTACGCCGCGAAGCTTCGCTTTCTTTACCTTCATGCCCCCGGGCAGTTTCGCTCCGATAAGCGCGACAGGAACGCAGGTGTCTTCCCGGGTGTTGGGAGCCCCGCTTACGATGTCGAGGATTTCGTTTCCCACATCCACTTTTGTGACAAAGAGATGGTCCGAAGAAGGGTGAGGGCTCACCTCGAGGATTTTTCCGACCACGACCTTTTCCAGGCCGCCTATCTCCTCGACCTCCTCGGTTTCGCAGGTACACATGGTAAGTCTGAGCGCAAGCTCGGAAGGGTCGATATCGTCTATCTTGACGTATTCGTTGAGCCATGAATAGGAGAGCTTCATGCACCGTTTCCGACGATTTTTTGCGTTCAAATCTAAGTAAAACGGCGTATACAATCAAGGTTTTTACGGGAAGGAATCCGGACCCGTTACCCGGACGGCTTCGCATTAAGCTCCGCGTTCCGCTCAGTGTGCTGCTGAGCATGCCGTACAGCGTGCCTCTACGCGGTACTTGCCAAAAGCCCCGGCTTCTGATAATCTTACCTTTGAGTTTCTCGACACGGTCGAATGAAAAGGATGGTGCGAAGAAGATGCCCGGTGAACTTGACAAGATAAAGCGTCATATAGAGAAACACGACGCCCTTATCACACTCTTTGGAATGGAGATAAGGGAATTCGAGCTTGGCAGGGCCACGGTCTCTATGACGGTAACGGGCGAGCACCTGAACGCAGCCGGAGTGTGTCACGGGGGGACCCTCTTCGCCCTCGCGGATGTGGCGTTTGCACTGGCTTCGAACAGCGACGGAACGCTCTCGCTGGCGCTCGAGATGGGCATCAGCTTCACGAGACCCGTCGCGCCCGGAGACAGGATCACCGCCCTCTGCACCGAGAAGCACAAGGGAAGGAATACGGGCTGCTACGTTATCGAGGTCAGGAACTCCGACGACAAACTCGTTTCCCTGCTCAAAGCGACCGCCTTCAGGACGGGAGATTCTCTTATATAGAAGGGAATACCGGTTTCTTCCGAATTTATGCTAATTCGAGGTCCGACGTGAAAACCATTATGATCATAGGGGCCGGAATTCTCCAGGCACCGGCTATCAGCACCGCAAAGGAGATGGGCCTCTCCACGGTCGTCACCGACTATAACGAAAACGCCTTCGGCATGAAGCTCGCCGATTATCCGATCGTCATGAGCACGCGGGACGTGGACGGCACCGTACGCGTGGCAAAGCAGTTCGCCGCGTCCCGTCCCATACACGGAGTTTTAACCGTCGGTACCGACGCGTCACTCACCGTTGCCGCGGTTCAGCAGGCCCTCGACCTCCCGGGCAACCGTATAGACGTGGCCGAGGCTACCACGAACAAGATCAAGATGCGGAACCGGCTGCGGGAGAAGAAGGTTCCGGAGCCCGAGTTCTACCCCTGCTGGAGCTATGACGATGTTCTCAGCGCGTCGCAGAGCCTGGGTTATCCCTTTGTCATCAAGCCCGCGGACAATATGGGGGCGCGGGGGGTCATGAAGGTGGGCGGGCCCGAGGTGATCCGGTTTGCATATGAACGCGCGAAAAACGCCTCGCCGCGTGGTGAGATCATCGCGGAGGGTTTCATGGACGGACCCGAGCTCAGCATCGACGGGCTCATCTGGAAGGGAAAAATCCATATAACGGGAGTAGCGGACCGCATCATAGAGTTCCCCCCCTACTTCGTGGAAACCGGCCATATCATGCCGACCGAGCTTGACGAGGGGCTCGTTAAAGACGGCGTGGATGTTTTCAAGCGGGGTATCCGCGCACTCGGCATTGAAACCGGAGCGGCCAAGGGCGATATAAAGCTCACCAAAAACGGCGCCATGGTGGGAGAGATAGCATCGAGGCTCTCGGGAGGATTCATGTCCGCCTATACCTACCCCTACTCGACCGGAGTCGAGCTCATACGGGCGGCCATCAATATTGCGCTGGGAGAACCCCCGGGAGACCTCTCGGAAAAATATCAGCGTGTGTCCGTTGAACGCGCGCTCATACCCGGCAGCGGCACGGTCCGGGCCGTCGAAGGAATAGAGGAGGCACTTTCGATACCGAGCGTGCGGAACGTGTTCGTCACGTGCGGTCTCGGCGATACGGTGCACATCCCCACGAGCAATGTGGAAAAATGCGGCAATGTCATCACGGTCGCCGATACGAGGGAGGAGGCGCTCTCAGCCGCGAACCTCGCGGTAAAGACCATCAGGATTTCTCTCGGCGCCGAGGGCGAGCTCAATGAGGGCGCGATTCGAAAGGAGGCCGTTGCCAGGCTCAGGGGCATCTGCTCCGTCTGCAGGGTATGCGACGGAGCCGAATGCGCCGGGATGCTTCCCGGAATAGGCGCGGTGGGAAGGGGCGGAGGTTTCAAACGGAACCTTCGTGTTCTTGCCCGTTACGTCATAGTGCCCGACCTGCTCAAGCATCTTGATAACGTAAATACCGGGAGCGACCTTTTCGGTATACCGCTCGACCTTCCGGTGCTTCCGGCGCCCATCTCCAACATCAAGCGGAACATGCGGTCCCTCTGGTCCGAAGAAGAGTACAACCGCATGGTGCTTGCCGGTTCGAAAAAAGCGGGCAGCATCGGGTGCATAGCCCAGAGCGAGTACGGCGAGAAGGTCTCTGAAGACGACACGCTCTCCGGCCCGCTTGCGGACCTCGGCGGTCACGGTATACCCTTTTTCAACCCCTATCTCGGACAATCGGTCACCCTGAAAAACCTGGAAAAGGCCCTGATCTCGGGAGTCAAGACGGTCGGCCTCGGGGTCGACCTCAAGACAGGCCCGGGTGCGGGCCTTGTCGATGAGAAGAGGCTCCGCGAACTGATCAGCCATTCACCCCTTCCGGTTATCGTCAAGGGAATACTCTCCCCCCGTAACGGGCTGAAGGCCCTGGACGCGGGCGCCCGGGGCATCGTGCTCTCCAACAGGGGCGGAAGGATACTTGAATCCCTTCCCTCGGCCCTTGAAATGATCGGAGAGGTCCGGAAAGAGGCGGGAAAAGACGCCCTTATCGGGGTTGACGGGGGTATACGAACGGGAGAGGACGTGTTCAAGGCGCTCTGTCTCGGCGCTGACCTCGTGCTCATCGGACGGCCCGTATTCATCTTCCTCGCCGGAGGAGGTATGGACGGACTCGCGTTCTTCCTGGGCAGGATAAGGAATGAGCTGAAAAACGCAATGGCGGTGGCAGGTGCAAAAACGGTGAAGGACATAGTACCCGAGATGACGCGCCTATCCGATATCGAGGGCGCGGTTTCCTACCCTTACTGACCGAGTAAGAACGACCATTTCCGTTCCATCGAGGGACCTGTCCCGTTCCATCGAGGGAATTGTCCCGTTCCACCAAGGGACTTGCCCTGCATTGAAGAGCTTTGGTATATTAATGCGGGTGCCCGTTCTCTTCCAAACCCGATATCTTTTGAAATTCACACCAGCTTTGAGAGCGGGCGGAAAGGAAAGACCATGGCCCGAAGGTTTCTGGTGTTTTTCATCATTCTCCCGTTTACTTTTTCCGGTCTTCTCTTTGCCCGGGAAGACGGAAATGAAACCGTGCGTATACTCGTGCCGAAATCGACCGCTTCGGCCCCCTTCCTCCTCATGGAGGAAAAGAACGGCGCGAACGGAATATCCGTCGAGATCGAGTTCTTCGTGAACCATCCCCAGGCCCTCGCCCGGCTCCTGCGCGGGGAGGCGGACCTGCTCTTTACCGGAACCAGCACCGGGTGGGAAAACAGAAGAAACGGCGGCCCCCTTGTCATGATCAATACCGGTGTGTGGGGCGTTTCCTCACTCATGACCGCCCGGGAATCCATCGGTGACTTTTCTGATTTACGTGGAAACCGGGTCGCTCTTCCCTTTCCCGGATCTCCGCTGGACTTCCAGACGCGCTCCATTCTCCGCGAGACCGGTATAGGGGAATCCGAGGTGGAAATATCCTTTTCCCCCTTCTCCCAGACGGTGCCGAAACTGCTCGCCGGAAAAATCGACGCGGCCCCGCTCCCCGAGCCCCTGGCCACTTCCATGGAATTGAAGAAAGGCCTGATCAGGGTAATAAAATATCAGGACGCGTGGGCACGGGTCACCGGCGGAAACCCCTACTCTCCCCAGGTAAGCCTGTTCGCGCTGGAAGAATGGGCGCGTGAAAACGCGCGGATCATAGTCCGGATTAACGACCTGTGGCGCGCGTGCACGGCCGAGGCCATGGAAGATCCCGCGGATGCGGCGGGGAAAACGTACCGCCTCTTCGAAATGGACGAGCGTGTCGTTCGGACCGCTCTGGGGAACACGCTGTACATGGTACCCGATTTCGACCGGAACAGGGAACTCGTACTTGATTATTATAAACGCGTGAAAGACCTTCTCCCCGGGGAGGGAGGTATAGACGGAGAATTTTTCTTCAATCCGGCGAGATAGACGGACACGGAAGCGGCGGGAGATGGCGGTTAAAGAATACAGCGTGAAGTGGTATTATCCGGCCGGGGGTATACTGCTGCTCCTGCTCATCTGGACCATGATATCCCGGATTGCCGGTTCCTTCTTCGTACCGCCTCCATGGACGACGGTTTTTGACACCGCGCTCCTTATGCTCAAGCCCGGTACCTGGAAACAGATCCTCATCACGCTCTCACGGGTCTGCGCCGGTTTTGCCATTGGACTGGTCGCGGGAACCGTCGTTGGAATGGCGGCCGGGAGAAGGGCGCGGCTCGAGGCCCTGTTCAGGCCGGGTGTTCTCTTCATACAGGGCATACCCCCCATACTCTGGGCCATTCCGCTCATACTCATACTCGGTACGGGATACCTCTCCCCCCTCTTCGTGATCGGGCTCATTTGCTTTCCCCTCATCACCTTCAATGTGCTTGAAGGCATGAAAACGGTTCCCCGGGCGCTCGAGGAGATGGTGGTTCTTTTCAGACCCGGCACCTACCCGAGAACGCGGGAGGTCATACTCCCCCATCTCAGGCCCTTTTTCATCTCATCAATACGGCTCGGCATCACCCTCGGGATCAAGGCTTCGGTCGTGGCGGAATACTTCGGCTCCAACAACGGAATCGGATTCAGGATACAGGCCGCGTACCAGTCGCTCCAGATGCGGCTCCTCTTTTCATGGGGATGCCTGCTCGTCCTGCTCGTGATGCTCACCTCCAGGGCCCTCTCACGGGTTTTCATTCAGCCGTCCGCGGCAGGCGGCAGGGAACGGGAAAGGAAGAAAAAGCCGAAACGTGAGCGGCGTTCGTCCGTAAACGTGAAAGCCGGGCTCGGGCGATGCGGCGGGGACGAGATCGAGCGGTTCAGGAAAATCCTGCTGGAAAAACGCCATCCGGCGCCCCTGACGCTCAGGAAGGTCTCCTTCGGGTATGAAGAGGGGAGCGTCCTGCTGCAAAACATCAGCCTCGAGGTTAACCCCGGTGAAACGGCGGTCATAACCGGGGACTCCGGGATCGGAAAGACGACGCTTTTAAAGATCATCGGTTCGATTATCACTCCCGACAGGGGCGGAGTCGAACGGCCCGGGCGGGTCGGGTTCATATTTCAGGACGACAGGCTCCTTCCCGGCCGTTCGACGCTTCACAACATCGCCCTCCCACTCCGTTACTCAGGACACCATCAGCGGGATATTTACTGCAGGGCGGAAGAACTGCTCGAACGGGTGGGCCTTGAGAAGAGCGGTTCACTTACTTCCGAGGAACTATCCGGCGGAATGGCCAAACGCGCGGCCCTCGCCCGCTGTTTCGCGGACATTCCGGAAATCGTACTGATCGACGAGCCTTTCTCGAGCCTTCACAAGAAGGCGCGCAGGTTCCTCTGGAAAACCTTCTTCGAAATGCTCCAGGAACATCCCGTACCCGCGGTCGTGGTCACACACTTCCCCGAGGAGCTCAGCGAATTCGGTACGACCTTCTATCATCTTACAGGCAGCCCCGCCGCACTGGCCAGGGTCTGAAATCGAACGGCTTTTTTCCCGATATCCACGCACCAAGGTTTATTTAATATTGACGATGGGGAAAAATATTAGTATGATATTGACAAATAATTAACGATCAACGGCAATCATCTGGAGAATATTTTCAAGGTCTCTCGGCAGTACGTTAAAACTTTAACAATCTTTAGAGGCAAACCCGTGAAAACAACTGAAGAGAAAGATGTTCGTTCCACTGAAAGGATTATCCACGGCTTTCCCGCAAGGAGGGAGCACCTCATTCCCGTGCTCCAGGCCGTGCAGGCCCGGGAAGGCTATCTGTCAAGGGAATCCATATGCAGGGTCGCGGACCACCTGGGACTTCCCGAGTCCAAGGTGTACGGCGTGGCGACCTTTTACAACCAGTTCAAGCTCAATCCGCCCGGCAGGTACACCATCGAAGTGTGCAGAGGGACCGCGTGTCACGTCAAGGGCTCGGCCGGACTCGTGGAAACGCTCAAACGGGAGATCGGCATCGATGTGGGCGAGACAACGGCGGACGGCCTCTTCTCACTGAACACGGTCGCCTGTCTCGGGGCCTGTTCCATAGCCCCGGTTATGACCGTGAACGGCAAGTTCCACGGCAGGCTGAACGATAAAAAACTCAGAAAGATCATCTCCTCGCTCAGGGAAGAAGGAGAAGCCGGATGAAACTCTTAATCGGAACCGGAACATGCGGACTCGCCTCGGGAGCGGACGAGGTCAGAGAAACCGCTGAAAACTGGGCCCGCGAGCGGGACATGAAGCTCGATATACGTCCCACCGGGTGCGTGGGTTACTGCCAGGTCGAGCCCATAGTGGATATTCTCACCAGCGAAGGAAACAGGATTTCTTACGGCGGTGTAACGCCGGAAAACGTGGGGAACCTGCTCACTGAAACATTCTTACATCACTCCTATGAAAATGAGGGGATAATCGGGCAGTACGGAAACGGAAAGGTGCTTGACGGCCTGCCGCTCATCAGCGAGCACCCCTTCTTCAAGAAACAGGTCAAGTTCGTACTGAGAAACTGCGGAGTCATAGAGCCCGTTTCCATATCGGACTACCGTTCCCGCGGCGGATTCAAGGGACTGGAAAGGGCCCTGCGGATGCGTCCGGAAGGGGTGATAGAAGAGGTACTGAACGCCGGTCTCAGGGGAAGGGGCGGGGGAGGATTCCCCACGGCCAAGAAATGGGCTTTCGCCCGGGGCACGGAATCCGAACGCACGTACGTCATATGCAACGCCGACGAGGGAGACCCGGGTGCGTTCATGGACAGGTCCGTTCTGGAAGGCGACCCCTTCGCCCTCATCGAGGGAATGATCACCGCTGCCTACGCCGCGGGCGCGCAGGAGGGCATCATCTACTGCAGGGCCGAATACCCATTGGCCATCGCGCGTTTAGAGAGGGCCATCGAAATACTCGAAGAGGAGAAGATGCTGGGGTGCAGGCTCGGTCCGGGAGACTTCCGTTTCGATCTCAGGCTGAAGAAGGGCGCCGGAGCGTTCGTGTGCGGCGAGGAGACCGCGCTCATCGCCTCCATCGAGGGAAGACGCGGCATGCCGAGGCCGAGACCGCCCTACCCCACGGACAAGGGCCTTTTCGGGTGCCCGACCGTGATCAATAATGTCGAGACCTTTGCGAATGTGACGGGCATAATGCGTGAAGGCGCGGATTATTTCGCTTCCCTGGGCACCGAGAATTCCAGGGGAACGAAGGTGTTCGCGCTTACGGGCAAGATTAAAAATACCGGGCTTGTAGAGGTGCCCATGGGCATTACGCTCAGGGAGATCATATACGATATCGGCGGCGGCATACCGGACGGGAAGAAATACAAGGCCGTTCAGATAGGAGGGCCGTCCGGCGGCTGTATTCCGGAAGAGCATCTCGATGTCAGGATCGATTATGAATCGCTCAAGAGCCTCGGAGCCATGATGGGCTCAGGAGGTCTCGTCGTCATGGATGAAGACACCTGTATGGTGGACGTTGCGAAATACTTCCTCTCGTTCATCACGAACGAATCGTGCGGCAAGTGCATACCGTGCCGGGAGGGGACGCAGAGGATGCTCGAGATCCTCGAGTCCATCGTTTCTCCCTATTCGAAGATGGAATCCGAGAGGGAGAACCTCGACCGGTTCAACATGATCCTGAACCTTCAGAACCTCGCCGAGGTCATCAAGGACACGGCACTCTGCGGACTCGGACAAACTGCTCCGAACCCGGTTCTCTCCACCCTGCGGTTTTTCCGCGACGAATACGAGGCCCATATCTACGACAGGAGGTGCCCGGCCGGCCAGTGCCGCGGCCTGCTCACCTACACGATCGACACGGACGCCTGCACGGGGTGTACCGCCTGTGCGAGTAAATGTCCGGCAGGCGCTATAATGGGTGAGCCCAAGAAAGCCCACTACATAGTTGACGACAAGTGTATTCGCTGCGGTGCATGCTTCGAGGTGTGCCGCTTCGGTGCCATCCAGAAAAAATAGGGGGACCTGATGATAAATCTCAAGATAAACGACAAGGACGTTTCCATAGAGCGGGGATCGACCATCCTCGACGCCGCGAAAGCGGCCGGAGAAAAAATACCGACTCTCTGTCACCTCTACGACCTCTTTCCGTCGGGAGCATGCAGGATGTGCGTCGTTGAAGTAAAGGGAAAAGGCGGGCTCGTCCCGTCCTGCTCTTTTCCCGCCGAGGAGGGGATGGAGGTCTATACCAGGAGCCCGCGGGTCCTGAACGCGAGAAAGACGATCATAGAGCTGCTCCTCGCCTCACACCCCTTTGAATGCCTGACATGTACGAGAAACGGGTGCTGCGAGCTCCAGTCGCTCGCAGCGGAGTACAATATCGAAAATGTCCCGTACAGGGGCAGGACGAGACACCACTACACCGATTTTTCATCACCCGCAATCGTACGCGACCCCGACAAGTGCATACTCTGCGGCCGCTGCGTCAGGGTCTGCGAAGAGGTGCAGGGTGTGGGCGCCATCGATTTTTCCGGAAGGGGTTTCGACACCATCGTGCTTCCCGCCTTCGAACAGGACCTGAGCCAGACCACGTGCGTCAATTGCGGACAGTGCGTCCTCGCCTGTCCGACCGGTGCGCTGAACGAGGTCTCCTCGCTCGACGGGGTCGCGGGAGCGCTCCTCGACAGAAAGAAATACCTCGTGGCCCAGGCCGCGCCCGCAATCAGGGTATCGCTCGGCGACTTCTTCGGGCTCGATCCGGGAAAGAACGTTACGGGCATGATCGCTACGGCACTGAGGAAAATCGGCTTCGACGGGGTGTTCGACACTGATTTCACGGCCGATTTGACCATCATGGAAGAAGCACAGGAGCTCGTGCGGAGGATCCAGAAGGGAGGCGTCCTGCCGCTCTTCACGTCGTGCTGCCCCGCGTGGATAAAGTTCGTGGAGCAGAATTACCCCGATTTCCTGCCGAATATTTCCAGCTGCAAATCCCCCCAGCAGATGATGGGCGCGCTCATCAAGACGAGACTGGCCCAAAAGCTCGGTAAACGTCCCGAGGATATATACGTTGTGTCCATTATGCCCTGCACGGCCAAGAAGTACGAAGCCAGGAGACCGGAGATGACGACAAACGGTATTCCGGACGTCGACGCGGTGCTTACCACCAGGGAGTTCGCCCGGCTCATCAAGGAGTTCGGAATCGATTTTCCGATGCTCGAGGAGAGCGAATTCGACGCTCCGCTGGGGCTTACCTCCGGTTCGGGTGATATATTCGCAGCTTCTGGCGGGGTCATGGAATCGGCCCTCCGGACGGCCTATTATATTCTGACGGGACGGGACCTCGACCGGATCGAGTTCGAGGATGTGCGCGGCTTCGAAGGTATAAAAGAGGCGACCGTCTCGATAGAGGGAATGGAGCTCAAGGTGGCGGTCGTCAACCGGCTGGCCAACGCTCGCGAGATCCTCAGGCGGATCAAAACGAACCGTGAAAATTACCATTTCATCGAGGTTATGGCATGTCCGGGCGGCTGCGTGGGCGGAGGAGGCCAGATGTACGGGTACGAGCCGACCCGCATACAGGAAAGGATTCGATCGATCTATGCGTTGGACAAAACGCGGGAGGTGCGAAGGTCCTACCGCAATCCCGCGATACGTGAGCTCTACAACGGTTTCCTCGGAGAGCCGGGTTCATCCCGGGCGCATGAAATCCTTCACACGAAGTACGCGCCCATACCCAGGAGGGTACAGCATTGACGGTAAGCGTTTACACGGTCGGAGACCTCTGTAAAAAATGCTACTCGTGCGTCCGCTCCTGTCCCACGAAAGCGATACAGGTCCATGACGGCGAGGCGCACATCATCCCCGAACTCTGTATTTCCTGCGGATACTGCGTTAACATGTGCTCGCAGGGCGCAAAGAAGATACGTTCATCCGTGGAAGTTGTGAACGCGATGCTTCAGGGAGAGGAGCCGGTCTACGCGATGCTCGCTCCCTCGTTTCCGGCCGCGTTCCTCGATCTCGAGCCGCAGCGGCTTTCAGGAGCGCTCCGGCAGGCCGGATTCGACGGTGTTTTCGAGGTGGCCTTCGGAGCGGATCTCATCTCATACGAGTATCAGGACCGTTTCGAACAGCTCCTGAAGGAAGATGGGGACGGGTTCCTCATATCCTCCCCCTGTCCGTCCATTGTTTTTCTCATTGAAAAGCATTTTCCGGAACTTGCTCCCTATCTCGCGAACATCGCCTCTCCCATGGAAGCCATGGCACGAGTCATCAATCGAAAAAAAGAAAAAGGCCGTACCGTTTTCATCGGTCCCTGCGTTGCGAAGAAGGACGAGGCGCTTCGTTCCCGGTACGTGGATGAAGTCCTTACCTTCTCCGAGCTCTCCGAGCTCTTCGCTGAAAAGAACATCAGGCCCGAACAGAGTGAGGAGGGAGAGCTGGATGAACCGCAGGCGAACCTGGGAAGAATATACCCCGTGAGCGGCGGGCTCCTGAAGGCTGCGGATATCGATGACGACCTGCTCGAGAGTCCGGTCGTCGTGGTGGAGGGTGCGGAACGCGTCATCGACCTGCTCCGGGCGCTCTCGACGCGCGTGAAGAGAAATGAAAAGGCGGCTTACCGGTTCTACGACCTCCTCTTCTGCGAAGGATGCATAGCCGGGCCTGACATGGTAAACGACATCACCTTCTACGATCGAAAGAAAACACTGATCCAGTACATCAACGGAAAAACATCCATCAAGGACGTCGAAGAGTGGCGTAACCTCAACAGTGAATACTTCGATGTGGACCTTTCCTGCGATTTCACCCCGCTCGACCGGGAGCTCACGACCCCGCCGGAAGAGGAAATCCAAAAGGTACTCCGAATGACGAACAAGTTCTCACCCGAGGACGAGCTCAACTGCGGCGCATGCGGTTACGCGTCGTGCAGGGAAAAGGCGATAGCGGTTTGCAGGGGCATGGCGGAGCCGGAGATGTGCCTCCCCTATCTCATCGACAAGATAGAGCAAACCCTCGATGACCTGAAGGAAAACCAGAACAGACTCATACATGCCGAGAAGCTCGCGTCCATGGGCCAGATGGCCGCGGGTATTGCCCATGAGATCAACAATCCGTTGGGCGTGGTCCTCATGTACTCCCATTTGCTGAAAGAGGAAATAGAAGAGAAGACGGCGAACAGTGAGGATATCGACAGGATCATACTCGAGGCTGAGAGGACACGGAAAATCGTTCGCGGCATACTCAATTTCGCGCGCGAGGAGAAGATCGAGAGACGAAGCGCCGACATAAACGGGCTGGTAACGCGGTCCCTCGAAGGAGTCATCGGGAGCTTTCCAAAGGCTCGTTACACTGTTAATTTAGATACCGACGATTCGCTGGAAGAGCAGTGGGTCGACGTAAACCAGCTTCGCCAGGTTTTCGACAACATCATCAAGAACGCATGCGAGGCGATGCCCGGCGGGGGCGAGATAGCGGTCACGACCCGCAGGGAGCCGGACGGGTTTCTAATCAGTATACGGGACGCCGGTACCGGTATTTCCGAGGAGAACCTGCCCAAGCTCTTCTCCCCCTTCTTTACGACGAAATCGGTCGGCAAGGGAACGGGATTGGGCCTTCCCGTGTGCTACGGCATCGTGAAGATGCACGGCGGGAATATCGAGGCGGCAAACAATCCGGAAGGCGGGGCCTGTTTCACCATCACTATCAAGAACTACATACGGGAGGACAGTAGTGCCGAAAATCTTTATAATCGATGACGATGACGATCTTCTGAAGGCCCAGCGGTTGTTTCTCGAGGAGAAGGGTTATACCGTGGAAACCGCGCTCGATACGGAAGAGGGCCTTCGAGTGCTGAAATCATTCAAACCGGACGTCATTATCGCGGACCTCATGATGGAGCACTACGACTCCGGTTTTGTATTCTGTAAGAAGGTAAAGGACGAGCCTGACCTCCGGTCCGTCCCCATAATCATGCAGACCGCGGCCCCCAGGGAGCTCGGATATAAATTCGACGTCGAGGACCCGGTGAAACGGGAGTGGATGAAAGTAAACGAGATACTGACGAAACCGGTGCCGCTCGATCATCTGCTCGGCAAGATCGAACAGTACCTGCAGAGGAAAAAATGATGGAAGGAATGGATGTCGCCGTCATAGACGACGAAGAGGGCATGCGGGAGGGGATAGCCCGTATTCTGAGAAAACACGGCTTTTCCGTCGATCTTGCGCGGGACGGAGAGACCGCAATCGAGCTGTTAAAACAAAAAACCTATGATCTCGCCTTCGTCGACCTGAAGATGCCGGGTATCGACGGGTTCAAGGTGACGGAGTACATCAACGAAAAATACGCGTTAAAGACCGTTGTCATCATCGTTTCAGCCCTGGCTACCGTGGAAGCCGCGGTCGAAGTCACGCGGCACGGCGCCTTCGACTTTCTCGTCAAACCCTTCACACCCGCCGACCTCCTGCAGGTCACGGAGCGGGCCGTCCAGCAGAGAAAACTCATACAGGACAGGGAGAAATACCTCTCCGAGCTGAACAACGAGCGCACGCTCTCCCGCCAGCTCATCAACGCGATGCAGGAGGGTGTCGTTGTCCTCAACATCCTGACCGAGCCCGTGCTCATGAACCCGAAAGCGGAATATTTCCTGGGTAAAAACTTCAGGGAAACAAAGAACGTCAGCGACCTGTTCGCGGATGAAAAGATACTCGCCGCCGTAGGGGAAGCGGCAGATCCTTCCAGCGGAATGACCGCGGAGCGGGTTTTCGAGATCGAGCGGAATCAGACCATGCTCAAGATACGGGTCGCGTCGCTCATCCGCGAAGATGAGGTCGGGGGCGCGATAATAATCGTCGAGGATTTCACGGAGGATTGGAAGGCGGAGCAGGACAAGAACAGGTTCATCTCCATGGTCGCCCATGAGCTCAAGAGCCCCATTGCCGCTATCATAAATTACATAAACGTCATACTGACGGGTATGTTCGATGCGAATCCGGAGAAGATACACGAGCTCCTGGCCCGCTGCAACATAAGGGGGGAGGCGCTGCTCGAGCTTATCCGGGACCTCCTCGATATCAACAAACGTGACTCCGGGAAGATGGAAAAATCCATCGAAACGGTCGACCTGGGCGAGGTCCTCGAAGCACAATCCGACTTCTACAGGGGACAGGCCGAAGGAAACGGAATTTCACTCAAAGTCACTACACCCTCCGAGCCCGTTGTCGTGAAGGCGGACCGGTCCGATCTGGACAGGATCTTTATGAACCTCATCTCCAACGGACTCAAATACAACAGGGAAGGCGGAAAGCTCGATATAGACCTGCAGCGTGAGAACGGCCTCTGCAAAGTGACTGTAAGGGACACGGGCATCGGGATGAGCCCCGAGGAGATGAAGAACCTCTTCCAGGAATTCTACCGCGTACGAAACAGAAAAACCGGCTCCATATCGGGAACCGGCCTCGGGCTCGCGACCGTCAAGAGGGTGCTCGCGGAGTACAACGGCCGAATATCGGTGGATTCGGTACCGGATGAGGGGTCCGTATTCACCGTTTTCCTGCCCGCCTCCCCAGGCGCGTGAGAAAGCAATCGAACCCTTGGGCAGCCGCGCCTTTCCCGTTTATTCCCGCCTTACCTCCACCTTCGGAAGCCGCATGTAGAAGCCCGTTCTTTCTTCGTTTGATTCGCACCACACCTCGCCTCCGTGTCTCTCCGCTATCTGGCGCACGAGGTAGAGGCCGAGACCCGCGCCGTCATCCGATTTTACGAGCCGTGAAAATTTCTGAAAAAGCAGGTGTATCTCCTCACCGGAAATGGGAGGACCACCGTTCTCGACTCCGAGCACGAATCCGTTTTCCCCTTCTTTGAAAGTGAGCTTTACCCACTTTTTTCCATACTTCAGCGCATTCACGATGAGATTGCTATAACAGATATCGAGCAGCTCGGGATCGCCGTACACCACGGATTCTTTTTTCCAGTCCCACAGGAGGTCCATTTCCCGGTGCGCTATTCTTCCACGAAGCCTGTCGACCACGGGCTGTACTACGCGCTCCCTGAGGTTTATCCAAACGGGATTGAACCTGAGAGTCCCCTTCTCGAGACGGGATATGTTGAGATAATTCCTGACCATCTCCCTGAACCTCTGGACATCGCGGATTATGAGCTCCACGATTTCACGCTGCTCCGCTTCAAGCCGGCCGACCGTTCCGTCTTCCAGGATTGAGACGTTGAGAAGGAGGGAGCCGATGGAATTGTTCAGCTCGTGCGTCACGAAACTGAGGAGCTCCTGATAGTCCTGGCTCCGCTGGGAGAGCTCTTCATTCGTCTCTTTCAGCTCCCGCTCCCGCTCCCCGATTGCCTCAGCCATACGATTGAACGCCCCGGACAGTGTCTTGATCTCATTCGCCGCCCCTGACGTACTGACGGTTATGTCGAGATTCCCCGAGGCTATACTGGAGGACGCACGCGCAAGATCCGAAATGGGCTTTACCATGGAGCGGGATATGAAATATACTCCTAAAACGAGGAGAAGGAGGGTCGGTATGGTTATTCCGGATAAAAGAAACATCGCCCTTCTCTTTATATCGAGGTACTTCCTCTCGAGCACACCCACATACAGTATACCCACGGGTTCTCCCTTTGGATTGAAAAGCGGCTCGTACGCGGAGAGATACCAGTCGTCCACCACGTACGCCCGGTCGAGCCAAATCTCCCGCTCGACGAGTACCTTCTCCCGCACGATATCCGAAACGCGCGTCCCGACCGCGATGTCTCCGGAAGGTCCCACGACCGTGGTCGCGACCCGTCTGTCTCCGCAGAAAACCGTTACCGTGCCGAATGGTTTGGTCCCGTAGTACTCCCTCCCGTAGAGAAGCTCCTGAATACGGCCCACGAGCTCCGCGTCCCCGTTGAGGAGAATCCCTGAAAACGCCGTTTGCCCCCCTCCACTTGCCGTGGAAACGAGCCAGAGGGTCCGCTCGTCGCTGCAGAGCGCGTTCCCGTCCAGCTCTGAAAAATCGAAGCCCGTCTCTTCCATGACGGAGACGGGGATACTGAATATCCCGGTCTCCAATCCCCGAAGCGCCAGGCCTTCGTCCCTTAAAAAACGGGCAAGAACGTTCTCCCTGTCCGGGATGACGGCCGCATAATCGGGGTTGACCGAGAACAAGATTTTACCCCCGTCCCCGTGAATACGTGCCTGCGCGTGAAATGAAAGCTCCTTCAGCTTGCTGTCAATGTGGAGGTGGGCGGTCTTGAGCTCGTTCTGGACCCGCAGGAAGGCCTCTGATCTCACCGCCCTCGATATAAGTACGGCTCCGACCAGGGCGCTCGCGAATCCACCCAGCAGTATGATGCCGAAGAAGGAATAAAATATTCGATTCGAAAGCTTCATGCTTCCCCGCTCCCCTGTCAGGACGCCCCGTTCCCCGGTTTACCCTTAAACCCCGTAAGGGCCGGGACAGGTCCCGGATCTCTATGCCGGTGGAGCTGATTTTATTATCTTATAAGGAATAATGTAGTCTTTTTGATGCGTATACGGAAAATGAAAAACACGTTACCATTCGACACCATAGCCGCGGTATCGACACCGCCCGGAGAGAGCGGAATCGGTATCGTCAGGCTCAGCGGAGACAGGGCGGTGGAGATTGTTCGCTCCCTGTTCAGCCCGTTGCGGAAAAGAAAGGAAGACGAGTGGTCCCGTTCCTTCACCATGCGCGTGGGCCTGATTCGGGACGGGAAGAGAACGATCGACGAGGTGCTTGTCTCCGTCATGAAAGCTCCCCACACCTATACGCGGGAGGACGTCGTTGAGATCAACTGTCACGGCGGCGCTGTCGCCGTGAACGAGGTCCTGCGGCTCGTGCTCTACCGGGGCGCGCGTGCAGCGGAACCGGGGGAATTCACCAAAAGGGCCTTTATCAACGGCAGGATAGACCTGGCCCAGGCAGAGGCCGTGCTCGATATCGTACAGGCAAAAACGCCGCGTGCGCTCGAAAGCGGCGTAAAACAGCTCAGGGGCGGACTTTCCGGTGAAATCGTAAGGATTGCGGAAGAACTGCGCGGGCTCCTGGTCAGGCTCGAGGCGGAAATCGATTTCCCGGAGGAAGACGACGTCTCTTCCCTGTCCAGCGCGGAGATCGAGCGTACGCTCCGAACCCTGCGCGAGGAGCTCTCGGGACTCATCAAGAGCTACGATACGGGTAAAATCCTGAAAAACGGCGTGCTCACGGTCATTGCCGGGAAGCCGAATGTGGGAAAGTCGAGCATCCTCAACGCCTTTCTCAAGTTCGACCGGGCGATCGTGACTCCCATACCGGGCACGACGCGCGATATAATCGAAGAACAGCTCAACATCGGCGGGATCCCCTTCATACTGGCGGATACCGCCGGTATTACGGAAACGGACGACGTCATCGAACGGGAGGGGGTCCGTCGGACGAATTCCTACCTGGAAAAGGCCCGGCTCGCGCTCATCGTTCTTGATTCCAGCAGGCCCCTCGACCGGAGGGACCGCGATATAGCGGAACGCACCTCCTCCCTCCAGTCAATAACCATTCTGAACAAATCCGACCTTCCGCGGGGAATGGACGCCAAAACCCTTGTCGAAATCGGGCTCGACGATGATTATATCTCCATGTCCGCCCTGACGGGCGAGGGGCTGAAAGAGCTGGAAGAGCGGATGCGTGAAAAAATCGTCGGGGGGAAGGTAGAGGCGGACCACGGGGTCCTGGTTACGGACGCGCGGCACTTCGCCGTTCTCAGGAAGGCCGCGCGGGAGCTCGACCACGCGCTCAAAACAATACGGGAGGATGGCGGGCCCGAGCTCATCGCCTTCGATGTTCGCTCCAGCCTTGACATACTGGGGAATATCACGGGTGAAGTCACCTCGGCCGATATACTGAACGATATATTCGGCAGATTCTGTATCGGGAAATAGAAGCTGCCGTGAACGGGGTTTATCAGTTGATTTTTTCCTCTTTTATTATATACCTTAGCTTAACATTTCCGATATGCGGAGATACGGATGGACGAAAGAAAGATTAAGGAAGCGGTAAGAATGATCATTGAGGAGATAGATCCCGAGCCCGACAGACCGGATCTCGCCCGCACTCCCGAACGCGTAGCCAGCATGTATAAGGAGATATTCGCGGGTACGCACGAGGACCCGGAGCACGCACTCAAGGTGCTCGTGTCCGAACAGCACGACGAGATCGTCCTCGTAAAGGACATTCCCATTTACTCCATGTGCGAACACCACATGCTCCCTTTTTTCGGCAAGGCGCACGTGGCTTATATACCTAAAGACAATAGAATTACGGGCCTTTCCAAGATCGCCCGAGTCGTGGACCTCTTTGCACGGCGTCTGCAGGTACAGGAACGGCTTACCGCCTCCATCGCCAACCTCATCATGCACAAGCTGAAACCCTACGGCGTCATCGTTGTAATCGAAGCCGAGCATCTCTGCATGATCATGCGCGGAGTAAAGAAGCCCGGCTCGTACACCATTACGAGCGCGGTACGCGGTGTATTCAAGGAGAACGAGAAGACACGCTCCGAAGCGCTCTCACTCATCATGTCCCGCCGCACCTTCTAACGAGGGGGACAGTTAATTTGGGGACGCTTAATCTAGGGACAGTCACGTGAGTAGGTGTCCCCAAATTAACTGTCCCCGGATTATTCGATTATTAACCGCATGTGGCGTTTCTTGCCGGCCCTGAGCTCCAGGCCGCCGTCGTTGAAATCCGATTCTTTCAGGAGGAGCGATTCCTCGGCGACCCGTTCGCCGCCTATATAGGCGCCGCCCTGGCGTATCAGCCTCCGGGCCTCCCCCCTGCTCGATGCGAGCCCCGACAGGACAAAGGCGTCCAATGCGCTGAATCCGGCTTCGAGTACCGCACGTCCCACGCCGACCGCCGGAGATTCCTTCATGCTCGCCGACGCATGCACAACGGCTGAAGAGGTCCGGACCGTACGATTGGGATCGGCCTCTCCGAATTTCTCCACGGAAGCCCCGAATGCCCTGGCCGCGCTCTCCTCCCCGTGATTTATCCTGGTCGCCTCGAAAGCGAGTATCTCCTTTGCCCTGTTGAGAAGGGGCGGGGCAAGCGCTCCGAGCATCCTGACTTCATCCATGGGGAGATAGGTGAACAGACCGAGATAACGGCCGACATCCCCGTCCATGGTATTTCTAAAAAACTGATAGTAGTCGTAGGGAGAGGTTTTATTCCGGTCGAGCCAGACGGCGCCCTTAACCGATTTACCGAATTTCTCCCCGCTCGAATTCGTAATGAGCGGAAAGGTCAGGCCGTGCGCCTCTTTTCCGGACAGCCTCCGTATGAGATCGATCCCGGCGACGATGTTGCCCCACTGGTCCTGCCCGCCCATCTGGAGATCGCAGTCGTGCTCCCTGTTGAGCACGTGGAAGTCATATGCCTGCAGTACCATGTAGTTGAACTCAATAAACGTGAGCCCCTTTTCGAGCCTCGATTTGACGGACTCCGCGGTGAGCATACGGTTGACTGAAAAATGTTTTCCAATATCCCGCAGGAACTCGATATACCGTATATCAACGAGCCAGTCCGCATTGTTCACCATAAGGGCCTCGCCCTCTTCGAAAGAAATGAAGTTTGCGAGCTGGTTCTTTATGGACTCGGCGTTCCTTTTTACATCGGCGGTCTTCAGGAGCTTTCTTGCCTCGGTCTTGCCGGACGGGTCTCCCACGAGCCCGGTCCCGCCTCCAACGAGCGCAACGGGCCTGTGCCCGCCCTTCTGAATGTGAGCCAGCGCCATTATCGGCACGAGGCTTCCGGCATGGAGAGAATCGGCAGTGGGATCGAACCCGATGTATGTCGTAACGCGCTTCTTATCGAAGAGGTCCCTTATCTGCTCTTCACCCGTGGCCTGAAAGACAAATCCGCGCTCCTTCAGAATGTCGTACTGGTTCATCGTTCTTCATTCTCCTCATGGATTACAAATCGAGGCGGGTTAACGCTCTAAATATACCGAAAAATAAAATAAAAGTAAAACCGGCCCCTTGTATCGTACCGCTCCATGGCCCCTCACTGCTCCGCATATTCGATTGATTTATGTCCATACTACGGTGCTTACAGCGGCCGGGCGGGTCAGGACGGTTTCAATACGCTCGCGCTGAACAGGAATCCGAGCACCTCCTCCATGGTCGCAACCGGGTGAAAGACGATGCCCTTCCTGATCCGTTCCGGTATCTCCTCCAAATCATTCCGGTTTTCTTGGGGAAGTATTATCTCCTTCATGCGTGCACGTTTCGCCGCGATGACCTTTTCCTTGATTCCACCCACGGGCAGAACGTTTCCCTGAAGCGAAAGCTCGCCCGTCATGGCGACCCGGTTCTTTATCTTTTTACCGACCACGAGTGAGAGCATCGCGGATGCCATGGTTATACCGGCTGAAGGCCCGTCCTTGGGAGTAGCCCCCGCCGGGACATGGAGGTGTATGAAATTTTTTTCATAGAGCGAATCGTCCACACCGTATCTCGGCGACACGGAGCGCACCCATGAAAGAGCAATATTAGCGGATTCGGTCATGACATCGCCCAGGCTTCCGGTTACTTTCAGGGTTCCCTTTCCCGGAACGAGGCTGGACTCGACCGTGAGCGTGGCCCCGCCGAGCGGGGTCCAGGCCAGGCCGACGGTAATCCCGGGCCTCTTGATCTTCTGATAGATCTCCTCCACAAAGACCCTTTCCCCGAGGAAATCCCTGATCGAGTCCTTCTTCACGACATAGGGAAATTTCAGCTCTTTCTCCAGGGCCTTGCGCGCAATCTTGCGATTGACCTTGTCCACGGCCTTCTCGAAGTTCCTCAGGCCGGCCTCACGAACATACCCTCTCAATATCTCGCTCATCGCCGCACGTTCGTACCTGACGTCCTTCTTTTTAAGGCCGTTTCTTTCAAGCGACCGGGGGATTATGTATCGCTTCCCGATCTCGATCTTCTCCTCTTCGATGTAACCTGAGAGCCTTATAACCTCCATCCGGTCGAGCAGGGGGGACGGTATGGTATCGAGCGTGTTGGCTGTGGTGATGAAGAGCACCTGCGACAGGTCGAAGGGAAGATCGAGGTAATGGTCCCTGAAATCCACGTTCTGCTCCGGGTCGAGCACCTCGAGCAGGGCGGATGAAGGGTCCCCCTGAAAGCTCACGCCGAGCTTGTCTATCTCGTCGAGCATGATCACGGGATTCCTCGTTTTCACGATCCGCAGGGCCTGTATGATCTTCCCCGGCATCGCACCGATGTACGTTCGCCGGTGTCCCTTTATCTCAGCCTCGTCCCGCATGCCCCCGAGCGAAAACCTGAAAAACTTCCTGCCCATGGCCCGCGCGATGGATTTTCCCACCGAGGTCTTCCCAACCCCGGGCGGCCCCACGAGACAGAGTATGGACCCCTTTGAACCGGGATTGAGCTTGCGGACCGAGAGAAACTCGAGGATACGTTCCTTGACCTCGTCGAGGTCGTAATGATCCTGGTCGAGTATTCTACGCGCCGACGGGATGTCTATCTTGTCCTCGGAAAGATGATTCCACGGAAGCGAGCATATGGATTCGAGATAGTTTCTCGTAACCGGGTACTCGGGAGAGTGTGAGTCCATGAGCCCGAGCTTCTCGAGCTCTTCGTACGCCTTGTCCTTCACCTCGCCCTGCAGGTCCAGGCCGTCGAGCTGCTCCTTGAAACGTTTGAAATCCGAGTTTTTGGCATCGACCTCCAGCCCGAGCTCTTTTTTTATCTCCTTCAGCTGTTCCTTCAGGAAAAACTCGCGCTGCTGCTTCGTCACCTTCTCATTGATGTTCTCCTGTATCTTCTTCTGCAGCTTCATCAGCTCCTTTTCCTTGTGGAGGAGGGTCAGCACCCGCTCGACCCTGTTCTTCACGTCAAAGGTCTCCAGGATGCGCTGCTGCTCAACCCTGTCGATATTCAATATTGAGGCGACGAAATCCGTTATCTTCTCGACACCGTTGAGGTTTGCCATATTCAGCTTGATCTCCTCGGTGAAAAAGGGATTGTCCTCTGACACGTCCTTTATCTCCGTGTACAGAGTCCTGACAAGGGCCTGAATCTCGGCATCCATCCGTACTTTTATATCCACATAATTGACCGCCGCCGAAACCGTCGGCTCGTATGAGAGGAACTTCTTTACCTCGAACCGTTTGATCGTATTGATGAAGATATTGACCTTGCCGTCGGGAAGGTTGATCTTCTTCATTATCCTGGCAACCGTGCCTGTACGGTAGAAGTTGCTGTATCGGTCTTCCTCGGCCTCGGGATTTTTCACGAGGACCAGACCGATAAAGCCGTCGGATTCGAGCGTCTTTTCAATCGTTTGAATATATTTATCCCCCCCTATGATCAGGGGCATGAAAATTCCGGGGAAAACGGGCCGGGCCTTCATGGGAACGATACAGACCTTCGGCGGGAGAACCATATCCACTGATACAAGCGTCTTCTCTTCCGTTCCATCCTGTTCCATTTATATGCTCCTTTAAAACGTGCTGTCCTGTCCTTTCACCGCATGGTGCGGGAAAGGATATCGTACCTATAATATAACATCAAGAGCCGATTAAAAAAAATTTGCTAAAATCTTAACCATATATTACTTTGGGATCGAAAACCAGCCCATAGACCATATGTTTCACCATTAACTGTGTAAGCGGGGCCTTAAAAATCCAGTCGGAACACCGGAGGGTTGCCATGATCGTTGTCGGCGAGCTCATCAATTCAACGAGAAAAAAGATAAAAGAGGCGATGGAACAGAACGACGCCGCATATATCCGGGACCTTGCGAAAAAACAGGACGAATCGGGCGCCGATTTTATAGATGTAAACGCAGGCGCGTTCGTCAACGATGAGATGGAGAAGCTGAAATGGGCGCTCGAAGAGGTCATGAGCGTCACCGAAAAACCGCTCGCCATAGACAGCCCGCGCGGGGCCGCGATCAAGATGGGAATCGAGATGCATAAAAACGGCAAGCCCCTGCTCAACTCCATTACAAAGGAGTCCGAGCGGTGGCAGGAGGTGTTTCCCGTTGCCGTCGAAAACGAGTGCCTCGTTCTCGGCCTCTGCATAAACGATGACGGCATTCCCGATGACGCTGATACGAGGATCAAAATCGCGGATGAGATTATAAACGACCTTGTAAAGGGCGGCAAGAAGATCGAGGATATCGCGATCGACCCGATTACTACGCCGCTCAGCGTGAACACGACATACGGTCTCACCGTTATCGATACCATCAAAGGTGTGAAAAAGAACTTCCCGGAGGTCAAGCTCATTACCGGGCTCAGCAATATCTCCTACGGTCTCCCTGCTCGAAAGCAGGTAAACCGCGCCTTTGTCGTCATGTGTATGAGCTTCGGCCTGGACGGAGCCCTCATCGATCCTCTGGATAAAACCATGATGAGCCTCATAACGGCGACTGAGGCCCTCATGAACAGGGATCATTTTTGCTCGAACTACCTCAAGGCATTCAGGGCGGGTCTCGTATCAAAGGACTGAAAGATCGTACCGGTACGATTTTCAGCGGCCCGTCCCTGCG
>CAYWUT010000012.1:32796-34035 GCA_964460545.1 uncultured Spirochaetota bacterium
CGAGCAGATAGACCTAGTCGTCCTCCTGTCCTTTTCCCACGATTGCGCGTGCCGCCTGCAGCTCTGAATCGGGCACGAGAACCCTGACCCGCTGAATGAATGTCTGGCCCCCCGCGATACCTCCGCAGTCGTCCGACCAGATTGCCGCGTCTATGCCGTGTTTCCGCAGAAGCTCTCCGGCAAGCTCCGCCTCGGGATGATTGGTAAACTCGGCGACCACCGACCATTCTTTTTCTTCCGCCATTCAGTACGCACCTTTGTCTGGATTCGTGATTCCGGCAGTCACACGCCGCTCAGTTCGTTGTAGCTTCAACCGCCTGCTGGTCCCGATGTGATATGATTTATAAAACACGAAACAGCATCCTTGTTCAGGAACGCTGTCTTTTTCCCAGTCTTCTGAAGAGCGGTCCGACGGTTACGATCAGCAGATACACCACGGCTGAGAGTATGATAATGGTCGCCCCGGCGGGCAGATCGGAACCATAGCTCAGGGACAGGCCTCCCACCATGAAGACCAGGTTCAGACCGGTCGCGACCAGTATCGTCTGCCACAACTTCCTGGTCAGAAAAGCTGCGGCCGCCGCCGGCAACGAAAGGAGGGCGATGACCATCACGATCCCGACAACCTGGACCAGCGCGACCACGGTCAGCGCGGTAAGACAAAGCAGCATGATATAGTACAGCTCCACGGAAACTCCCCGAAGACGGGCGTACTCCTCGTCAAAGCAGATCGCCTCGAGCTGATGATAAAAGAAAAAGCAGACCGCGACTACGAACACATCCAGGCCCATGATAAGCAGGAGGTCTGTTTTGCGAACCATCAGGATATTGCCGAAAAGGTAGCTCATGAGGTCTTCGTTGTAACCCGGTGTACGGGTGATAAAGATGATGCCCGCCGCCATGCCCACGGCCCACACCGCGCTCAGCACCGTGTCCTCCCGCTCCTTGCCGTACAGGCTCACGGTGCCGATAATGGCCGCCGCGAGCAGTGCCGCGAATACGGCCCCGTGCATGGGGCTCACACGGCTCCAGCCGAGACCTCGCTGCAGGTACCGGGCGGCCCCCATGCCCCCCAACACCGAATGGGCGATCGCACCGGCTATATATGATATGCGCCGCACGGTCACGTAACTGCCCACGATTCCGCACGACACGGAGGAGAGCACTCCGGCTATAAGGGCGTACTGAAGAAAGGTATACCGGGCGGTATCGTGAAAAAAATCAAGCATCGATTTCCTC
>CAYWUT010000012.1:34135-44973 GCA_964460545.1 uncultured Spirochaetota bacterium
CATCCAGATGACGGTCATGTCTGACCATTGCCATCTCGCTGCCGTACAGGTCCCGGATAATTTTCCCATCAATCTCCGCGGTCGGATGGAGTATAACATTGCGGTTCACGCAGAGGCACTGCTTGACGAACCGGGTCACAAAGCCCACGTCATGCGAGGCCATGAGTATGGTCAGCCGCCGGTTGAGCTCCTGTAAAAGTGCGTACAGACGTGCCTGGGCTCCCCGGTCCAGGTTCGCCGTTGGCTCGTCGAGCAGGAGCAACTCGGGCCCCGATGTCAAGGCGCGGGCTATGAGAACGCGCTGCCGCTGCCCGCCCGAGAGATCCGAAAAGAGCCGGGCCTTCAGGTCCGATAGTCCGACTTCGTTCAGCGCCTTTAGAGCGGCTTTTCGGTCCTCGGCCCGGTAAGGGCCGGTCGGCAGGTTCTGCAGCCTGCCCATGGAAACCACATCCCCGACCGAGATGGGAAAACGTGGATCAAACCGCGTGTATTGGGGCACATAGCCCATACGTGTCCGTGCCCTGTCCGGGGATTGTCCGAATATCCGGATTTTCCCATGCCGTGGCTTGAGCAGGCCGAGGAGCAGCCGGAACAACGTCGTCTTTCCGCCGCCGTTGGGCCCGATGAGGCTGACCAGATCGAGCGGGTAGATCTGAAAGCTCACCCCGCTGAGAGCATCCTCCCCGTTATAGGAGAAGCTCACATCTTCCACTCTAATAACCGGTTCTATCGCAGTCCCTCCTCCACCCTTTTTGCCATTCGTTCAAGATTTTCAATGTAGTCCCGGGCAAGAGGATCTATGGGCACCACCGCTCCGCCGATCTCCGATCCAATAGTCTCCGCGCTTTCTTGCGAAAACTGGGGCTGAACAAATATCACCCGGACACCCGCCTCCCGCGCCTCTTCGATCAGACGTACGAGCTGACGTGCGCTCGGCTCTGTCCCTCCCGTTTCAACCGCAACCTGTCGAAGGCCGTAGTCGTCCGCGAAGTACCCGAAGGAGGGGTGGAATACGAGAAATGTTTTCCCCTTCACCGGCGCAAGTATCCGTTCGATGCGGCGGTCGAGCTCTTCGAGATCACGGACAAGATCGGCGTACCCGCTTTCATAGGTCTTTCTTCCCGCCGGGTCCAGGCGCAGCAGCTCGTCACGTACGGTACCCGCCATAATGACGGCGTTGCGTACGCTCAGCCACACATGCGGGTCGCTTCCTTCTCTTCCGTTCTGATGCGAAACGTCACCGTCCTGATGCTGATCCTCCCGGCGCCCATTCCCGTTTCCACGCCGGTGCTCGTCATACCCGCCTGATTCCATTTGCCGCATCTGAATGCCCCTTCGGCAGTCCGCAACCGGAAGCCCGGGCATGGTGCTCCGAATACGTCCCATGAGCGTGTTCTCGAATTCCACCCCTATACGAAGAAAGAGCTCGGCCTCGGCAAGGCGGGTCATCTGCCTGGGAGTGGGCTCAAAGGTATGAGGATTCTGCCCCGGTAAAACAAGGACCTCCGTTCGCACCCGCTTTCCGCCCACCCGTTCCACAAAATATGCCTGCGGCTGTATACTGACGAAAACGTCGAACTTTCCGTCATTTGCCAGGCCGCTGACCGGGAACAGACATTCAAGCCAGGCCAGAGCAAAGACAGCCGGCATTCCCGCTTTGATCCATCTTTTTAAAATCATAGATTCCTTCCGTCTGGAAATCAAAACCCGCTTCTCCCGAACCCGCAGGCCGGGAATTATTACTGCGTGTCGCGCACCAGTACAACGGACCCGCACTCCTCGCATTCGCTGATCCTGACTCCGTGGCGTTCGATAAACTCGAGCCAGTGGCCACGCTGTTCGGGCGACAATATTCCCAAACCCTGGCACAGCGGGCACAGGTGGTCCAGTGAGCTCAGGATCGCCGACCGGATAAACCGTGACCGGTTGGGCATGCGCTTCAGTATTTCAGCCAGGTGAGGCTCCACCTTGAAGGTGATTACCTCTTCCTTGTGCCGCCCGTTATAGGACATAACCGCCTCCAAAAAGTATTACTTAGTAATATTTTACCGCGGGCCGGCGCAAGTGTCAAGGCCATAGTGATGAGTTATTCTTGGATTCATTACACGAGATGGATCACCCGGCCAAGTTTACCCTCGAATGAGCCGTGTGATGACGATAAGGGACCTTGGCGTGGTATTTGGGGACCCGTACACGTACATATCCCTAAATTCGATGGCTCAAAATTCCGAGCAGTGCCCCTTCAGGGGATCAGGTGCCGGGAGCACGCCACATCGAGGGGAGCAGTCCCTCATCGGAAATGGACAGAACGTGCGGATAAATGCTGCGCCATAAATCATACGCCCGGTCATATGCCCGCATATTCCGTTCAATGGGCGTTATCTCCCTTTCCCAGTGGACCAGCTCTTCCGCCGCTTCACTCATACTTCCGTACCAGCCAAGGGCCAGGCCGGCGCAGATACATGAACCCAGGCTGGTGGCTTCCTTGACCAGAGGAATACGCAGACGTACCCCGAGCGTATCCGCCAATATTCTCGGCCAGAGGGACCCCTTGGACGAACCGCCGCAAAAGGTTATTTCCCGTGGCCGGTATCCCGATATCTCGTTCAGTATTTCGTAATGCGCCCTGCTTGTATAAGCCGCGTTTTCCTCGATTGCGCGTATGCAGGCCGCCCTGCCCGATGCGTCCGGCCTGAGTATATCAAATCCGGCGAAGGAGGGAGAAGCATGTTTCCATGAACGGGCGTTCATCACATTGGAAAACAGCGCCTGTATCCCGTTGGAACCCGGCGGTATGGATTCGGCCATTTTCTCCATTAGGCAGTAGGGATCGATTTGCATTTCCCGCGCCTGTTTCACTACATCCGGACAGAAACCGTCACGAAACCACCGCAGCGCAAATCCGAGATAGAAGCCGATTCCTTCCACCATCCACTGCCCCTGCACGGCGTGACACAGGGTGCGGAGCCTGTACCCCGGATCGATCAGCGCGTGATCCGTAACGACGGCGGTTTGCCAGAACGTTCCTCCCACCACCGTGTATGCCCCGGGCGCAACCGCTCCGGCCCCGACAAGGGCCATCTGCGTGTCCGCGCCCGCCGTGATAACGGGCGTCCCCTTCAGTAACCCGGTCTGCCCGGCCGCATCCCCGGTTACTTTCCCGATGACAGAGCCGGGCTCGTAAACGTGCGGATAGATAGATCGAGGCAGGTCCAGATCCGCGACGATTTCCTCCGACCAGGTCCGCTTTCTCGAGTCGAATATGCCTGAACTGGAACCGCATGAAACATCCGTCACTATCTCACCGCTGAGCTTGAACAGAACCCAGTCGCTCAGCATGTTCATGTAGGCTATCTTTTTATAAAGATCAGGCAGGTTCCTCCTGATCCACCAGAACCTTGCCGGAGATATGAGGCTTACCCAGTCTCCGCCCGTATTATAGATCCGCTCGCCCAAGCCGGCCTTTATTATATCTTCCGCTTCACCCCGGGCACGCGCATCCGTATTGGGACAGGCCCATATCTCCCTTTTCTCATCGTCGTACAGGACCATCCCCTCACGCATACTGGTCGCGGTCACACCAGCAATGTCCCCGGCCGAAGCACCGGCCTTTTCCACAGCTTCTTTTATGCACTCCACAATCAGCCGCCAGGTACTCCGGGTGTTGAAATTCAGCGCTCCCGGATACTCCTCAACCGGTTCGGGTGCCCACTCGCGCTGTGCAATGGCGACCCGGTTCCCCTTTTCGTTAAAAAGCACGGCCCTTCCGCTGCCTGTTCCCGCGTCTATGGTCAGCACCAGGGAATTCGACATGGTTCTCCCCTTCTTTTTTTCTCAATCAGAAATCATATATTGCTATGAACCCTCAAGCGCATCCCGCACCCGGCCTACCAGCGCCTTGACGGAAAAGGGCTTCTGGATGAAGTAGACACCTGTCTCGACCACTCCGTGGTGGGCGATGACCTCGTCACTGTAACCCGACATATACAGTACCTTTACGTCCGGACGTGTCACGGATATGTTTTTGAACAACTGCCTGCCGTTCATCCCGGGCATCACCACATCGGTTAGTATCAGATGTACGGGGCCCTCATATCCGTCCAGCAGCTCGATCGCCGCCTTTCCGCTTTCAGCCACGAAAACTTCATATCCCGCCTGTTTCAGGACCTCGAGCGTCAGGTCCCTCACCTGCTCATTGTCTTCCACGAGCAGTATGGTCTCCGATCCGATCAATTCAGACTGTGGACGGGAACCCGCGGCTTGTTCCTCCTTCCCGACGAATTCCCCGGATACGGGCAGATACACCTCGAAGGTGGAACCTTTACCGGGCTCGCTCATGACCCTGACGGATCCATCATGCTGTTTCACAATCCCGTAAACCGTTGCCAGCCCCAATCCCGTTCCCCTGTCTTTCTCCTTGGTGGTAAAAAAAGGCTCGAACAAGTGCTCCAGCGTCTCTTCATCCATACCGCATCCCGTGTCAATGACCGCCAGCATGACATAGACACCGATACCGATCCCCCCCAGTTCCGTCACGAATTCTTCGTCAAGGGTCGCTTCAGCCGTTTTAATGGTCAGCATCCCGCCGTCCGGCATGGCATCCTGCGCATTCAAAGTCAGGTTCATGATAACCTGCTCCAGTTGTCCGGCATCTCCCTTTATATACGGAAGCGGCCCTCCCAGATCCAGGTTGATGGTGATGTCCTCCCGGATCGTATGTCTCAGCAGTTTCACGAAATTGCTCAACAGATCGTTCAGGTCAATGGATTTGAACTGGAGCGTCTGTCTCCGGCTGAATGCAAGGAGCTGGTGGACCAGGTCACGGGCACGCCCGCCCGCGTTCACGATCTCCGCAAGCGGGTCCCGGCCCGGATCGTCCGCCACGGTATTTTCCCAGAGCATCTCCCCGTATCCGAGTATAGGCGTAAGCAGGTTGTTCAAATCGTGGGCAACGCCTCCGGCAAGACGTCCGATCGACTCCAGCTTCTGGGATTGATGGAACTGTTCCTCAATCCGTGTCTTTTCCTCTTCCGCCTGTTTTTTTTCGGTGATGTCCTGGCAGAATTCGACGAGCGCGACCACATCCCCTATTTCATCGAAAACAGGATAACCACGTAGGAACCAGTGCCGTCCGTCCGGAGTCGTTCTTTCACACTGCCGGGGAGCTCTTTCTTTAAGGGCCTCCAGGAGCGGACAGTCCTCACAGGGTTCATACCGTTCGTTCCATATCTCGTAACAGTGAAGCCCGACCAGCTCTTCGGGCGGCCTGCCGACCGATTCCCCGGAAGCCCGGTTAGCCCATACGATACGCAGATCCGTGTCGTAGTAGGCCACCATCTCAGCCATGGAGTTGAGTATCAGGTTCTTCTGCCGTTCACTCTCACGAAGCGCCTCCCCCGCCCTCGTACGCTCGATCTTCCCCGTAATGATCCTCGAAACCGACTGCAGGAGCTCCACATCCTCGTCCTGCCATTCCCTGTGTGTATGGCACTCGTCAAACCCCATGAAACCATAATATATTCCAGCTACGAACAATGGCACCACGAGGATAGATTTTATTTCCTGATTTCTGAGTATTTCCCTTTCCTGATCACCGGGTATCTCCTCCACGTCCCTGTAATTAATAACCCTGTTGTTTTTCAGCATCTCCATCCACCAGGGAACCGCTTCGTCCGGTATGTCTTGAAGGTGCTCCTTTTGCGGGGTAATCCCGGGAGAAACCCATTCAATGGTATTATCCATGGTATTGATATCATGGCGGTGTTCGAATATATATATCCTGCTGATATCCAGTATCCCGCCCATTATTTCCAGACAGTCCCACAGATAACGGTCGAGGTCCTCCACCTCCTCATCCATCGAGGAGATCTCAAAGAGGAGGCGCTCATAATCCAGCCTCTTTCTCACTTCCTCCTCGACACGGCGGCGTCCGTTTACTTCCTGCTGGAGCAGCCCGTCGGTTTCCTCAATCACGGATGTACCCTTCTCCCCCTCTGCCCGGAACATCCACGGTTTGCCCGTTTTACTCACCGGGGCCAGTCTGGCGGCGGTCACTCCTATAAGGCCTGCTGCAGCCAGGTAGCCGTCGAGCAGCTTTTTTTTAAGGGGTGCGGACGTCCTGTTGCCTGCCAGCATAATAACGGTTCCGTTTTCCCGGATAACGGGAAACAACCCAAGAGCGAGTTGCTCCGTACCTCCGATAACCAGGGAGGCGGGCAGGCCGCTTTCCAGTACCTTCTTAATACCTCCCATGAGCTCTTTTCCGATGTCGCTGTCCCCGGAAACGGTCCGGTTCCGCTTTGCGAACTTGCTGAAAAGAGCCCTTCCCGGCTTCCCGTCCGAAGAGGTGAAGTGGTGGAGAAAAACATCCCCTTTGACGTCCGTGCCCTCAGTCCGCGGTTCTATAAAACCGACGATATCGGCTCCGAACAGTCCGAGTACCGCCTTCCCGGCTTCGTCCCATACATCCCCGGATGTCAGCCCGGCCAGGTACCCGGCCAACTCGAGAATCGGATGGTCACCTTGGTCATTCCCCATCTTTCACCCCAGTCGGAATCATTTTCTTATTATAATTAATCAGTATTAATAAAATAAACCGTTTATTACTCTTGACCGCTACGAGGCAAGAACCCCTCTTGACAGTTTATACCCGGTCTCCGTGATTATTGCAATGTATGGAAAACGGATCCGGCGGGATACCGGCTGGAAAATCAACGGTATTCGAGGGCGGGCTTTCCGAAGAGGGAGAGCGCGCCGTAGAGAACGGCTTCGTCCCACAGCTCCGCCCTTCGAATTTCCGCGTGCTTGTTCCTTTGAAGGAATCCGTTTTCCGCTATCTTCGCGCGCATGGGGTCTATCATGAGGGATTCGCTGCACGCCATACCGCCGCCTATGAGAACGACGTCCGGATCGACTATGAGAAGCACGCTTATCACAACGGTTGACATATCGTCTATCGCCTTCCGCACCGCGCTCACACAGAGGGGATCTCCGCGGTCCGCGCATTTAAATACGTCCTCTGTATCGAAGTCCTCCTCAAGGGGTGTGGAACGGTCCGATTCCCGCATCATCCTGCGGACGTTTCGTACTATGCCCGGTCCGGACGCGGTGTTGATGAGTATGTCCTCCTCCCCGAAGTTTTCCACCGGCAAAGTCCAGAGCTCGCCCGTAAGGTCGTGACCGCCGTTGACTATATTTCCGTCTATGACGAACCCTCCTCCGATGCCCGTGCTTATGGTTATATAGAAGACAGACCTGAAACCCCGACCTCCCCCGAAAACCGCTTCACCGAGACAGGCGGCGTTCGCGTCATTCTGTATCTTCACGGGAACCGAATATCTGGACTCGAGCGCTTTTCGCATCTCAAAACCGTCCCACAGACCGAGGTTCGGCAGGCACCCGAATATCCCCTCCTCGATCCGTATCGGGCCCGGGGCCCCGATTCCGATCGCCCCGATCGAGGACATATCGTCTCCCGTAAAATTTTCTATGAGGCCGCATAAATCATCAAAAAATTCTCCGGGCTCGGACTTCGTCCTTATTCTTTCACTCTTCCTAAGACGTCCTTCCCGGAGAACCGCACAGACCGTCTTCGTTGCTCCGATATCGATTCCTAGGACCATAATATTCACCTTTCGCAGGGTTTTTATCTCCTTCATGCCACCCCCGGCCCGAATCCATGCGGCGGCGGTTCTATCTTCTTTATAATACTGATCAATACGCTCCCAGTCATCGACAACTCTCTATCGAAGTATATAATCCTTTTCAAAACAGAACTCCCATTGACATAAAAGGCGGGTACCCCTATCTTGCTGTCACCTACAGGGAGGCGGCATGCACGAACGGGGAGTCAGAATTCTCGATTTCGGGTGCAAGGGCGCGTTCTTCATACTCGCGTGCAGCGCCATTATCACACCCATATGTCTTGTCGACATGGGAAAAACACTCCAACTGAATCTTGCTCAGCGGGGAGGGCTCGAAACGGCGCGTGGCCTGTCCCTCGTGGTCGTGGTTCTCGTCAGCGGTTGGCTCGCCAGAAAGATAAAATCGACGATGCTCGTGGGTGCGGGCCTCTGCCTGATAGCCCTGGGGCTCTTCCTTCTGGGGATGACCCGTTCCTACCCCACGGCGCTCGGGGCGATGGCGATCATGGGAATAGGAAGCGGGTTTATCGAGGCCCTGGTAAGTCCCATCATAGCGCGCATCCATCCCGACAACCACGAGCACCACCTCAATCTCACCCACGCGTTCTATCCGATAGGTATCTGCTTCTGCGTTCTCCTCGCGGGCGAGCTTCTCTCGCACAACGTCCCGTACCGTCTCATCTACGGGCTGAGCGCGCCCGTCTCCCTCGGGTTCGGACTGCTCATCGTGATTACCGGCCCCCCGATCGATCCCGGCGTTGAAGCGAAGAGCGGGAGTTATATACAGCCCATGCTCGTGCCCTTCTTCTGGCTCGCTGCCTTTGCCATGTTCCTCTCCGCCGGAGCGGAAGCCGGTTTCACCTACTGGACAGCGAGCTTCATAAGCAGTTATCATTCGGCCGTACCGCGATTTTCGGGTATCGGTACCGCGCTCTTCAGCGGATCCATGGGAATCGGCAGGATACTCTTCGCGAAGCTCTCCGCACGCTGTTCCCTGAGAAAGCTTCTGCTCACCGCGTCCCTGTGCGGCATACTGGTAAGCGGGTGCATCACCTTTCCGAAGAACCTCACGGCCGTGTACGTGCTGCTAACGGCGGCGGGATTCGCGGTAAGCGGCGCGTGGCCCTCCATACTGGCCATTGCGTCGAGAAGGATTCACTGTGAGAAGACTTCGCTCCTCATACTGGTAAGCGCGAGCGGAATAGGAGGGTTCAGTGCGGTACCCTTCATTATCGGATCGATAGGTGACCGCTGGGGTCTTCGCGGGGGTTTCTTCCTTATACCCCTGCTCTTTATCGGGACATCCGCCCTTCTCATCTCCATGAGAGAGAAAAAGGACGGCCACAGGTAGAAATGAACTCTTATTCTTCGGCCTTTCTGGAACCGACGATGAAACCCACGATTTCATCGACCGTCGTCTCCTTGACCATTCTTTCGACGACCTTCCGTCCCCTTCTGATGACGACGGCCCTGTCGACAATACTGAACGCCTCCCGCACGTTCGGTGTAACGTAGACAACCGGAACGCCCTTCTCCCGCAGGTCCCCGACGAGCTTGTATATGTTTCGTCTCCCTGCGACGCCCACAGCCGCGGTCGGCTCGTCCATGATGAGGAATCTCGCGTTCCAGTGCATGGCCCGTGCGATCGCGACTCCCTGCCGCTGTCCTCCCGAGAGGTCCCTCGTCAGTCTCTTGAGGTTCGGAAGCTGAAATGCCAGGGTCTTCAGCGTATCCCTTGCCCCGTCCATCATCCTTCCGCGGTCCACGGTGTTGAACACCCTGTTCTTCAGCTTCTCCCGGCCGAGGAATATGTTCGAGCTCGCATCGAGGTTGTCCGCGAGCGCAAGGTCCTGGTATATCGTCTCCAGCCCCATCTCACGCATCTCACGCGGCGATTTACCCTCCGTCTCCTGCCCGTCGAACCATATCCTCCCCTCGTCAGGCACGTATACTCCCGATATCATCTTTATCAGCGTGGACTTCCCCGCTCCGTTGTCCCCTATGATCCCCACCACCTCGCCCGCGTTCACCTCGAGACTCACATTGTCAACCGCCTTCACTCCCCCGAAATGCTTGCTCACTCCCTCAACCTTCAACAGCGGTCCCCGGTCCATGCCCTTACTCCTGTATTAGTTTAGCCTTGAACTGATCGATAAATACGGCCAGTATGATCGCGCACCCCAGCGCTATGTACTGGAAAAACGGCGATACCAGAAGCATTACCAAACCCGTCTGCAGTACCGCTATGATCAGCGCCCCGATCACCGTTCCCCCTATCGTCCCGTACCCGCCGGCCATGCTCGCCCCGCCGATGAATACCGCCCCGAACGAGCTGATCAGAAGCGGCTCCCCCGCGTTCGGCGCCGCACTCGCAAACCGCAGCACGTACACCATCCCCGCTATCCCGTACATCAAACTCGCCACCATGTACGTCTTTATCACCACCCTGTCCACCGGTATCCCCGACAGCTTCGCCGCCTGCACGTTTCCCCCTATCGCGTACACGTGCTGACCGTACCTCGTCCTCGATAATATCAAATGCATTATCACCACCACCACCGCCAGTATCAATACCGGTATGGGCAGTATCCCTATCGACCGCACCCCCTCTATCCCCAGGGGCCTGAACAAACTCAGCCCGTGCCCCGACGCGTGGTACACCACATACGAGTTCCCGACGTTCGCCACCAGAGGCGGAAGCTCCCGTACCGGTACCCCGCCGTTCGACAGAAACACCGCCCCCTCGGCTATCCCCATCGTCCCTATCGTCACGATGAACGGCGGTACCTTCATCTTCGTTATGATCACCCCGTTCAGAAGCCCCGGCACCAGGCTGAACACCAGCGCACTCACGAATCCCACCACCACCGCGGCCGCCGGGTCCCGGCCAGCCGCGTACATGTTCCTCATGATGATCGCACCCACCGCCCCGCACAGCCCTACCACGTACGACGGCGATATGTCCATCCCGCCCGATATCACCACGAACGTCTCGCCCATCGCCACCAGCATGATCAGCGTCGAGGCCAGCAAAACGTTCTGCAGTCCCATGATGCTGAAAAAATTTACACCCCGCGAACTGAAAAATCCGATCATCGCCCCGAGGAACAGTATGGACCACACCTTCCCCAGTATCCGCAGGTACCCCCTCTTCCCCTCGTCTCCCGCTCTTTCCGTATTCAGCTGCATGTTTTC
>CAYWUT010000013.1:0-44204 GCA_964460545.1 uncultured Spirochaetota bacterium
TCACTCTGTCCATCCTGTTGTTTTTCACATCATGGTACTGGCTTTTGGGCGCGCCTTTTCACGACCTAGCGGGCACAACCTCCAACGGCCGGTATAATATCATGGTTCTGCGGGGAAAGGACTGGGCATACGCGGGGAGTCTTGATTTCAGCCAGTTCTATAGGGAAAAATCCCTGCGAATCGGCTCGCTCCCCCAGGATGAGCCGCTCAGGATAAGAATCGAGCAGACGGGAGGAGGCGCCGCGCATATCGACTGCGTTCTGCTCGACGGCTCTCCCCCGGAGGCCGCATCCGGTATGGGCGATCCGCTTCGCAAGCTGTTTCGACGCGATAGCGACGTGGCAGACGCCTTCGGCCGCAGCATGGAGCTCGTGTTCCCCGCGGGTACGGAGGAAGCCGTTCTCACCCTCATAGCGCGGGTGGAGGCCGGGGAGATCATGAAGTTTCCCTTCCAGTTTCCGAAGCATAACCTCTTTCAGGACATAAACGAGCGTTCTTCCTTCTATACCTACCGGCTTGGAGGGGACGAGCCTTTCAGCCTGGAGGAGTATTGCAGGACGGGAACGGGCCACCCCTCAGGCTACACCTATCTCAGGACATGGTCGGACGAGCACAACCTGTATGTGCACATGGACTTCACCCCGGACAACACCCTGGACGGGGACAGGGACTACGCCACCGTGCACACCAAATACGGCAACATGATGAAAAGTTTCACGGTCTCGACCGCGCGGACGAAATGGGGGAAGCCGTCTTTCGTATACACGGACCGTGCGTCCTACCAGCACAAGGTGTACGACTTTGCCATACCGCTGGGTGATATAGGGGCTGCAAGTGGCGAGGAGATACGGATCGCCTTCTCCGCATATGGAACAGCGGGACCGGAATACTTCTCCCCGGCACTCGCCTATGACGATGCAAACAACCGCTTTCTTCTGGCCTGGGTCGAGGAGGACGTTTCAACAAGCCTCGACATTTATGCAGGGTTTTTAAACGCGGACGGTTCACCAATCGACGCACCAATTACCATCTGCACCGATGTTGACATGCAGAAATCTCCACGGGTCGCATACAACACGGAAGACGACTCCTTTCTCGTGGTCTGGAACGATTACCGGGACGGCAACTACGATATTTACGGCAAGCTCGTTTATGCAGACGGCGACACGAGCGATGAGATAGGCATCTCTATTATCGTCGGCTACGATCAAAATCATCACAACATTGCATACGATAAAAGCACGGGCAGATTTCTCGTGGTGTGGAACGACGACCGGGATACGGGTGAAAGTGCGAACATATACGGCCAGCTCGTGAACTCCGACGGGACCCTGTATTCTACCGGTTATGACGAGAACTTCAAGATATCAGACTCAACAGGGAACGACGCGCAGGCGTACCCGGCAGTATCATACGACAGCACTCGGGAATGGTTTTTCGTAGTTTGGCAGGACTGCAGGGCTTCGGCAGAGGAAGACATATACGGGCAGTTCGTTCGTTCGATCGGTAGCTTAAAGGGCGATAACTTCGTAATTTCGGAGGCGACGGCTCAACAGGGTAATCCAACACTTGCGTACGATCCTCTGAACGATCGCTTCTTCGTGGTATGGGAAGATCGACGCGATTATGGAGACACGGAAGTAGATATTTACGGAAGGGTCCTGAAGGGAAACGGGACCTTCTACGGAGGCACTGCAACGGACGGGTCCGATGATACCTTGATATGCATGAACGAAGGCAATCAGATCTGGCCCTATATTGCATACAACACCGTTGAGGGAAAGTACCTGGTTGCGTGGGAGGACATGGATAGTGCCAAGATCCTCGGACAGTACTTCGAATCTGACGGCCAGTACGACGGCGACACCTTCGTGTTTTACGATTCCATCTATGATCAGCATAAGCCCTTTATCTGTTTTAACGAAATCTCGGACACCTTTATCATGGTTTATTATTCCGAAGAAGGTCCCCAGCCCTTTAACTGGAACAAGGTGCAGATCGGGGACCCTCGGCCCGAGATAGAAATAACGCCCACCACATACGACTTCGGCCGGGTCACGGCCGGCACGGTGTCGGACCCCGCGACCTTTACCGTGACCAACCGCAACTGGGAAGCGGACCTCGATATGGATGCCTTCGTGTGGCTGGGAGACAACGCCTACCAGTTCCAACCCATGAACAACGAGGCCTCGGGTAATACGATCGTCCATGGCGAACCCAAGACCTTCGAGGTAGTGTTCAAGCCTTCCTCGGTTGGAGAAAAATCAGCGAGTGTAAGGATTTCGTCGAACGACCCCGACGAGGGCGATATATTCGTGGACATACTCGGCGAGGGCGTCAACACCGACCCGCCCGCCGCAACGCTCGTGTACCCGGAAGACGGAGCCACGGGCCTGGGTACGGAAGTGGCTTTCATTTGGGATGAGGTGACCGACCCTGACGGGCAGTCCGTGTGGTACGAGCTGTACGTGAGCACTGATTCCTCCTTCGCTGACACCACGCCCGTATCGGTAATGTTCGAGGGAAGCCCGGTCGTGCTCGGCGGATTCGGGCTCTTCGTGGGGCTGATGGCCATGGGCTCTCTGTGCACGAAGAAGAGGAAACGGCGAAGGGTATCCCTGGTGCTGCTGATCGTTCTGTGCGTTGCGCTTGGAGGGTTTCTCCTCTCCTGCGGCGGGGACGGCGGTGGAGACGGAGACGACGGAGGCGGGGAGGTTCCCGAGAACCCCACTCCGGGCACGGGCGAGACGAGCTATACCATGACCGGCCTGCAGGAAGGGACCACGTACTACTGGAAGGTGGCGACGGACGACGGTTACGGCACCCCGGCAGAGAGCGAAGTCCGCTCCTTCACCACCCGGTGACAGTTCCTTTTGTGACAGTTCCTAAAGGAACTGTCACCTTTAATGATACCTAATACATGATTAAAACGGGACGCCGTTATTTATCCGCGTCCCGTTTGGTATTTCAGTAAAAAGCCGTAACCATCGGATTTCCGGAACTCAGCCTATCCTCATTCCTGTCGCTCGGCGTTGATTCGGCGCGCGGCTTCCCCGGCGGTTCCCGACATCTCGAGGTATCGCAGTCCCCGCTCCTCCAGTGCTCCGATTATCTTCTCACCGAACGTGCCCGCGACGACGAGGTCCACCTTCATATCGGCAAGCATCTTCGCGACACCGAAACCGGCCCCTCCCCCTCCCCTGCTGAAGGGATTGGAAATCTTTTCGACGAGCTCGGATTTTTCATCGAATAACAGGTAAAAGGGCGCCCTTCCCGCCTGGTCGCTAACAGGGGCGTTTTCCTTTTTCTTCAAAGCCGCTATCGCTATTTTCATGCTTCCCCCCTCTTCCTCTTCATGAACAGAAGTCTTTCGACGCACAATCCGTTCAAAATGGAGAAGATAATCATATATACCGTTAAAACGACGGTGAACCTGACGCCGAAATAAAAGGCCATCATCGGTATGAGCGGTATTTTCACCGCTCGATTGTAGAGAAACCCGGCCACAAAAACATCACGCATCCCCTTCTCTCTCAGATCGCTTAGCAGGGGATACCAGAGATATATGGGCCCGGTGGAGATGATACCTCCCGCTATGGTAATCAGCCACCCCCTTATACCCGCTCCGTGACCGAGATACTTTGCGATTTTCCTCGGCTCGATAAAGAGATTCGTCAGAAAAATCATTGCAAACACGGCGGCGAGCACCGGAAGAATCCGCAGGAATACTTTAACGAACCCGGTGATCGAGCGTATGCAAATATCCATCCGGAACGGGGCGACCGCCGCATATACTATGACCGCGAATATGAGAAAAATCCACTCGATGCCGATTTTTTCCAGCAGTTTTCTCATCTCAGCACACCCAGGGTAAAGGATGTCAGCAGTGCAATGAGAACGGCCATTATAAAGCTCACACTGTTTCGCACCAGGGCAAACCGCTTCCCGAGCATAACGCTCTCCGCCGGAAGCTGTAGTATCCCGACCGTTACCCATGCCACCATGAAGGCGGTCACCGCAAGGAGGCTGATCCCCTGTTTCAGGAGCTCTCCGCCGATGATATAGCTCGTCAGGGGATTGCCCGCGGCAATACTTCCTACTGCCGCTCCCAGAACCGGGTCCAGAATCTTATTTCCCGTGAAAATTACGTGATAGTACTCTCGGGGCATTACGGTCGTTATGAGGCTCATGAGCAGCAGGACACCTATCAGGACCGGCATGCTCATCTTGAAGCTGTTGAACGTCGACTGTCCGGCCTGTTTCACCTTCCCGGGATTCATGGCGTTTCCTCATTTCAACAATGATGCAGCCTGTTCGATAAGCAGCCCTTTGAGCCGATCGAGGGACACCGTATACGGCTCGATACCGAGCTTCATCCAGTCGGAGAACTCGAGTATCTTTTCGGGTGCTTTTTCAGAAATACTATTGAACTCGTCGATCGGGTCAAGAAAGATCGCGGTATCATTCACCGGGAAGGTTTCATTCGCTTTGCCTTCATCCCAGTTGCGGAATATGGCCTTCCAGTAGTTGACCCAGCCCGGGGTAAGCCAGTATACCCTACGTCCGTTGCTGATACTTTCTCTTTCGTCAGCGTCTGCAAGCATGTCGACACAGGAACGCGCCTGTACCCGTACAATCCCCTGCCCTTTTTCATCTATCAGCTTGTCTATATCACGGTACGGATCGAGCGGATCAAGGTAGCACCGCTCTCCATAAACCACGATGACCTTCGTGGAATTCGCTTTTGCCTTGTCCAGAGCCCGCGCAAGCTGTTTCTCGAGCTCACGCTGGTTTTCGTGCAGCCCCGGTGCTGTAAAGATAATCCCGTCGATATCGGAGAACCATGTTCTTTTCAGATAGTCGAGCTCTTTTCTCAGCGTCCCGCATGCGACAATTGAAATTCCCTTAAATGATACGTCTGCGTCCATCGTTCATATCCCCCTTTTCACCCTGTTTGCTTTTCATTTAGATATGACCGTTTCACGGTAAAATTCAAGAATCCCCGGCAAACCAAACCCTCAGGTGTCTGCCGGGGATAAAAATTCAATCGGTGGAGCGTACTCCTCCTCAAATCACGGTACGTTTGCCAGGCACTAGGCGAGACCCGCTTCTTCGATGATAGCAGGCACCGTATCGTCCCAGCCGAGCGGCATGATATGCACGCCCCGGCACATGGGTTTCAAGTCACGAATGATTCTTGCCGCGATCTCAATCGCTTTCTTCTTTCTGTCCTCTTTCGGAGTATCGGCCATCTCCTTTATCATTTCGTCTGGAACGAATACGCCCGCGACATTCTGATTCATGTATTTGGCCATACCCGCGGACTTTAAAACCACGATCCCGGCCATTACGGGCGCATCCAACTTATCCACCTTGTTCATGAAATCCTCGAATGCCTTCACATCGTAAACCGCCTGCGTTTGAAAAAACTTGGCGCCCGCGTCGATCTTCTTCTTCATCTTTATAATCTGAAGGTCCACGGGATCATACTCAGGCGTTACAACCGCGCCCTGAAAAAAATTCGGAGAACCGTCAAGTTCATTGCCCGCCATATCATGGCCTTCATTCAATCCCGTTACCGCCTTCAAAAGCTGAACGGAGTCGAGATCGTACACACTCTTGCTCTCCTGATGATCGCCCAGAGTGTTGTGATCGCCCGTCAGGCAGAGAACATTCTCGATACCGAGCACCCAGGCGCTCAGAAGATCGGACTGAAGCGCTATCTGATTCCTGTCCCTCGTGACCATCTGGTACACGGGTTCGATCCCGTTTTGTTTGAGCATATGGCAGACCGCCATGGATCCTATTCTCATGACCGCGCTCTGATTGTCCGTCACATTGACCGCGACCACCCTGTCCTTTAACAGTTCCTTCGCCTCGTGAAGCGGTTCTTCAATATTGACTCCCTTGGGAGGACCGATTTCTCCTGTAACGGCGAATTCACCCTTCTGCAGTTTTTCCGACAGCTTGCTCATTCCTCGCCTCCTTTGTCATCCTGGTCGATTGTTCTCAATCCCGCAAGGGACTTGAACGTCGATTTCTTCAGGCCCACTTCCAGACTTCTGGGCCTGCTCCACCTTCCATAATTCTTGGGTTCCCGGTACTCGTACAGGTAATCCAGATTACCGAGCGCCTTTAACCTTTCATATATGAGCTGCCATCCGCAGTCCTGATTCGAGTCGACCTCGCATTTCCCGTCCTTCGATCCGCCGCAGGGCCCGTTCAGGAGCCCCTTCGGACAGAGCGTCAGCGGGCAGAGTCCGCCCGTTTTTTCCACGATGCACTCGCCGCACAGGGAGCAGTACTCGGTAATGAAATCCTCCCTGACCGTCTCTCCTCCGAAAATCGTGTCGCATCCGGGATGTACCGACGCTCCGTCCGTTGCATCGATCACCGTATGTATGCCCTGCCCGCATGAAAGAATAACAAAGGAATCAGCTTTATCAGCGGCTTCTCCATGATCCTCATTGAGCATTTTTTGTGCTATGGTTAACTTGCAGAGACTGCCGCCGTTCGGCGGCGCAGCCCAGCCGGTTACCTCCACACCGCGGTCTTTCAGCCGTTCCGCCATGTATTCCGTTTCTTCCTCTCCTCCAGAGTGGCATTTCGCCGCGCAATTACTGCACCCGACAACAAATACCTTTTCCCCGTCCCTGATAAAGCTGAGAATCTCCTCAAGCGGCTTTTGAATCGTTGCGTGCATTTACAACCTCCCTTTGTTTGTTAAGGTTCCTAACTATATTATATTCTTTTGGCAGGATTACCAAGCATTTATTTTCTCTTCATGACATAAAAACCGACTTCTCAGTAATCATTTCAGGATTTACCCGTTATCATAAGAGTAGAACCGATCTACGAATGCTTCTCAGGATGTAATGAACCGTGATTTACATATCGGAACAGGTCGAAATACCTGACTGCGAGATTGAATTAAATGCGGTGCGCTCCGGCGGCCCGGGAGGCCAGAACGTGAACAAGGTTTCCACGGCCGTGCACCTGCGTTTCGATATAAAGGCCTCCTCTCTCCCCGACTTCTACAAGAAGCGGCTTCTCTCTCTGAAGGACAGCCGCATCACGGGTAAAGGAATAATCGTAATCAAGGCGAGCCGGTACCGAAGCCGGGAGCAGAACAGGGAGGACGCCTTGGGCCGTCTGCGGGACCTCATTCAGAGCGCGGGCAGGACGCTGACAAAACGAACACCGACCAAACCCAGCAAAGGTGCGCGGGAGAGAAGGCTGGAGGTGAAATCGAGGAGGTCGCGTATTAAGAAACTACGGGGAAGGATCGACGATCAATAACCGCGGCAACCGGAACGTACCGGTTTCAACTGTCATGGTTTAACGCCGCTATTCACTGTATCATGAAGGTGACAGTTCCTTTAGGAACTGTCACAAAAGGAACTGTCACCGTTGGTTGGGATGGATCAGACGAGCTTGTCGGCGCCGCTGTACACCTCTTCCACGTTCAGCACCGCAGCCGCATGTCCGGGATATTTGGGGTCGAGCCACTGCTTCATATCATCGTAGAATTCGCCGCTCGTAAAGTAGTCTATCTTTCCCTTGATTTGATAGGATTTTTTCTCTTTCGTAATAAAGAGAAGCGCCCCCCTGGTTCCGGCCAGGATGTTCGCCTTCGTTTTCTGGAACTTGTTGTTCGCGACCACGAACTTATCGTCGCTGTAACGCCTCACGCAGCTTGCATAGATCGAATTCGGAGTCCCGTTCGAGTCAACGGTGGTAAGCACGATCAATGCTTCGCGATTTTCCCACGCCTTTTTTACCGCATCAGTCAATTCAGCCATCTCATCTTCCTTCGCTGTAAGAATTTGAATTCCGGTCCCGTAGGATACGAAACAACACCGTAAAGATAAACACGTAGCGGTAAATCGTCTAAACGTTTCAGGCTTTCATCTTCCAAACGATTGTTTTCAGCGGCTGATTCGACACGGCTGTTATGAATCCTCCCGCCCGGACATCTCGTACATTTAATCTGTCAGTGCGAAGTATACGAAGTATAACCTGAAAAGAATCATGGCACCTGAATCACTAATCGTATTTAAATGCCCGTTCCCCTGCCCCTGGCACCACCATCTATGGTAAACACCTGTCCGGAGATGTAATCCGACGCCTCGGATGCGAGAAAGAGCACGAGCAGTGCCACATCTCGCGGCTCGCCGAACCTCCCAAGCGGGACCAGGTCGATTACAGACTGTTTTGCATCCGGATCGTCTTCAACCGCTTTTGTCATGTCGGTACTGATCATTCCCGGAGATACGGCGTTTACCGTGATGTTGAACTGCCCCCACTCCGACGCGAGGCAGCGGGTCAGCCCGTTCAATCCCGCCTTGCTCACACAATAGGCGGATAGAAAATTCTGGCCCTCGTCACCGGCGGTGGAGCTGGTAATGACCACCTTGCCCTTTCCCTGTTCCATCATGAGAGGGCCCACGGCACGGGCGAAAAAGAAAGACGCTGACAGGTTCGTGTCCATGACCCTTTGCCAGTCTTCTAGTGAAAGCGGCCTGTTCCATTTTCCATCGGTTAATTCCCATCCGACAATCTTCCGGTTTCCGACACAGGCGACCGGATTTTTTAACAGTATGCCGGCGTTGCTGCACAGTATGTCGATCCCGCCGAGCTCCGAGACGACGGTGCCAACACATTTTTCGACCTCGTCGTATCCGGACACATCGATCTGCAGGGAGATAGACTTCCTCCCCAGAACTCGTACCTGGTGCGCGGTTTCCTCGACCTGATCCGCGGTTCGAGCCACGACCGCCACATCAGCCCCGGCCTCTGCAAGAAGGAGCGCTATGGCCCGCCCTATTCCTCTTCCGGCACCGGTAACGAGCGCCCTCTTTCCTTCAACACTGAACTCTTTCGGTATCATGGTTGCCCTCTTTGAAAATCGCAGGCGATTACTTTTAAAGCGTCTTCGCTCCGCCATTTCCATACTATTTGATCTGCACGAATTGTACGTTCAGACAAACGTGCTGTCAATACCGCATTAGCACATGGAATGAACCGGTATCTCGGAATGTCTGCAGGAAAATCCGGTTATTGCTCTGAACCGTACCGTTTTCTCTTCCTGCCCGACGTTATAAAGAGAAATACCGCGGTGCCCACAAGACCGATACCGATAATACCGATTCGCAGGAAGCCGCTGAGGAAGAATACCGCGGACAGGCCGATCATCACCCACATTATCGCGAGGATGACGACCTTCATTCTAAGAGGAATGGTGCGATTCTCTCTGTAAGCTCTTATAAACCGCCCGAATACCCTGTGGTTGAGAAGCCAGTGGTAGAGACGGCTCGACCCTCGAACATAGCAGGCGGCGGATAAAAGAAGAAAGGGCGTTGTCGGGAGGCCGGGAATCACCACACCCACGATTCCAACGCCGAGGAAGAAGGAACCGAGGCCGATAAAGAGATACTTCGTCATGGCTTCAAAACTGCTTGCATGATTGGTTTTGTCAACGTTGATCTACCGATATAAATCGTTTATCAGACTGCCGCGAAAGCGTTTTCCCTCCCCTTTCGGACTTGCGGGCCGAATCTACGGGATACCCGATCTCTATTGGTTGTTTCAGGCAGGCAGGACTTTTCCGAGGTTTTCGAGCATGTTCTCCACGTATCCCTTCAAATCGTTTACCTCGGAACGCGGCAGACGGAAACCGATGGCACCTTCATGGCCTCCCCCGTTTTCGATCGAGAACATTTCGAGCACGTTCCTCAGGTCATACCGCTTGTAGTCCTTACTCCTGCGCATACGGAATTGTACCAGATCGGATACCGAAGGATGGTCGTAATAGGCGATAAGACTCAGCTTTCCGCTCTCCTCGGCAAGCTCGTTCGCAATCGCCCGGGCAACCGAAACGATGGCATCGCTGTCCGCCCTCTGCAGGAGCAGCTCCATTTCCCTGTCGCTGAGAATCGTATACGCCACTTCCGGGGTACGCTTTTTTCTCTCCATGAAGAAGCGGTAGCACATGTCCTCGGCTGAGGAGAGACGCTGAAGCTCGCCGTAAACCTCCTTGATACTCCCGAGATTCCCCGATTTCGTCGTCTCTTTTGCGAGAAGCTCGTTCAGCAGCCTGCTGAATATGTCATAGAATCTCTGCTCGCGGCGCGATTTGATGAATTTCCCCATATTCGTATCACCGATAATACCGGAGAGTATGGCGAGAACAAGATTTCTCGTGAGTATGCTGTCTATCTGAAAGCGCTCGAGAATATCCCTCCGGCCCCTGAGCTTCAGAGCCACGTGCCCGACGAGCTCCGCCGCGGAGGTGGCTTCGGTAACGAGACAGTAACCCTCGTCACCTATATAGGTGCTGTCAGCTCCAAGGTGATGGTCGAACTCAATCTTGAGGATGTTTTTATTCTCCATAAGAGCATCTATTTCCCCCCCCATTCGTTCGACCATGGAGGGCTTCGGCGTATCGCATATCACGAGTGTGTCAACGGGCGTACGGAACGAGGCGCAATCGGTGAAAACTTCTATTGCATTGTACCGGCAGATGCTGAGCAGGTATCCGAAGTGTTCGTGGACCCTCTTGCCAAGGCATATACGGGCTTCCTTTGAAAACTTGCTGAGCAATATGGAAAACGCGACCATTGAGGCGATACAGTCCTCGTCCGGATTTTCATGTCCGAGAAGGAGAAAACTGTTCCGCTGAACGAGGGCTTCGATGATGTTGTCGATGATCCTGTTCTTTTCTCTTATCGTCTCGATACGCTTCTTTGTCATGAACCCCTCTCCAGCCTGCTCAGGACAATTGAATGGCTCGTTAAATATATCAGGCGGAGTAAAAAAGGTGTGTGCGGCTTCCCAGCGAACCGAGTCGCGCCTGAACCGGAAGATGTTATTATACACGGCTTCGAACCGCTTGTATAGAATTTTATCCTCATTTTTGTCCTCTCAAAAAGCGGCTCAACGTTTGCATGATTATTTCAATGAAATGGCGAAACCTCAAGCGTTTAACCGGACATACTCATGTTTGCAGGGAGTCGATCGATAATTATAAGGCAAATGCAGAGATAATATAAATCCGGATGTAACGAGTTCCCTATCCACGGACTGAGACCGACACAATGACGGAAACAACGATTATCCCGGCCGGGAAAACCGCAAACGGTAAAACCTCGATCGCGCTCGTGCAAAACGGCATACAGGACGGGCTTTACTTCAGCGTTATACAGGCGGCGCATGCGGGTACGATGGATATATACCCGATAAACGAAAGCGGCCTTGATGAAAGGACTCCGGACAACGAGTATGAAGCGGTCCTGGCAATAGCCGACGAGCGAAACGGTGGAATTCAGAGAATGGACCGGATATCGGTATCCTTTCCCGATATTCCCATTATAGCCGTGGTGGAGGAAGAAAACCCGAATTGGGAACAACTTTTACTGGACGGGATCGTGCAGGATTATATTCCGGCCGCGGAACTGACCGGTCGATCGCTCAACCGCGCCGTCAGCCATGCGGTCGCCCGGCACGGCGTGCTCAAGCGGCTTGACCGTGAACGGGTAACGGCGAAATACCTCGCATATCACGATACATTGACCACGCTTCCGAATCGTCAGCTCTTCTTCGACCGGCTCATCCAGACAATGGCACATGCAAAGCGCAACCGGGAGGGTATAGCAGTACTTTATATCGACCTCGACGGCTTCAAGGCGATAAACGACACATACGGCCACAGTGCCGGAGACCTGCTCCTTAAAAACGTGGCCCTCAGGCTCAAGAATTCCCTCAGAGAGAGTGAAACGGCGGCACGGCTCGGGGGCGACGAGTTCGGGATCATACTCGAGGATGTGAGCCACCGATGCGACGCAGGCATTGTCGCCCGCAGAATACTGGATGCAATGGCACCGTCCTTCATCGTTACCGGCATAAAGTGCAGGATCAACACGAGTATCGGAATCAGCGTCTATCCGCAGGATGGAGAATCTCCGGAACGACTCATCCATTGTGCCGATACCGCGATGTACAAGGCAAAGCAGGAGGGAGGAAGCGGGTACATCTTCTACAGCTCCATCGTAAGCCGATGGGACAGGGAACATCCGCTCCAGAAAATGAACATCAGAAAGGCGATTGAAAAGAACCAGATCATCCTGTACTATCAGCCGCAGGTAAGCTGCTCGACCGGAAAAATCGTCGGCGTCGAGGCGCTCGTCCGATGGAATCACCCCGAACTCGGCATCTTACCCCCGGAGCAGTTTATTCCGGGCGCCGAGCAGACCGGAATGATCGTGCCTCTCGGTTACCGTGTGGTTGAGGAAGCATGCCGAAACGCGGCCGCATGGGTGAACAGGAGGTTCGGACCGGTTCCGGTCTGGGTAAACCTCTCCATGCGACAGCTCTGGCACGGTGAAATCATCGAAGCCGTGCAAAACGCGGTCAAAGCAACGGGTATCGGTCAGAATCTCCTGGTGCTCGAAATTACGGAAAGCGGATCTCCGCCGGGATGGGAGCGGACGATTGGGATGCTCGGTTTGCTCAGGAAAACGGGCGTTTCCCTGGCTATTGACGACTTCGGTACGGGTTATTCGTCTCTGAGCTATTTAAAGCAGATGCCCGTGGATTCGATCAAGATCGACCGTTCATTTATCGCCGGGCTGCCGGGCGATCCGGGAAACAGCGCAATTGTCCGGGCGCTCCTTTCTATGGCCCGCAGTCTCGGGCTCTCAGTTACGGCGGAGGGAGTCGAAACAGAGGAGCAGTTCGAATTCCTCCGGCGTAACGGATGTGACAGGGTGCAGGGAAATTTTTGTTCGCCTCCGGTCCGGATGGACCGTATAGAAGCCCTTCTGGAGACCCAATCCCATGCCGGATAAAATTGAACTTGGGGGATACTATCCCGGGGCCATCGGCCATATCACCGCTCTCCATGCGGAATACTACGCCGCCGTCTGGGGATTCGATCGTACTTTCGAGATTCAGGTTGCAGAGGAGCTCGCTGACTTCATCTCTTCATTCAGGGAGGGGCGTGACGGGCTCTGGACGTACGAGACCGCCGGATCCATCGCGATTGACGGAAGGGAGGCATTTGAAAGGGGAGCGAGGCTCCGGTGGTTTATCGTGGAAAGCACCTGCTGCGGTTCCGGGCTCGGCAGACGCCTGCTCCGCAGCTCGGTTGAATTTTGCCGAGAAGCCGGTTACCCAGGTATCTATCTCTGGACATTCGAGGGTCTTGACAGGGCCCGGAAACTCTATGAAAAAACAGGTTTCAGGCTCTCCGTCGAAAAGCGGGTTAAGCGTTGGGGCCGGTTTATAAACGAACAGAAGTTCGAGCTTGACCTCCGCCGGTAGAACACGCTCCTTTTCACGACAGATCGTACTTGTTCATGAGCTCGTCCACCTCGATCTGATGGTATACCGTATCCTTGAGCGCGCGTATAAATCCTCTCATGTTCGAACCCGCCCATACGCTTCGACCGAATACGATCCCTCGCCCTCCGGCGGAAATTGAATCATGCGCCACCTGCAGCATCGCGCGCGTTGTGTTCCCCCCCGGACCTCCGAGCACGAGGACCGGAATCCGGGCCATTTCCACAATCGATGAAAAGCTTTCCTTGTCTCCCGTATAGGGAACCTTCAACATATCCGCGCCGAGCTCCATCGCAATTCTACACGCATGCGCGATCATGTCCGGATCATTCTTCCTGTTATCAGGAATATGATTGCCCCAGAGCACCGGCTCGATCATCAGAGGCATATTCAGCCGGTCGCATTCAGCCACGAGCTCGCTCATATAGCGAAGCTGGGCGCTCTGTAAATCGGGATCAACTCCCCAGATAAAGAGGACCTTGATCGCGTCGAAACCCCACTTGAGCGCGAGCTCGGGAGTGACCCCGGGCTCATAACCGATAACGCCCTGCTGCTCCCCCGGTATGTTCGCGAAGAGTGCATTGTCGATTGCGATAATCCGCGCCGGAGCGTATCTGGATCCAAAAAGATCCGCGGTCACCTTGCCGAGCCCGAAGCACATGATCGTGGCATCTATTTCCTCCTCGATCAGGGTCCTTACAAGGTTGTAGGGATCCTCGAGCCCGGCCGTATTCCCGAGATACCGTCCATGATCGGCCGGAATCATGACGCTTCTGCCGTTCTCGGGGTGGAAAAGCTTACGTAGTCTGAGTTCTCGCGGGTTTGATATCATTATAGTCTCCCTGTTACAGAATGTGCGTGTTGTGCGGTTAATTAGAGTGAATGTCGTGCTCTAATAACTCTATATGATGTGCAACTTTTACCTATAAGAGACACTCTTTTTCCGGTGAAGGTGAAGTCTAAAATGCTCTGTAAATTTAAATGGCCAAGCCCCGGATTGTTTCGAGATATTGCCTCCCTCATCCTTTTCCTTCATTAATTGATGATACAAAATACAATAAATTATCATGTTTAATAACTTCCCAAGAGTATAAATTGGAAACTCGAGGTTCACCCTAATTTCGGTTTAACTGCACACTCCACCGGATCTCATACCCCCGATGGAGCCGAGGTTGTTGACCTCTCAGGTAGGCGGAAGTAAGGTTATACCTGCGCAACGAAGATATGTACTGTTAAAATATATTAGAGCGAATGTCGAGTTTCAAGAAATATATATATAATATAGAGCTTTCACGTGCATAATATATATTAGTGCCGGTGAACTTAAGTAATATATGAATTTAAAATTATCATGTTTAATAACAGTTACACGGTTTAAAAGAAGAATCGAAGTTCACGCTATTAATATTTTTATGCCGATGTCGATTAAAAATACCTCAATGTACATTTTCAAAATCATCCTGCTCTCCGTCCTGCTCCTCATCCTGCTCCAAGCTTCCCCCGCGATCATCATTTCTTCCGACGCACTCCCCCCCCTAAAAGGCAGGAATGAATCCGGGCTCCCCGAAGGGGTACACGTGATTCCCATGGAGCGCGGCCGACTCATGGTGGAGCCGCTGGAATGCGGGGCGACCCTGCTCGCCATCGAAATACCGGATGCACCCGTTTGTCATGGTATGATAGCGGTAAAGGTGGGAGGAAGGTACGAAGCCGATGAATACGCGGGTATTTCTCACCTCCTCGAGCATCTTGTTATTCGAAAGGGTAAAGATTCGGCGTCCCTCGCAAAAATCAGGGAAGCGGGCGGCTCCGTGAACGCGGTCACCGATTTCGAGATGACTTCATACTACTTTACCGTACTGCCTGAGTTCTTTACTGATTCGATAGCGGCACTCGCGGACATGGTGCTCAGCCCGGGATTCGACGAACAGGATCTTCGCAGCGAACGAAAGGTCGTAATGGAAGAGCTCGGCGCTCATACCAATGACCCGAGGCTCGCCGTTCTGCCCGCCCTTATCAGGAAGGTGTTTCCATCCTCCCCCCTCACCAATCTCGTCATCGGTAATAAAAAGAGCGTCAGCCGAATAACACTGCAGGACCTGTACCGGTTCCACCGTACCTATTATACGCCGTCCAATCTTATAGTGGCTGGGGCGGGTAATATAAACGGAATGGACATGCTCGTGTCAATGCGAGCACTTCTGTCCGACATGGAAAAAAAAGAACCGCCCTTACATACATTCGGGCCGCCCGAAACGGCGCTTCATACGCTGTACAGGAAAATACCGGTACGCCAGTCATTTCATATATATGGCGCAGTAGTGCCGGGCATAAACTCCGAGAGCTATCCTGCGATGGAGATGCTGAGCGTTCTGCTCGGCTCGGGAGTCAACTCACGCATGCACAGGAGGCTCGTTGTGCAGGACGGTTTCACAAACCAACTCTATCAGTACTGGTTTTCTCTTTCCGACACGGGGGTGTGGGCCGTTTTCATAAGCCTCAATCCGGAGGATTCGGCCCAAGCAAGAGCAGCGGCCGCAGAGGAGATACGCCGTGTTACTGCCGGAGATTACTCGGATCGTGAGCTTCAGAATGCCAGGGACGCCCTTCTGGCTGAAACCCTGATTCGTCTCGACAAGCCCTGGGACCTCCTGAACTTCGAGGTGGAGAACCTTGCCTTCAGGGGAGAGATCGCGACCATTCCCGAATACACCGCGCAAATCAGGGAGGTGGACCGGGCGGACATCAGTCAAGTCGCCCGAAGTTTCTCGGAGGAAAACCTCATAACCATTTTCCTCGAGCCCGCGCGCGGTCCCGGAAGGATCTACATCACGCTGAAATACCTCCTGACCGGTGAGTTATGAAAAAAACGGCTCTCTTCACGTTTATCCTCCTTCTCATGCTGACCGGGAAAGCCTTTCCGGTGACAACACACAGACTCGATAACGGGATGTGTGTGATACTTGACGATTATGACGCAACCGGGCTCGCGGGAATCAGCATCATGTTCCAAAAAGGCACGCTGTACGAAAATGAGGAGGAGAGGGGAACTTTCAGACTCCTGACGGAGGCGCTCCTCAGAGGGAGCAGGGAAAGAACGAAAAACGAGATCGCGCGGGACATCGCGCTGCTTGGAGACGAGGTGAGCCTCACGGTTACCCGGGAATACTGGGAATTCAAGGCGAAAGTACCGCCCGAGCGGCTGGAGTTCACCCTGGCACTCGCGCGTGAGGTCCTCTTTTATCCCATGCTCAGTGAGGGAGAGGTCGAACGAGCCAGGAATATTCGTATACAGTCCATACGAAGCGGGCAGGACGCGCCCGTTCACCGCCTCTTTGAGCTCTTCAGCTTCGTTTTTTATCCTGCAGTCTATGCGTCGCCGAAAAAACGCGAAAAAAACATCATGGAAATTCCCGTTGGATCGCTCAGGAACATACATACACGATATTTTAGAACGGATACCGCCGTTCTCGCCGTAACCGGGAACATTCATGAAGAGGCGGCGCTCAGCACTATCCAGGGCCTCTTCGGAGGTATATCGCCCGGGGAACCGGTGCAGACGCCGTTTACTGAGACGCCGTTTACTGATACGCCGGCTGCAGAGGAGCCATCCGCCCCGGACCTTCCCGACAGGCTGGAGAAAAGAGGCGGACTCTCGCAGTCGGGCATTATCATCGGAACGAGGCTCGAAGGATTTGACAGGCGGAACGAACACGTTCTTCGCGTATTGAACGCGGTGCTGAATAACTCCGTCGGCGGAAGACTTTTCGAAAAGGTCAGAAAAGAAAGCGGTCTCGTCTACTCCGTCAGGCCCTATTACATCCTGCATACTAAACCCTATGCGTGGTTTGTTTACTCCACGACAAGGAAAAGGAATATATCCCGTGTGACGAACCGTATTCTGGAAGTGCTGGAGGAACTGCGGACAAATCCTCCCTCAGAGCAGGAGCTTGAGCTTGCGAAGCGGTACGTTCATACCCGCACTGCCCTCTCTCATCAGAACCCGGCATTTCGGGCCTCTTATCTTGCGGAACGGTACATCCGTGGATACGAGCCTGATGGATATGAGGAGCAGGTCCGAAGGATCATGGAGGTAACCGTTTCCGACCTGATCGATATCATCGGGCTGTTTCCCGACGAGTGGACCGTCCTCATTCTCAGATAAGGTGACAGTTCCTATAGGAACTGTCACAAAAGGAACTGTCACCGGGTGTCCCCGGTTAAAAAGTATTGTGAATTCCGTAGAATATGATATGAATAAAGGCGAGCCTGCAGCACCTCTCAAGCGGGGTTAAATAATGTTTTTTCTTCAATTATTCGGAAAACTTATAAAGCTCCTGCGCTCCGCGGACAAACCGGGACAGTTGGCGGGAGGATTCATTCTCGGCATGATGCTCGGGCTCGTCTCTTTCAAGTCACTCTTCGTAGCGCCGGTGATCCTCCTTATAATCGTACTGAACGTCAACCTGTCCATGACCATCTTCGCGTTCATCCTTTTCAAGCTGATCGCATTTCTCTTCGACCGGATCTTCCACAGCCTCGGCTACTGGCTCCTCGTCGACCTGGAGTTTCTGCAGGAGGTATGGAGGACCCTGGCCGGTATAAAGATCGTGCCCTATACCCGGTTCAACAATACGGTCGTGCTCGGAAGCTTTGTCACATCTCTTCTCCTCCTTATTCCGGTATTTATCGGGGTGAAGCGCTTCCTGATGAAGTACAAGGAGAAGTACCAGCCGAAAATCGAAAAGCTCAAGTTCGTACGCGCGCTGAAGGGATCGAAGCTCTACACCATCTTCTCGAAAATCGTCAATCTGGGGGCCTGACGGTGCGAAAACAGGGTATCATCTTTCTCGTTGTGCTGGCGGGTATCATTATAGCCGTGCAGATGATATTCTCCGACCGGTGGATAGAAAAGAGGATGGAGAAGATCGGCGGCAAGATCGTGGGCGCGCGCGTCGAGTACGACAATGTCGACTTCTCTCTCCTTGGACTCAGCCTGAACTGGGACAGGCTCCAGGTGACGAACCCCGACGACACATGGAAGAACATGTTCGAAACGGGCCCCTGCGGTTTCAACATCGCGATGGAGCCCCTCTTCAAGAAAAAGTTCATCATAGACCGGATGTCGGTGTCCGAGATAAGGCTGAATACGGACAGGGAAACGGACGGTGCGATCCCCAAGGAGCCTCCGAAAGAGAAGTCGAAACTCGCCCAGAAGATCGGGGAAAAACTTGACGACGAGAAGGCCGCGATCCCGGCGCTCAACCCGGAGGACCTTGCCGGAAAAATAGACATCGAGTCCATCTGGAACTCCATAGAGCTCACGACCCCGGACAATATCGAGAACCTCAAGGACTCGTACATCGCCAAGTTCGAGGGATGGGAAGACAGGCTGACCGGTCTCACCATAGAGGAGGACATAGCCGAGGCCCGTAAAAAACTCGAAAGCATAGAGATAACGAAAATCCAGGACCTCGACGATATCAAGGGCCTCGAGGACATCAGGGACCTCGACGATATCAAGGATCTCGAAGAAGTAAAGAATATCGAGAATGCGGTCGACACGGTCAAGGACATATACGAAACCGCAAAGGAATACGAGAAAACGGTTAAACAGATCGTCGACGACTTCGAAAAGGACATGCAGGAAATCGGAAAGACGGACGATCTCATCAAGGGGTGGATAGAGGACGATTTCAATCAGATAAAGGACCTCCTGCAGCTTCCGGACGTCTCCAGGCGCAACATAGCCAGGATCCTCTTCGGGGATAAGATCCTGGCCCGTTTAGACAGGGTCAACCGCATAATGGACAAGATCCGGTATTTCAGGGCAAAGCTCCAGCGGTTTACCCCGAAGAAACGCGAACGTCCGCCCCGTTTCGAAGGGCAGGATATCGAGTTCGTCCAGGAAGAGGAGCTTCCCGTTTTCTGGATAAAAACCATAGAAGTGTCCGGATACGCGCAGGATCAGACGCGGGTTTCCGGTGCTCTGGAGAACGTTGTGGCCGGGCAGAAGATAATCGACAAACCCACCACTTTCCATCTCGACGGCGTCCGTCCGGACGACTCCAGCCTCAGGCTCGCTGGGACCTTCGACTACAGGGGAGACACCGGGAAGGAGCTCTTCAGCCTTGATCTTGAAAACCTCCCGCTCCGCGACATCAAGCTGACGGATTTCGCCCTCCTGCCGAACCGTATCGCGCGGGGAGACGGGGCGATCAATTCATACATGAACTTCACGGGATCGGATTTCGAGGCGGGCGTGGAATTCCTCGGAACCGGCATCGTATTCGATTACGGGGAAAAACCCGAAGATCTCAGCGGCTACCTCTACGATATTACCAAATCAATCACCGAACAGATAACGGAGATACAGTTCGGAGCAACAGCGACCTATATAAACGACGAGTTCAGCCTGTCCCTCTACAGTAATCTCGACGATCTCATAGCCGAGAAAATGAGGGAGATCATTGAACAGGAGATCGAAAAGGCCAAAGCCGCCATAGAGGCTCTCGTTATGGAACAGGTCGACAAGTATAAGAAGGAGCTCGAGGACCTTATCGAGGAGAAGAGGGCCGAGATCGAGCGGGAGATAGCGAAATACGAGGAAATGGTCCAGGGTTACCTGGACGAAGTCGAAGCAAAGAAAAAGGAAGTCGAGAAGCTCCTTAAAAAAGAGGAGAAGAGAATAAAGAAAAAAATCGAAAAGGAGCTGCAAAAGGCGAAGGAACTGGTTGAGGAGGAACTAAGAAAGGCCAAGGAACAGGCCGAGGCCGAGCTGCAAAAGGCGAAGGAACTGGCTGAGGAGGAGCTGAGAAAACAGCAGGAAGCCCTGGAAGCGGAAAAAAGACGGCAGGAGGAGGCCCTCGAAGCGGAGAAGCAGAGGCAGGAGGAGGAGCTGAAAAAACAGGCCGAGGATAAACTCAAGAAGATGTTCTGATCCCCGCCTGCTGAGGGCCCCATGTATGGGGATATATCGGCCCCGTATAATTTCGCGTTATACGGCCGGTAAAATAAGCAGTGTATAATGAAAGGCCCCCGTCCCAGAAAGGCGGGGGCCTTATTTACTACTCATCTCCCGCTGTTTCCGGTTCTTTCCTGCGCCGTTTGAATGCGTCGAACGCCGCCTCCCCCTCCGATTCCCAGAACTCGTGAAAGTCACGGTGGTTTTTCCACGCATCCTTCATGTTCTCCCTGCGGGCGAAAGGCGAAAATTCATGTTTTTCGTTTCTGAAGGGATGATCGTCGCGGTTCTTCCCATGGCCGAAAGCACCGAAAATGAGCTTCGCGAGTATCACTATGCCGAATGCCTGCCAGTACGTTATTACCGGAAGGTTGAATATCTGCGGCATGAGCCAGTTCCAGAGGATCATGACGAGATATCCGAACACGAGGCCGAAGACCGCTGCAGCCGCGATACCGAACAGGACCATTGCCGCGATACGAGCGCCCCGGTGCAGGGGAGTCGTTTTGTTCCCAAACCACTTTGAGTGCATGAACATCTTTTTACTCCTCCATTCAATCGTTGAGATATTCGAGCGCCGCGCGTATCAATCTTACCGCCCGGTATTTACGGGAGAGAAGCGTACTGACCGGTACCGACCATTCCTCTGAAAGCTCACGGTATGTCCGTCCCTCGAACTCGGTCGCGGTGAAAACGTCCCTGAGCTGGTCCTTTAATCCGTCCACCGCCTCGAATATTTTCTCCCGAAGCATGTGCTTTTCGACCTCCGAATGAACGTCGTATCGGAGGTCGGCCAGCATTTCCAGGAACGCGGTATCACCTTCCGGACCGGCCGAATCGAGAGAAACGGTAGCGCGTTTTCTTCTGTACGCGTCCACCACCCTGTTTCGAAGGGAGCGATAAACGTATGCGGCCAGGTTCTCAATGGGTGCCGTGATATCGGCCCTGTCGAATATGGTGAGCATGACGTCCTGAACGATATCCTCGCCGTCCCGGGCAGCGGAATCCCGTATCAGATTCCGGACATACGAGACGAGCCTGGACCGCTCTTCCCCGAAGAAATCCGCGATGCTTCGCTGTTTCTGGGCGCTCATACTAGTCAGGACGAAAAGTGACTTGTTTTATTGCAGTAAAATGGGGACCGGCCCGGATATTTTTTCATATCGATTATCCAAGCCCCTTCAGCTTTTCGGGTGTCGCTTCTCCGATCATCATCTTGATGATGTTCTTGTACCCGATCTTTCTGTTGTCGCCGAAAAAACGGGACAGTTTTTCATACGGTTCTGGATACTCCTCCCGGATTTTGTTAAGCGCCGCGTAAACGGCTTTCAGCTCCTCGAGTGTCGCGACCGCCGGCATAGGCACCTCCCTATCGGTCATTTGAATATATCAGTATTAACACGGATACCCGTTATCCTGTTTCACCCGAACCCGCTCCCGTAACCGCGAAGTCGTAGATCGTCTGATGCCTGTTGATCTGGAAACCGATGATCGCGGCGAGCGAGGCGGCGAGACTGTATTTCAAACCGAAGATTTCAACGGTCATGACCGCCGATGCAAGCGGTATGTTCATACTGCTCGCCAGCATACCTGAGAATCCGGCGGCAAGAAAAGAGAAGTATGCACCGCTTCCCGGCTCGAAACCGAGAAAAAAAGCATAGGCACTGCCCAGCATCATTCCAAGCAGGGCCGCGGGACCCGTAAAGCCCGCGCTCATACCCGAGCCCACGGTTATACAGTTGCAGACCGCCTTGAGCACAAGCATGATGATGAGCGTCCACCCGATCGGAACCGGATACAGAAGAGCACCGCTCAGGATTTCCCGGTTGCCCTGCATAAGTCCGGAAATGAGCGAATTGCTGGTTCCAAGAAGGCCGGGATTCAGCAGCCATGCAACCGAGGATGCAACAGCCGATCCCGCTACGACCTTGAGCAGGACTTTACCTTCTTCCCGCTTCATGATACGGACTACGAGCGAGTAGAATTTGGTGTACAAACCGCCCGCTATACCGAGCAGCACGGACAGAAGCAGGATCCAACCCGTGGTTCTCAGCTCCGGGAAAACACCGGGAGGGTTTATACCGTAAAACGAGGAGAACCCGAACAATCCCGAGATGACGACAGCCGCAAGGCTCGCGAGGATCGCGGGGAAAATATCACGGTAATTCATCCTGTCCTTCTGTATGATTTCCACGGCAAAGAGACCTCCGCCGATTACGGTATGGAAGATGGCCCCCACCGCGGACGCCATACCGCATATCGAGGCGGTACGAAGGTCATCGGCGTCAAAACCGAGCTTTCTGAGGTTTTTCACCAGCCACGACATGGCTCCCGACGAAACCCGTCCCAGCGGTCCGACAATGCCTCCGTTCCCGAAGGTTGCCAGGGTGGAAAGCGCGGCAAAGTATTTGAAAAGCGTCACGGAAGGATCGAGGTTGCCGCCGTATCTTCTTATCCCCTGCAGATAGGAAGGCATCCCCTCACCCGAGGCATCGGGCTGAATTTTGTATATGACCGCGCCCGCGAGTACCGCTCCGAGCACCGTATAAACAGGAAGCGGTACGTGCGTTGAAAGGAGAAAAAGTTGCGTCCGGTTAAGTAAAAAGAAAAATGAACGGACAACGCCGACTCCCACCGCGCCGGAAAGTAACGCGATGAAGGTCCATTTGAAGAGGTAGAGGTAGGATACGGCAACACGCTTTTTCAGCAGCACGGTTTCCCCCGCCCCGGGACCTTGCGGATCGGATCAAACGCAGGTAATATACCCTTTTCGGCCCCCTGTGAGAAGTTATAATGTACTGTAACCACGGGAAGGAGCTTCTATGAAGTCGGAAAGATTGAGTTTCAGAAACAAAGGCGGAGCCGTCCTGGGAGCACGCCTGGACCTTCCCGATGGAGGCGAAGCGTCCGAATTCGCCCTCTTTGCCCATTGCTTCACGTGTACAAAGAACCTCAAGTCCATCGGGAACATCAATGAGCGTCTGACCGAATCCGGCATCGGTGTTCTGCGGTTCGATTTCACGGGCCTCGGAGACAGCGAGGGGGACTTCTCCAGCACGAATTTCACTACGAATGTTGAGGACCTCCAAGCAGCGGCTGATTTCCTCACAGAAAATTACGGCTCCCCCGCATTGCTCATCGGTCACTCACTTGGAGGGGCGGCCGTGCTACAGGCGGCCGGAAGCGTATCGTCCACCGCCGCGGTGGTAACGATAAACGCTCCCTGCGACACTTCTCACGTTATCGGGCTTCTCGGGGAGGCTGCCGTGGAGGCCGAAAGGGATGGAGAGGCGCCGGTCCGTATCGGACCCAGGTCCTTTAAAATCACCAGGCAGTTCATCAGAAATCTCGAGCAAACGAGGATGCAAGAGATTATCGGCGGCCTGGACAGTCCGATTCTCGTACTGCACGCTCCCGAAGACGATACGGTCGGGATCAAGAACGGGTACAGGATATTCGAGCTCGCGCGCGGCCCCAGGAGCTTCATTTCACTCAACGGAGCCGACCACCTTCTATTGAACGAGCGCGATTCCTCCTATGCGGGCGACCTCATCGCGGTGTGGGCCCGCAGGTACCTCTCGTTATCGTAGAATACCGGTGAACGGCTACGTGAAAGCGCTGTCCCGGCAGGTCCTACATCTGCTTGAAATGAACGGCATCCGCCGGAACATCGAGCAGTTCCTTCAGCTGCTTGTCGAGTTTCATCATCGTAAGGGTCATTCCCGCCATTTCGAGCGAGGTAAAGTAATTTCCTATATAGGTCTTGTAGACCGATATTTTTTTATCCGCCAGGATTTCCGCTATCCTTCTATATATAATGTAGAGCTCCATGATGGGAGTGGAACCCAGCCCCGACATGAGAACGCATACCTCGTTCCCCTGTTCGAAGGGAAGGTCCGGCAGTACGATGTCCAATGTCATTTCTGCGATCTCGTTTGCGGTTTTTATTTCGGTCTTCTCAATCCCCGGTTCGCCGTGATGACCGATACCGACCTCCATCTCGTTTTCCTCGAGTGTGAAGTTGGGTTTTCCCACCGCTGGTATAATGCAGGGAGACAGCCCCACTCCCATGCTCCTCGTGTTGTCTATCGCCTTCTGCGACGCGGCGATCACCTCATCGAGGCTTCCACCCTTTTCCGCCATGGCGCCTCCGATTTTCCACATGAGTATCTCGCCTGCGACTCCCCTCCTGTTGTCCTCATTTCCCTTGGGCGAGGAGGGAACATCATCGTTTGCGATGACCTGTTTCACGGATATTCCGTCCCCGTCCGCCATTTCCACCGCCATATCCACGTTCATCACATCACCGGCGTAGTTGCCGTAGAGGCATGCCACTCCCTTTCCTCCGTTCGCGGCTTTGAACGCATGATAGAAGGCGTCCGCCGGAGGGGAGGTGAATATCTCCCCGACTGCAACAGCGTCGCACATGCCCTTTCCTATATAGCCGATAAAGGCCGGCTTGTGCCCGGAACCTCCCCCGGTTACGATTCCGACTTTTCCCTTTACAGGCGCATCCGTACGCGCAACTACACGGGCCTCCGTCAACACCTTCACCGTATCTCCATGCGCCTGGACGTAACCCTCCACCATCTCCTCGACAACGGCGTTCGGATCATTGATAAATTTCTTCATTCGGATTCCTCCTTAACCATTCTCTTTCAGGGATTCTCCCAGTGTTTTCAGTATGATATAGCATGACGCGGACCCCGCATCGATGGTCCCCCGTGAACGCTCGCCGAGCCTGCTCGACCGGCCCTTTTTCGCCACGAGGTCCTTCGTGCTCTCCATACCCCTTTTCGCTCCCTCTATCATGGCGGTAATGACTTCATCCCGGGACTTCCCCTCCCCGGCCGCCTTTTCACACTCCCGGAGCGCCGCATCAAGAGTATCCACGAGCGTCTTGTCGCCGACTTCCGCCTTCCCCCTCTTCCTGACGCCGTCGAGGGCTTCTTTCAGCATCCCGCATATATCCTCGCCCGACAGCGTATCCTTTTCCCTGATGCTCTTTCCCATGCCCATGAAAAAGGTGCCGTAAATGGGACCCATGGCGCCCCCGATATTCGACACGAGCGTCATCCCGATTGCCCGAAGCACATCGGAGAGGGTATCGGGCACTTCTTCCAGTTTTCCCTTCGCCATACCGAAACCCTTGGCCATGTTGACACCGTGATCTCCGTCGCCGATGGCGCCGTCGATCTCGCTGAGCCATGCCTTGTTTTCATCGATTGCCGAAATGAGCCGCATTCCTATTTCGCGTGCATTTATACCCGCCATTGGACTCTCTCCTCAATGGTATAATGAAATGGAGGTAAAAAGGGAATCCACATATATGATACCGATTGCCGCATTAAGCGCCACATTACGTGCCGTATTAAGCGCCGCATTAGGCGTCGTGATCGTCATCACCGGATTCACCGTGATCCGGCGAATAGGGATTCCGGGGAGCGGAAGGACCCTGTGCACCGTAGGGCCCGTGCGGGGCTCCCGGTCCCGGATAGCCAGGTCCGTTTCCGCCGGCAGGTCCTGAAGGATTGTAGTATGCACCGGGATCATGGTACTGCGGTCGTGTACGGTCGCCTCCGGGGTTTGAATCATCAACCCAATCATCGATATCGAACTTCCCGTTAATCCCGTCCTTGAACCTTTTAAACTGCTTCATCCCGGACCCGAGTGATCGTGCGATGCCCGGCATCTTCGAGGCGCCGAATACGATGATTCCAACGACGAGGATAATAAGTATCTCCTGCATGCCGAGCGCACCAAACATCCGGCCCCTCCCGATGGGACGTGATACCATAAGCTAACCGGAACAAACCATAAATGCAATAGAAAACATCCCATTCCCTTGGCGACCCCTTTCGTTTGTAGTATACTCCTCCCATGACATGGTTCTACTTCGCCCTGGGTACGGCGGTCTGCTGGTCAGTGGGGCAGGTGTTCGTCAAGAGAGGCTTCGCCAACATTCCCCCGCTCTGGAACAACATCGTCAACAACCTGCTCGCACTTATCCTGTGGCCCCCCGTCGTTCTCTGGCTGAGCGGTTTCAGCATTAATGTGCCTTCCCCGTCCATATTTTCCGTCATATTCATATCATCCTGCTTCTATCACACCTTCTTCTATGCCATCTCAAAGGGCCGGCTCTCACTGACGGGAACCGTGATTGCGGGTTATCCGGTCGCGACCATCGTTCTTTCGTTTGTGTTCTTAAACGAGCGGCTGGCCTTACTGCAGTACATCGGAATACTTTTCATTCTCTCAGGCGGAGTAACCGTAGCGCTGCCCGAGCGGGTCGAAAGGGAAAACGGGAAAGACCTCTCCTGGATCTGGTGGGGAATGGCGGGCGCCGTACTCCTCGGAACAGGAGACTTTCTCACCAAGGTCTCCGTGAACCATATCGGCTCCTATTCCCACATTTTCTTTCTCTCCATCGTGTCCGTTATCGTATCGGGGCTTAATTTCCTCATCGATTCGAAAAACCGGAGCACGCCCCGATTCTTCAAGGTGAGCTTCCGTCCGACGTTCATCGGCATTCTTCTGCATCTTTTCGGAGGCATGCTCTTCCTTCTTGCTTTCGATTACGGGGGAGCCTCCCTCATCGTCACCGTTTCATCGGTTTATCCGGCGTTCGTCGTTCTCCTCGCCATCAGGTTCCTGGGAGAAAAAATCAGCAGGAGGCAGGCGATGGGAATAGCGGTAACCGTGCTCGGCCTGCTCTTCGTGGGCCTGGGTACGGCTTGAAAACAGCACATAATCTCCATCCGGCCGGACATGAGGCATTTTCCTTTAATCTCACCAATAACTCGACGACCGAGGGAAATTGCGCTATACTTTCGAGAAAAAGCCGCGGATATCACATGAACAGGAATCGTTCTCTCCCTCTTCTGCTGCTCGTTTTCTTTCTTCTGGCCGCCCCGTTTCCGGGGCTGTGCTTCACGGTCGGAGAAAAGCTCGTTTATTCCATATACGCGAACAATGTGAAAGTCGGCTATCAGCTGATAGAGCTCTCTTCGATAGAGAGGCTGGACGGACGCGAGGTGTACAAGCTGACGGGTCATTCCAAATCCGCGGGCTTTATAAGTATCTTCTACCGGCTGGACGACAAGTGGGTGATATACCTCGACAGCAGGACGCTCCGTCCCGTCAGGGTTGAAAAGGACCAGGTGGAGGGCAGGAGAACCGGATTCATCGTTTCGGATATCGACCAGGAGACCAGGACCGTCACGATAAGAAACGTAACCAAGCAAACCTCGAAAAGTGTCAAGGGTGAGAACGACATATACGATTTTATATCAATGGTATACCATTTCAGGAGAAGCGCGGCGCTCTACAAAAAACAGGGCGACAGCCTCACCTTCGACTTCCTCGAATCCAGCAGGATCACCACGGTCACCTTCGAGAATACGGGCTCGGACACCATGAAAACGAGGAAGCTCTACAGAAAAAAAGAATTCGACGTGACGCGGTATTCACAGAGCCCCGACGCCGGCATCGAGTTTTATATAGCGGACGACCCGACGCACCTTCCCCTCAAGATGTACGCCCTGGCGCAGATCAACAAGCGCTCGTCCATCGATATCGAGATTTATCTCACCGAGTATACCGGGGGCAGATAGACCGGTATCCCCGTCATAGTATAAATCCATAATACCAGGTCGACCCTGTAAAGAAAATAATTCCCCGGAAATAGTTGTATTAATCCGCAAATTCGATCATAATAGAGAGAGGAATTATATTAAAAGAGTTAAAACGGGTATCCTTCCCTCACCCCCGGATTCTCTTTACTTCCACGACTTTGCGGTTTAATAACCGTGCACCGACAGGAGCGTGGTCTCCATGTTCGCACGATTGAAGCTCAACCGGAAGATACTGATTCTCTTTTCACTCGTAAGCGGCGGCATACTCGTTATCATCGGGAGTATTTTACTCGTCAGCCTTCGAAAACAGCTTTTCAACACCATAAACGAAGATTATCAGAACCAGCTCCGCCACATCGACTACACGCTCACATGCTTCTTCAGGGGTTTCCGTGAAGATCTTGAGAATATCTCCTCGGATCCCGTGGTTCGCACAAGGGACGACAACGGATTCACCTCCTTTCTTGATGCCGACGAGGAGACTTTCGAGTACAACATCGGAGAGACGGAACAGAGGATCATAGACATCTTCAGCCGGTACCGTACGACCCACCCCCATATTCACTCGGTGTATATGGGACGTGAAAACGGAACCTTCGTCCGCTCCCACAAGCGCGCGCGCCCGACTCAGTACGACCCGCGACAGAGACCATGGTACCTGACTGGGAAGGAGAACGCCGGTTCGATTACGAGAACCCCACCCTTCAGATCCGTGACGACCGACGACGTTACGGTCGATTTCGTCAAGGCCCTCGTCGATGAAGGGGAGCTCTACGGCGTGATGGGTATTTCGATCAATCTCAATGAACTGACCGCATACCTCAACACCATTCAAACCGGGCACGAAGGCTGGTTGATGGCCATAGACGAAAACGGCATCGTGCTCGCGAGTCGAAAGGAGGAGTGGCGATTCAAGCACATCAGGGAAATTGGCGCTGTAAACATCGACGGGCTCTTTAAACAGGATGAAGGATTCACAACGATCGAGCTTGGAGTCCAGAAGTTATACGTTTTCTACTATACCTCCCCGAAGCTCGGCTGGAAACTCGTATACCTCATCCCACATGAAAGCATCGAATCCATGGTGCGGGGTTTCGCGGACAGGATACTCCTGATCCTTTTCGGAGCACTCGCGCTTCTGAGCTTTCTCACCATCGTGGGTATCAGGCGTTTCGTGATAAGACCCATCCATATACTCGAGCAGGGCGCCGCTCACATACATAAGACCGGGAACCTGGACCACCGTATACCGGTTCGATCCGAGGACGAGATCGGCCGCCTCACCTCCTCCTTCAACTCCATGATCGAGTCGATACAGCGTTCCGAAAAAACATTGAAGGAAACTGACGCCGAGCTTATAAAACACCGCGATCATCTCGAGGAGCTCGTCCAGGAGCAGATGCGAGAGCTGATCGATACTGAGGTGAAGTTCAAGATCATCGCGGACTACACCTACGGCTGGGAAAGCTGGCTTGACGACAAAGGCACACTGCTCTGGGTCAATCCCGCTGTCGAACGGGTTACCGGCTATACGGTGGATGATTGCATGAACATGGAAGACTATCCCCTGCCCATCGTGGATGAAGACGACAGGCCGGCGGCAATGGATATCATGAAAAAGGCCATGGCAGGAGAGCCGGGAAGCGGCGTATTAGTCAAAATCAGGCATAAGAGTGGAAGCACAATCCATATATCCGTTTCCTGGAACCCGGTCTACGACAACGGCGGGGAGTTTATCGGTTTTCGTACGAGCGCGCGCGATTTTACGAAAAGAAAACAGGCCGAAGACGAGCTCCTCAGACGTGACCGTCTGCTCGAAGGTGTTTCCGAGGCGGTGAGCGAGCTCATTATGAATCCGAATGTGGGCAACGCCATGCAGCAATCACTGCACATTCTGGGAAATAAAGCGGGGGTCGACCGGTGCTATATATACAAGAACACCCAGCCGGCACAGGGCGAAGGTCTTATGAGCCAGATATTCGAATGGAGTGCTGACGGAAAAACGACGGTCGACAATCCGGAGCTGAAGAACATCTCGTACGAAAATCAATTCCCGGGGGGGTATGAAATTCTCTCAAATAGAAAGGTCATAAACGTGAACCGGTCGGACTTCTCCGGGCGGGAGCGTGAGCTGTTGGATGCCCGGGATATTCAGTCGCTCATCATCATCCCCATATTCGTTCGCGAGGAGTTCTGGGGTTTCGCCGGGCTCGACAACTGCAGGTCGACCCGCAACTGGACGAACACGGAAAAATCAATACTCAGGACATTCGGACAAACCCTCGGAGAGGCAATCGTGAACTCCCGTGACTCGATAGAGCTCGCAAAGGCGAAAAGCTCTGCGGAATCCGCGAACCGGGCGAAGAGCGATTTCCTCGCGAACATGAGTCATGAAATTCGAACGCCCATGAACGCCATCATGGGTATGAGCCACCTCGCCCTGCAGACCGACCTGTCGCCGAAGCAGCGCGACTACCTGAAAAAGATCGATATATCGGCCCATGCGCTTCTGAGGATTATCAACGATATTCTGGATTTCTCGAAGATCGAGGCGGGCAAGCTCGAGATAGAGGAAACCCCCTTCCACCTGGACGAAGTGCTGGACAGCCTGTCGGATCTCGTGACCGTCAGGGCACAGGAGAAAGACCTTGAAATACTTTTCGAGACAAGACCGGAGGTTCCGACCTCCCTTGTGGGGGACCCCCTGCGTCTGAACCAGATACTGATCAACCTCGTGAGTAACGCTATCAAGTTCACGGAAAAAGGTGAAATCGTCATCTCAACGGAGTGCGTGCAGGTGGAGGGTGACAGGACCGAGCTTATGTTCTCGGTACGTGACACGGGTATCGGGCTGACCCCGGAGCAGATATCGAAGCTCTTCAGGCCCTTTAGACAGGCGGACGGATCCACCACACGCAAGTACGGCGGCACGGGGCTCGGGCTCACCATTTCACGACGCCTTGTCCAAATGATGGGCGGCACTATAGACGTGAAGAGCGAACCGGGAAAGGGGAGCACGTTCCGTTTTACCGCCGTATTCGGCCTGCATAGGGAGCTGCAGAAAAAAAGGCCCCTGATTTCGGACGATTTCAAGGGAATGAAGGTCCTCGTGGTGGATGATAACAGGACCTCTCTCGAGATACTCGAGGGAGCGCTCGCGGCCTTCGGGTTTTCCGTTGATACCGCCGAATCCGGTTCCGAAGCCATCGACAAGCTCGAAACGGCATCCGCCGACGAGCCCTTCGAGCTCGTGCTCATGGACTGGAAGATGCCGGGGATGAACGGTATAGAGACCTCGAAACGGATAAAAAAAGATAAAAACCTCTCCCGTATACCGACCGTCATCATGGTCACCGCGTACGGACGGGAGGAGGTCATGAAGCAGGCGGAAAACGCCGGGATCGACGGTTTTCTCATAAAACCCGTGAGCCAGTCCGTTCTCTTCAACACCATCATGGAGGTGTTCGGTAAAGATGTCCCCAAGGTCTCAAGCGAACGCGAGGGGTCGAAGGCGATCGAGGGTATAAAGAAAATAAGGGGAGCGCATATTCTCCTTGCCGAGGACAACGAGATCAACCAGCAGGTTGCGCGGGAGTTGCTGGAAAGCGTCGGTTTGAGGGTCACCATCGTATCGAACGGTCTCGAGGCGGTCGGTGAAGCCGTGGCCCATACGTACGATGCGGTTTTAATGGATATACAGATGCCCGAGCTGGACGGGCTTGAGGCGACTCGGAGAATCCGTTCGAACGGCAGGGCGAATATCGAAAAACTTCCCATCATCGCCATGACCGCCCACGCAATGGCGGGCGACCGGGAGAAGTCCATTGAGGCGGGCATGAACGACCACGTGACCAAACCCATCGACCCCGATGAGCTGTACAGGACGCTCTTGAAGTGGATCCCGAAAATAAACGGGGGCGGAGCGGATGTTTCGGATAAGAAAACTCCGCGCGGACCAGATGAGTATTTGCCATTCCCTCCCCTGCCGGGAATCGACACCGATACCGGGCTCAGGCGCGTGGGTGGAAACGCAAAACTGTACAGAGAGCTTCTCATCAAGTTTAAAAGGGATTTTTTCGGGATCGATGAAAAGATACGAGATGCGCTCGGGAAGAGCGACTTTCAAGCCGCGCACAGGCTTTCCCACACCGTCAAGGGGGTTGCCGGCAATATCGGAGCGGACGGGCTTCACAAGGCCGCAACCGGTTTCGACAACGCGATCAAGGAAAAAAGCGAGGATCTGGAAGAGCTTAACAATCATTTTTCACGGGAGCTGCGGTCCGTATTCGCGGCAATGGATGCACTGAAGGAGGAAGAAATGATAGAACCGAAAACAGATGAAGAACTGAAGACGGGAACGCCCTCCCTGCTGCTCTCCCTCCTGAACGAGCTCGAGCCCTCTATTCAGAAGAGGCAGCCGAAGAAGTGCCTTCCCGTTATGGAAAAAATCGCCGAATACCGGTGGAAAGAGGATTCGGAGCGGCTCGTCGGGGAAATGGAGTCCCTGATAAAACACTACAAGTTCACGGAAGCCCGGGCCCTGTTAATGGAACTGAAGGCTCATTTATCGTAAAACGGTCATACATTTTTGAAACACTGTGCTTGCGGAATCCATGCGGAACTGAAAACCCTTAAAAGACCATTCGGGAGGCAGTTATGAACGAAGAAGAACGGCCCGCGATTCTCGTGGTTGACGATACGGAAGCGAATGTAGACATCCTTGTGGAAGCGCTCGATACAGACTACGATGTAAGCGTCGCCATTGACGGAAAAGGAGCGCTGGAGAGCGTGGGCATGAACCCTCCGGACCTCATCCTGCTCGACATCGTGATGCCCGAAATGGACGGCTACGAGGTGTGCAACCGGTTGAAGAGCGATACTAAAACGTTCGATATCCCCGTAATATTCCTCACCGCCATGACGGATCTGGAAAACAAGACGAAGGGATTCGAACTCGGGGCCGTCGACTATATCACAAAGCCGTTCGAAATACTCGAGGTAAAGGCACGGGTCAATACACACCTCACCCTGAAAACGGCGAAGGAATTCCTGGCCAAACAGAACGAGATACTCGAGCGAAAGGTACAGGAAAGAACGCGCGAGTTGTCCGCCACCCAGGACGTCACCATACTAAGCCTCGCCTCGCTCGCCGAGACCCGCGACAATGAAACGGGCGGACACATCAGGCGAACACAGCACTACATCGGACTTCTCGCGGAACACCTCAAGAACCATTCCACGTTCTGGAGTTTTTTTGAAAAAGACCGCACTATAGACCTCCTCTTCAAGTCCGCACCGCTCCACGACATCGGTAAAGTGGGAGTACGGGACAACATTCTGCTCAAGCCGGGAAAGCTGACACCGGAGGAGTTCGACGAGATGAAGAAACACACGACCTACGGCAGGGATGCGCTCCTGAAGGCTGAAGAATCGCTTGGAAGCAGCTCATTTTTACAATTAGCCCGCGAGATTGCCTATACCCATCACGAGAAATGGGATGGATCGGGGTACCCCGAAGGAGTCAAGGGAGATAAAATACCCGTATCGGGCAGGCTCATGGCTCTTGCCGATGTGTACGATGCGCTGGTGAGCAAGAGAGTCTACAAACCGCCCATGCCCCACACAAAGGCCGTTCAAATCATCGAGGAGGGAAAGGGAACACAGTTCGACCCCAACATAGTCGACGCATTCCTGAAGGTGGAGTCCAGGTTCAAAGAAATCGCTCTCACCAACGCGGACTTCGACGAGGAAAAGGCGATCCTTACCCGATCGGTTTGAGTTCACGATAGACTTCCCCTCGGAGGTATTACCGGTTTTGCCCATAGACCCGCTTCGCTTATACGCACGGTTCAAGCGGGAAGCAGGGAGAGCAGGATCTCGGTGCCGCGTTCCCCGCCCTCTTCCCTCTTTACACACGACTTGACCTCCACGGTGCCGCCGTAGGTTTCGACGAACTTCTTGACGAGCGGCATTCCGAATCCGGTTCCCCTCTCCCCTTCAGTGCCCGGCCTTGTGGTCATTTTACCGATGTCGAATATTTCGGCCAGCAGATCGGGGTTCATACCGATACCAAAATCCTTAATCGAGAGAACGACCCGGTTTTTCAGTCTGAAGGAACGTATACGTATGGAAGTCCCTGGAAAGGAAAACTTGGCCGCGTTCGTCATGATATTGTTCAGCACGGAGTTGACGAGGGATACGCGTTCCGCCCTGACTGTCAAGCCGGGTTCGAGGTCACTATCAACCGTCAGACGCTTGGCACTGAATTGCGAATCCAGAAGTGAGAGAGACGATTTCAGCGCATCGGAAAGATCGACCGATTCCAGGCGCAGGGGTTTCTCCTCAGCGGCCCGCAGGGTACGGACGAGCTCGATCAGCTCGACCCCGTTCCGGGCGGCACCGTTAAGAATGGGCACGTACTTATCGACACCTTTTTCTTTACCAAGGACTTCGAGTACGCCCAGGATCGCGGTAAAGGGATTTGCCAAGTCATGGCACAGTATGTGCAGGAGCTCCCTCTGCTCCGCGGTCCGGCGTACGACGAGGTCCCTGCTCTTTTTCAGCTCGAGATGCGCGTGAACACGGGCCTGCAGCTCGGGTATATTGAAAGGCTTGGTAACATAATCGGCGGCCCCTTCCTCGAATCCCTTCACGATATCCTCTGGCCGGGTCTTCGCGGTAAGGAAAATGACGGGTATCTCCCGCGTATCTTGGTTTCCCTTCAGAGTGCGGCACACCTCGTACCCGTCCATGCCGGGCATCATGATATCCAGGAGTATAATGTCGGGTGGGTATTCGGAAACCGCCCGGAGTGCTGATGGTCCGTCCATGGCAACGCTCAGCTCGTACTCGTCGTCGAACGCGTTCACGATGATATCGATGTTCGCCTCTGTATCGTCAACCACCAGAACGAGCGGTTTTTCATTGCGGGCCATCGTCATTCTCCGGACAGACCCCTGGGTTTTCCAAGCACCTCCGAAAGAACGATCGCCCTCTGAAGGGGCGGGAGCGCCTCGATCCGCTTCATGACTGAAACGGCGCGCCGTTCAGAGGTGCGTGACGGGCCTCCCAGGGTCCCCAGTTCCCGTGGCCTGTCCCTCAGAGGGGTGACCGCGGGCGCTTTTTCACTATGGACCCGCTTTACGGCATGAAAACGTATTCGCTCCGATACGCCCGCTTTCTCCGGTATAGAACCATCGGCACCCTGAATGCGGGGCGGTTCCGGCGTCTCTCCCGTCTCCTCCCGTACTTCTTCCGTCCGCGGTAAGTTATCCGCTTCCTCCATGACGGTATGGGGGGAAAAAACGAGGCTGTCCGCGTTCTGTTCCGCGAGGATGGACTCAAGGATGGCTCCTCCTTCTTCAGCCCCCTGTGCTTCCTCCCCTGCGGATGCCTCCATTGAGAGGGCCCTCTTCCTCTTCCGCCTGCTTGCGGTGAGACCGAGCACCACGTTGAGCATAACGACAATAAAAAATATGAGCAGAAAAAAGAGCTCCATTTGATCGGACCTTTATAACGAAAAGTGTACCTGCCTATTCCTCGGGAGTCTGCTCCCCGCCGATGTTTTTACGCATATCGGTATCGGCCTGTATGTTTCGCATCCGGTAGTAGTCCATGATGCCGAGATTCCCCTTGCGGAACGCCTCGGCCATGGCCCTGGGCACCTCGGCCTCGGCGAGTACGACCTTGGCACGGTTTTCCTGAACGAGCGCGACCATTTCCTGTTCGCGCGCCTTTGCTGCGGCACGCCGCTTCTCCGCCTCTGCCTGGAACCTTCGCTTGTCCGCTTCTGCCTGGTCGGCCTGGAGCTTCGCGCCCACGTTCTCGCCCACGTCCACGTCCGCGATGTCTATGGAGAGTATCTCGAATGCCGTGCCCGCGTCGAGTCCCTTCTCCAAAACGCGTTTGGAGATGTTGTCCGGATTCTCGAGTACGTCCTTGTAGGTCTCGGCGGAACCGATCGTGGTGACGATTCCCTCGCCGACGCGGGCGATGATCGTCTCCTCGGTGGCTCCTCCCACGAGCCGCTCGATGTTCGCCCTGACCGTCACCCGGGCCTTGGCCTTGAGCTGTATGCCGTCCTTTGCAACCGCGTCTATGGTCTGCCTCCCCTTCTCGGGATTCGGACAGTCGATCACCTTGGGATTGACCGATGTCTTGACCGCATCGAGCACGTCCCTTCCGGCAAGGTCTATGGCGGCCGCCTTCTGGAAGGTAAGCGGAATATTTGCCTTGTTCGCGGCCACGAGCGACATGCTCACCCTGAGAACGTTCCCGCGCGCGAGGAAGTGCGTTTCGAGCAGGTCGGTATCGATCGGGATGCCCGCCTTTGACAGCATGATCCTGCTGTCGACGATGGTGGCGGGATTGACTTTCCTGAGCCACATTCCGATGAGCTTGGCCACACCGACCGGGGCACCGGAAAGAAGCGCCCTGAACCAGAGGCCGAAAAACTTGATGAAAAGAATGATGAATACCAGCGCAACGATTCCAATGAATATGTAGAGAATATAGAACATTGTTTTTCCCCTTCACGACTCGGTTATGGACCGGGAGATCGCCGGATCTGAGAACCGCGTGAACGGACCTCCTCAGGACCGGAGTCGATCTTCACCTATAAAATAACGGCTATTTGTTACCCGGAATACTCCCTTTTGATTCGGCCCTGCGGACAACGACCCTGTTGCCCTCGACCCTGACGACCCGTATCCTCGTTCCCTTCTCTATGAGCTCGCCCGCGGTAACGACGCTGTACTTTTTATCGTCGATCATGACCATACCCGAGGGCCTCAGCATCGTTGCCGCGGTCCCCTCCCTGCCCGTGAGGTTCTCGTACAGCGGAGGATTATATGCGGTGTACCCGCCCTCACGGTCCTGGGAGAGACTGAGTATGAGTTTTTTCCCCACGAACGTCTTTGGAAAGACCTTCAGGCCGATCAGTATCATGGCGGGGGTTCCGATGAGCGTTCCGGTGAGAAGCAGGGACCCCGTGGTGGTGCCGAATCCCCGGTATCCGAGAACCGTGCTCACGATCATGCATACGATGCCCGCCCCCCCGATCATTCCGGCCGCGGGCACGAAGAGCTCGAGAAACAGCGCGATAAAGCCCACGATAAAGAGAAGCAGCGGTACCCATACGGTCATGACATGCTCCTCCCCGCACGATTCATCATGTCTTCACCCTTCTCACGAGAACCCGGTTCCCGCTCACCTCGATAACCTCGATTTCCTCGCCCGGTTCCACGAATTCCCCCTCGGTTTCCACGTATACGATCTCGCCGTCGATTTCCGCCCTCCCGACCGGCCTGAGGGTCGTGAGAACTTTTCCTTTCCTGCCCGCCAGCCGCCGGGCCTCCTCCTCGGCCTGAACGGTGAATCCCTTTTCCGCGGTCTGCGCTTCCTGCAGGGTCAGCCTGCTGAAGAGTTTGATCTGAGGAAGGGAATATGCAAGCACGGCGAATATGGCGAACGACGAGACCGTGCTCAGGAGGACCACGAGCAGGTTGCGTCTCAGCACGTCTTTCTGCCACTCGAAATCGGGCAGCACGAATTCCTGCATGGAGAGAACGAGCGATCCTATAATGAGCGCGATGCCGAGTATTCCGGCGACGCCGAACCCGGGTATGACGAAGATCTCGAGGATGAGAAGCACGAGCCCGATAACGAAGAGTATCAGCTCCACGGACCCGACCGTTCCGAGCAGGGCGTAGCTCGCGAATACGACCGCGAAACAGGCTATCGCGACGGTGCCCGGTATCCCGAATCCCGGAGAGGTAATTTCGATGAAGAGGGCCACGAGCCCGATGATGATAAGCAGGCTCGTAATCGCGGACCCGGTGAGAAATCCCACGGCCCTGTCCGCCCCGGACCGGTCGAGCGATACGACTTCCGCATCCCCGAGTCCTAACGCTTCCAGGACATCGTCAGTATCCCGGAACGTCCCGGAAGAAACACCGTAGCGCTCCATTTCTCCGGCCGTGAGGGTGAGGAGCTTTCCCTCCGGGGAAATGACCCTTCCCTCTTCCACAACCAGGTTTTCCTGGGCGGAACGCCTCTTCAGATCCTCGATCTCGTTTCTGTCCGCCACGCTGAGCTCGCCGTTAATAAAAACCTCCCTGAGCTCGATATCTGCATCCACCATGGCACGCGCGATTGACACGTTATATCCGTTCTTCTCCGCGAGCGCGGCGATCTGGGCCCTGACCGCGCTCACCACTTTCTCCGACGCGGCTTCCATGCCCTCGGCCCCCATCGCGACCGGCGCGGCCGCGCCCATGGACGTACCCGGGGCCATGAATATCCGGTCCGCCGAAAAGGATATGAGAGCGCCCGCGGACCAGCTCACTCCCGTGCTCTCCGGTCCCGTGGTAACGAACGCGACCGTTTTCTTTTCTCCCGCGGAACCGATAAGCGTCGTGATCTGAAGCGCGGAATCCACCCTCCCGCCGAAGGTATTGATATCGAAGACTACGGCGTCCGCCCCTTCCTGAACAGCGCGGTCGATGGATCTCCTGACAAATACGACGAGAGAGCGGTCGATTTCACCGCGAATGGGAATAACATAGACCTTTTTCACATCCGCATAGGAGCGCAGGGGGAAAATAACGGCGGAGATGCAGAAAATGAGGGAAATTAAATATTTTTTCATTACCCTTATCGTTTAAAAAAGTCGAAATCCCTGTTGCGTCCGGTTCTGCCCTGCGGCACTAACACAATACCCGGCACGCATAACAAGGTCAATAATCAATAGAGCACAAGCCCCCGGATCAGGACCACCCGTCCCGTCCGCGGCGGGACAGCAGCCCGAGAATCGCCATAACCCCGACCAGCAGCACGATGAAGCCGAATATTCCCGCATCGGTGAGGAGGTATATCCTGACGGACCGGTTCAGCGCCGGCAAATTGATGAAGAAGAGCAGGGGAAATCCGAAAAAGAGCGAGAATCCGGAGCCGAGTACGAGGTCCGAGGCAGCCGGCGTCTTGTATTCCGGGTCCACCACCCTGAGCAGGGCGAGCCCCGTGCTCACCGTGCCGGTAAGGAGACCGAAAATCGATATGACGCGTTCGAACAGGTGATCGTTAAAACTCCTCTTTGCGAGCTTGACGATCACGACCATGACGGCCGTTCCTCCCACCACGCAGATGACGGCTATGGGAAGCAGATAGCGGACAACCACCACGAGCTCGATCGCCATGATCGCCGCCGTCACGAGAAAATCCACGCTCGTAGCTGAAATGCCGGTGAGCATTCCATCGTCGAGTATATGGCGGAGCCTGAGCCGGTCCAGCATCTTCCCGATGAGGAGGGCGAGCAGGGTCGCGAAAAAGGCGTGATAGGCCCAGAGTATATTACCGAACTGAAGGGCGAAATCGCCGCCCAGCCGTGTAAGGAGCATGACGATGCACTTGATCATGAAGTAGTCGACCAGATAAACGGCACCGATAAACGCGAGGTGGAAACCGCCCGAGGATATGACGTCGGGATGCGTGGTTTTTCTCCCCGCAGCCGGCATGTCCTGTTTCCGCGTATAGAAACCCCTGTTGGAAAACGCGGAGGGGCTCACGTTTTTTACGTAGCCGCGCCTTATTCCCCAGTTGAGAAAGGGGATGCCGACGAAGCAGGACCAGAGAAACCCGAGGGCCCCGAAGGTCAGTCCGACCGTACCGCCGTTTTCGAACCCGAGCCCCTCCCACTGTTTTCCGAGGGCGTACGCCTGGCCCGATGACTGGCCGAAACCTATCTCGAAGAGCATGCCGAAAGTCGGAAACAGGTCGGGCATGATCGTGAACAGGAAGAGGAGCGTGATCGTATAACCTATGAATCCCTCAATCGCATACCCGAGCGTCAGATGAAAAGCGGTCGCGATCGAGTTCCTGTCCACGTACCGCTCGCGCTTTTTCAGGGCTATGGATATAAAGGTCACGGCGAGGAGGTGATAGACGATGTTTCCCAGGATTTCCCGGGAGGGCAGCATCTCGGGGAACAGCGCTTCTATAAGGTACATGAGTCCGAGCCCGACAAATCCGGCGGTAATCGCGTTCGGAACGAGAAAGCGCTGGAGAAAGCGCAGCCGTGAACGGAGCACGGACGCAATGATGAGCGAGACGCAGACAATGGTGAAATCGATGACGAGCCGCCATTCCATGATGGGTTATTCCTCTCCCGTACGTTCGAGAATAACCTTGAGGTTGTCCGCGGACATGGTCCGTTTCCCCTCCTCTATCTCGCCGACAATATCCACGATCGCCTGATTGAAGGGCGTGGGAAAGTTCACTTCACGGCCGGCGCGCACAACGGCACCATTGATGAACCCGACTTCCGTCTTTTCACCTCTGTCAAGGGAGTGGTGTATGTTCGATTTGAGGTTTTTGAACTTCATGCCCACGATCTTCAAAAGCAGGTACCGGATGAAGAGCGGGTATCCCCGGTCATGGGTTCCGAACTTTTCCGGATTGATGGCGCCGCCCAGTTTCTCGATCTTGATTCCGAGCCGGCGTGCGAGTAGCGATCCTTCGGTAACCACTTCGTAGAAAAGCTTCCGTGCCGTACCGTGCTTCAGGAGCTTACCGATTCTGAGACCCGCGACCCCACCCAGTCCGGTCACACCACATACGATTATGAGCTTCGACCAGAGCACGCCCTCCGGATTTTCGGTAGTCGTAATGATGATACGGGGATCGAACAGCTCTTTCAGGAGCCGCAGGTCCTCGTTCGAGCACCCGTTCAAAACGCCCGCCGTGATCCCCCCTTCAGCCGTAACAGTGCACTCTCCGAACCCGGTCATGACCGAGTTGTACCCTACTGCGCCCATGATGACCGGAATATCGGGATACTCGGCCGTAATCCGAAGTATCTCGATCCCGTTCTGAATGGTGAGTATGAATCCCCTCCCGCTCAGATGACGGGACGCCTCCTCGAACACCGCCCTCAGGGCCGCGCTCTTGACCGCCAGGACGATGAGGTCGAAGGGACCGGGGCTTGAAGCCATATCGGTGTACGCTCGTACGGGCACGGTGAAGTCGCCCTTCCTGCCGCTGATATGCAGGCCCCGTTCGTTCATGACCCTGACCGCTTCACCCACGGAATCTATACAGTGAACCGTCCGCCCGCCGTCCGCGAGCACCCCCGCGATGACGCCGCCAATACCGCCGCATCCCACAACCGCTATTTTCATGATAGGTAGATTGAATTTCGAGTTTCAATAAATTTAGATAATTTGGAGCTTTCACATACACAAGATACGGTTGAGCAGGTGAACCTCAATAGTGAATGCACTAAATTTTGAAATAAATTCCATTTATGATAACATTTACATGGTAAAAAAATGAAAAACTCGAAGCTCACCATAGGTAGGATAACAGCCGGCATCCGAATGTCAAGGCATTGTTGGCATCGTTATCGCTTCAGCTTTGCTTCAGGTTTTTTCTTGACAGCACTTGAATACACGGATTACCTTGTCTTGTCATCTTTCACGAGAGGAACGAATAATGGATATTTTTGACAAATGTTATAAGGACGGCGGTTATCTCGGAATACTGAGAATGATGAAGGACAAGTATTTCTCACGTCCCGTTCTCTCAGCAATACCGGGTCCGGAGATGGAGTTCGCCGGACATAAGGTCATCATTTGGTCTATCAACAACTACCTCGGACTCGCGTTCGACGAGGACATCAAGAAGGTGTCGGTTGAATCCGCGGCCAGGTACTCGGCATCCGCCCCCATGGGATCCCGTATGCTGACGGGCAACACGCTCGAACACGAAGCACTCGAGAGACGGCTCGCGGAATTCGAGAAAAAGGAAGCGGCCATACTCTTCAACTACGGCTATCTCGGCGTTCTCGGCACCCTCTCCGCAATCGCGCACAGAAGCGATACCATCATCATCGACAAGCTTTCACACGCCTGCATGATAGACGGTACCTTCCTTGCAGGCTGCAAGCACCGCTTCTACAAGCACAACGACATGAACGATCTGGAAAAACAGCTCCAAAAGGCGAATGAGGACAGGAAGGGAGGCATACTCATCGTCACTGAAGGTGTCTTCGGCATGCGTGGTGACCTCTCAAAGCTGGATAAAATCTGCGAGCTGAAGAAACAGTACGACGCCCGTCTCTTTGTGGACGACGCCCACGGCTGCGGGGTCATGGGTCCGACCGGAAGGGGGACTGCCGAACACTTCGGAGTGATGGACCAGGTAGACCTCTATTTCAGCACATTCGCCAAATCGTTCGCCGCCATCGGAGGCTTTACGGCCGGGGACCAGGACGTCATCAGGTACATCAGGTACAACGCGCGTACACAGATCTTCGCCAAGAGCCTGCCCATGATATACGTGGATACGATAAACGCCACCTTCGATAAGCTGGAAAAAGAGCCCGAGCACAGGGAGCGGGTCTGGGAAGTAACGCGCCTGCTCCAGTCCGGCCTGAAGGAACTCGGTTTTACGCTCGGAGACACGCAATCCCCGGTCACGCCCGTTTACATACCCGCCGAGACCGAAATCGCGATGAAGATCATCGTTTACCTTCGCGAGAAAAAGGGAATATTCGTATCGGGTGTCATGTACCCCGTGGTCCCCAAGGGCATTATCCTGCTCCGCATGATACCGACCGCGGGCCACACCAACGAACATATCGAAAAGACCCTGGCAGGGTTCAAGGATCTGCGCGACGAGTTCCACCTCCAGCTCGACAGCGTGGAGGTTTAAACGGGGAAGCTCCCGGATTCCGAATAGAACGCATAAAAAGGCCGCCTATCAGGGCGGCCTTTTTTCAGTAAAGCGGTGGGCTATACCCGGAGCGGCTTGCCCTCATCCGCGGATTTCAGGAGCGCCTCAAGCACGTACGCGTTCTTCAGGGAATCCTCGATGGCAAAGAGCGGCTCCGCATTCCTGAGAGCACAGTCGGCGAAATGTTCGAACTGGAGGTTATACTCGTTTACCCCCTCGAACGAAACCTTCTCCTGCTTTTCGTTCTTCTGAACGATGACGTGGGTTTCCTTTCCGAACGATACAAATGCCCAGGGGACCTCTATCAGGCCGTCCCTCCCGACGACCCGGTAGGTGAAGCGGGGTTCTTCATCCATGCTCACGTGGAAACATGAGACGATATTGCCCGGATATCGCATGACGCCCGTAAAGCTCATATCCACGTTCGTTTTCGTTAAAACCGAGGACCCGAAGACCTCCACGGGCTCGCATCCCATCACCATCCTGCTTACATGAACGCAGTAGCAGCCCACGTCGTAGAGAGCGCCTCCGCCGAGCTCCCGGTTCATGAGATAGCTCTCGGTACCGTCGAGCACGTAACTGAAAGAGGATTCCATGGAGCGCAGCTCTCCGATATCGCCCCTCCTGACCATCTCGAGCACGGCCCTGTTCCTCGGATGGAAACGGTACATGAACCCCTCCTGGAGAACGAGATTCCGCTCACGTGCGACCCTTATCATTCTCCGCACTTCCCCGTTCGAAAGGGCCAGGGGCTTTTCACACAGCACGTGCTTTCCCTTTTCGAGTGCACGGAGCGTCCATTTCGAATGGAGGCTGTTGGGAAGAGGAATGTACACCGCATCGATCCCGTCGTTTTCGAGCATTTCATCGTATGAAGAGAAATGGTGCCGGATCCCGAGCTTCTTCGCCCACGTCAGTGCCTTTTTCCCATCCCGTGAAGCCAGGGCGCAAACATCCGTACTGTCGGATCCGTTCAAACCGGGGATGACCCTCGATACGGCAATATCGGCGCACCCCATTACTCCCAGTCGAAGCACCTTTTTCTCCACTCCCCACCCCCCGTTGCATGTACCGCGTTATAAACGGATAATTACCCTCGCCTGTGCATATCTTCGATGGTCTTTCCAAAACGCGTTCTTTGGTCTTATAATATAGTAGAGCAAATTTTTAGTTTCAAGAAATCTATATAATGTGAAACTTTCACATATTTAAGATACACGAGTGCAGGTTCCGGTGGACTTCAGTAATTAATGAAACAAAATTAAATTTATTGTCATGTTTAATAACTGACCAGGGGTATAAAATAAAACTCGAAGCTCACGATAGTATGAATAAAATATGAGGAACACCTCAATGGCTGATAGAGACCGGTTAAAAACAAGATTTTACGGGGGACGGGATGGCTGAAACACGGGTTGCCGTAATCGGAGGAGGAAACATGGGCGGGGCCGTTATCTGCGGCCTGGCGAACGGGGAAGATAAGCCCGGTAAAATTCTTCTCGTGGAACCGGATGAGAAAAGACGGAGTGCACTCGAAG
>CAYWUT010000014.1:0-15013 GCA_964460545.1 uncultured Spirochaetota bacterium
AGAGGCATATAAGGCTCCAGCTATTCCGGAAAAAAAGGTGGCTATACAAAATGAGAGCATCTTGAACCAGAAGGTGTTGATCCCGGTACTATCGGCCAGGTCCTCGTCGTCACGAATGGCGATAAAGGCCCTTCCTATGCGGGAATTGATAATCCGTTCCGTGACGAAAACAGTAAGAAGCAGAAACCCGAACGCTATGTAAACCCAGATGAGCGTGTGCTGCGAACCGAGCGTTACACCCGCTACCGTCGGCATGGGAATGGGCATGAGCCCTTCGAGCCCGTCGGTTAAGCCCCGCAGGTTGATATAGGCCTCCAGCATGAGCTGGGTAAATGCGAAGGTCGCGAGCGCAAAATAGACCCCCCTCAGTCTCAACGTTACATAGCCCACCAGAAAACCGATCAATACGGCGGCGATTCCGGCAATGGGTATGGTTACCCAGAAATTGACGCCCAGTCTCATCACCAGTAATCCGGAGGTATAGGCGCCGATACCGAAAAGCACGCCGTGCGCCAGGTCACCCTGTCCGGTATAACCGAGTATGAGGTTAAGGCTCACCGCCATGATACCGAAAATCGCTACAAGAAAAAGTATGTGCACCCAGAATGAACCGGCCAGTCCGAAAACGAACGGAGCAATCCCGGCAACGGCAATGCCGATTAAATAGTGAGGCCATTTCTTAGCTTTTAACAATTTACCCCCTATTGCAAGGTCCCCATGCCTGGTTAATCAAACGAGCTGGAAGAGAAAAATGACCGCGGTAAAACGTTCTCTACATCGCTATACCGGCCCGCTCTTTCCCATAGAGTCCCATAGGTTTAACAACAAGTATTATAAGCAGGATGACAAACATCACTGCGAAAGCCCATTCGATCGAGATATAGGCCGCAAAGAGGTTTTCCATAATACCGATGATATAACCGATTATGGCGGCCCCGCCGATGCTTCCTATTCCGGCTATCACGATAATCACCATGGCGACGCTGGTTAATCGCATACCCATGAAGGGATTAATACTGTAAAGCGGTGCCAGCAGCGCCCCTGCTATGGCGGCAAGAGCTATACCTCCCATAAAGGCAAAGGAGGCCATCCGGTGCGTGCTTATTCCGACCAGGCTGGCGGCCAGCGGATTGCAGGCGGCCGCCCGCATCGCTTTGCCCGGCTTGGTTCGCGTCAGGAAAATGAACAGAAATATCACCAGAACAAGGCTCACGCCGGTAACCAGCAGACGCTCATCCGTGACCGAAATAACACCCCACTGGCGTACCGTTGGGTATACGCTCCTCACGGCCTTCGGTTGTCCCCCGAAAATCGCAAGCACCGCTTCCTGCAGAAAAACCACCAGTCCCAGGGCTATAATAAACTGGACCAGCATGCCCTTGCCGTAGGTGGGACGGAATATTCTCTCAACAATGAACCCCAGCAGGGCACCGATGATTACGGCTATAAGAGAGGCGAGCCAGAAATTATCCACTATATAACGCATGACCATATAGGTCATGAAGGAACCGACCATGTAAAACTCGCCGTGCGCAAAATTAATGACACGCATTATGCTGAAGGTCAGGGCGAGCCCTATGGAGACCAGGGTATAAACGGAGCCCACTACAATACCATTGATCAGGGTTTGAAGAAATAACTCCATAACGGAACACTCTCACGAGGGCACTAAAAAATAATCGTGCCACAAAATTTATTATTTATCAATAAAGACCGTATATAACTTCGGTTATACCAACACCAGTCAAATCTTATACCGTTCATGTCTGGATGTTGCAAAGATTATTTCAGGCCGGCTCAGGGATTACCGGTATCCGAAGGCAGTAATCAAAGTCCGGACAACCCCGTCATAACTTATTGGACCGATATCGGTCTCAGGCTCGATTTCAGGAATATACGAGAACAGAGGGCACCCTCAGACACCCTCGGGTGCCCTCTGCACCGCGTTATATAACACCTGCGCTATTCAGTTATTCTCGGCTTTGTAACGTCTATGCTCTTACCCACGTATACGTCCCAGTTTTCCGTGACAGTGGGATCAAGGGGATGACCGACCGCGACATATTCGGCCCTGCACGTACCTGCTGATTCATCAATGTCCCATAGCTGGGCCATGCCGTAGCGCATCGTATACATGTGGTCCTCGCCGAAGGACCAGCCGCACATTGCGCCGTTATAGACAATATCCGACTCGAGAGAAGCTGCGACGGCGTCCATGTCATCAACGGTGCCGGCCTGCTGCAGATGGAAAAACATGGCGTTCGCAAAGGAATAACCCGCAACGGAAGAAAGGGTGAAATTCTCCATTCCAAATCTGTCCGGGAATACTTCACTGAAGTGATCCAGCTTCGCCTTGTCGACTCCCAGCCCCTTATAGAGCCAGTCAGGCGCATCCTCTCCGGGCGGTATGGCGAACATGTACTCCACGATGCCGTTCGCGGCCGAACCCGCCAGTCTCTTCGCTTCAGCCGACCTGCTGATAATGGCGTCCATATTCAGGACCCACGGCGTGTAGCCCACGCCCGCGGCCTGCGGATAGAAATTGATGGAATCCGCGCTGAACTGGTTGGACACGACAAGATCGGGATCCAACTGCTTGATCTTGGCTATGGTCGTGGAGTAGTCCGTCGTTCCCATCTCCACTACCTCGTCGAATATGATGTTGATTCCCTTGGCTTCGAGCGCCGGCTTCATCTTGTCGCGAATACTGATCGCCATTACTGAATTCTCGGTGAGCAATGCGACCGTGCTGACGTTGGTAAAGAGCGTGTCCGCACCCGGACCGCCTATGAGGTTGGGATAGAGCATCATGCACGAACCGGTGTTGTCCCAGATGAAGGTATATTTGATGCCTTCCCGAACCCATTCCCATGGAAATCCCCAGCCCGCCATGATGACCTTCGCAGGCTCCGTATGAGCCTGGGCCGCGATTCCTGCTCCGCCCATCCAGTGAATTATCTTGCATCCTTCATTCACCAGCTTAATGGCGCCCGCGACCTCCGTCTTCGGGTCCCAGCGGCCGTCATAGGTGTGAAGCTCGATCATGTACTTTTCTCCACCGACAAGCAGACCGCCGGCCGCGTTCACCTCTTCCACGGCAAGCTCCACGCCCTTGCTGGCGGGAACACAGAGAGCCGCCATGTTCCCGGTCAGTGCCACCATATTACCGAAGTGAAATACCTTCGCACCTTCGGCCGGGGCCGCCTTTTCCTCTTTTTCACCGGCGGCTATCAGGCAGAACGCAATTACCGGAAGCAACAAAACGCTTGCGATAATGACAAACAATCTACTTCTTTTCATTCGTCCTCTCCTTATCACGACTTAATGTTGTTATAACAAGATAGCTTGATCCTATCTTCAACCGGTATTGCTGTCAAGATTTATTTAATTTTTTAAAGTGTAATGCCCGTCAATCCGAGTACACGCCTCTCAGAATATCCGCCGGATCCGGGTCAGTGCATTCCTGTTCGCAGTATACGACGGCGTCTTCTATCTCTTTTACCGCCCGCTTTTCCATGTCCTCGTAAGCGCGTTTCGTTATAATTTTCTCAGAGATGAGCCGGTCCCTGAACGTAGCCACGGGGCACCTGCTTTCGCCCTCCGCCCGTTCTTTGTCCGTCCTGTAGACGTCGGCGTCACTGATGGAATGTCCCGTCCACCTGTGCCACATGCACTCCAGGAGGGTCGGGCCCTTGCCGCTTCTCGCCCGCTCCACGGCCTTTTCCGTCTCCCGATACACATCCAGCACCTTGCACCCGTCCACCGTGACGCCCGGCATCCCGTAGCCCCTTGCTCTCTCGGAAAGCTTTGACAACCCCGTCGACTGTTTCAGCGATACGGATATGGAGTAGCTGTTGTTCTGCAGCACGAACACCACCGGCAGCTTCAATGCCGCGGCCATGTTGAGCCCCTCGTGGAAATCGCCCCTGTTCGAGCCGCCGTCCCCGAAAAACGCGAGCACGACCCCGCGTTCCTTCTTCAGCTTTATGCTCAAACCCGCACCTGTCGCGATCGGGACGAGCGACCCGATGATTCCGGTTCCGGGGATGACGTGCTTCGTCATGTCGCCGTACATATGGGACCCGGTAGGGACCCTGCCGCCGCCGAGGCCCTCCCTGCGGTTGTAGTATCCGGCGAGCAGGTACTTCAGGTCGACCCCCATCATGAGCTCGGGCAGCTTTCCCCGGTGAGACGGAACAACGTAGTCGTCCTTCCCGAGCCCGTAGCAACTTCCGACGTGTATGCCTTCCACGCCTATGCCGGGATGGTGATGCCCCCGCATCCGTCCTTCCTTGAACAGAACGGTTATCTTCTCCTCTATCCTTCTCCCCAGTATCATCCAGTAGAGCATCTTCTTATAATCTTCGTGACTGAGCTTCACTCCCCTATCCTCCGGTTAAATTCTATGTAACGAGCATGGTGAGGTCGAGTATAACACGCCCAACCTCTTTGAGGAAAATCCCGCACATCGCGCCGTCCAGGACCCTGTGGTCATAGGTCACGCTAAACCCCATCATCTTCCTGATTTCGACCCTGCCCTCGTATACCACGGGCATGTCCCGAGCCGCGCCTATACACACGATCGCCGTCTGCGGCTGAAAGATCAGGGCGGTCCCGTAATTCACGCCGAAGGGCCCGACGTTGGTAAGGGTAATGGTACCGCCCTCCACGTCCTTCGGCTGCAGGGTTCCTTCCCGCGCCCGTACGATCAGCGCCGAGGTCTCTGCCGCGATGTCCATAACCGACTTCTCGCGGACGTTCTTCACCACCGGCAGTATGAGCTTGCCGTCGACGTTGACGACCAGCCCCACATTGATGTCCCGTTTTACCGTGAATCCCTTCCCGTCGCAATGCGCGCTCATTTCAGGTACCGCGTCGATACCGGATACCATGGCCTTCATGAGAAACGGCAGATAACTGACTTTCGGACCGCTCTCCCTTTCCCGAAGAGCTTTCACCATTGTCGAAAGCGCCGTGACGTCCACGTCCGAAATAATGGTGCACTGCGGGACCTGCTGCACGCATATCGTGACGCGGTCGGCAAGGGTTTTTCTCCACCCTTCAAACTCGACCCTCCGGTCGGCCGGGAACTTTTCTTCCACTCGATCCGACGCGGCCGGTGTTAACACCGCGTACGCCTCGACATCCGCCTTCACTATCCTTCCCGCAGGACCGGTCCCGGACGGGATCGAGGACAGGTCTATTCCGAGGCTTCGTGCCGCGGCCTTGGCAGCGGGACTGATCCTTCTCCCGCCCCCTTTTCCCGCCTTGGCCGTAACGGGTATCGGCGATTCAACGGATGGTGTTCCCTCCGGCCGTTCCGCCTTTTTCACATCTTCCGTTATCGAAGATGCCGCGTCAGCTTCACCCGTTTTATCTATGATGCCGAGCACCCCGCCGACAGGAGCAACTTCCCCCTCGGCGCACCGTATCTCTTTCAAGACACCGGAAATCTCGGCAGGCACGTCCACCGTTATCTTGTCGGTCTCCACTGAAACGACGTTCTCGCCCGCCTCCAGCGTCTCACCCGCCTTTTTATACCAGCGGACCACCTTTCCCTCTGTAATATTGAACCCGGCTTCGGGCATCTTTATCTCTACCATATACATGCTCCAGATATCTTTTTTACCCGCATCAATACCGTATTACCTCGCCCGCCGCATCGAGTATCTTCTGAACGCTCGGCAGGTAGTACGTCTCCATCTCGATCCAGTTGGGAATGGGAGTGAAAAGCGAGCCCACACGCTTGACCGGCCCGTCGAGATAGTCTATGGCCTTGTCCGCCAGGATAGCCGCGATCTCGGATGCAAAACTGCAGAACGCGGGAGCCTCTCCCACGATGACGGCCCTGCCCGTCTTCTTCACGGACTCCACGATGATTTCCTCGTCCAGCGGCTGCAGCGTTCTCGGGTCCACGACCTCAGCGGAAACCCCTCTCTTCGCCAGTGCGTCCGCGGCCTCGATCGAGAGCTTCACCATCGCGCCGGTTGCCACTATCGTAAGATCCGAACCCTCGCGCTTGATCTCCCCCTTGCCGAACGGGATCACGTAGTCCTCCTCGGGAACCGGGCCGGAGGCGCGCTTGTAGAGAAGCTTGTGCTCGAGGAAGATGACCGGATCGTTGTCCCTTATGGCCGTTTTCAGAAGACCCTTCGCGTCCTTCGGGTCCGAGGGCATGACGACCTTGAGGCCGGGTATGCCCGCGACCCATGCCTCGAAGCTCTGCGAGTGGTGAAATCCGGCTCCGATACCGGCGCCGTACGCGGTACGGTACACGATCGGTACGTCCCACTCCCCGTTCAGCGTCCATCTCATCTTCGCGGCGTTGTTCACGAGCTGGTCCATGATGATGGACAGAAAATCCGCGAACATGATCTCCGCAACGGGCCTGAGCCCGAGCAGGGCGGAACCCACCGCGGCGCCCGCGATCGCGACCTCCGAAAGCGGGGTGTCTATAACCCGGTCGGTACCGAACCGGTCCGCGATCCCCTTGGTGACGCCGAACACGCCGCCGCCGCCGTACCCCACGACCACGTCCTCTCCCATGATGAATACCCGCTCGTCCCGCTCCATCTCCTCGATCAGCGCCTCGTTTATCGCCTCTAAATAGGTAATCTCTTTCATAGTCCCTTTCCCGCAAAAATTATTATTCTATTATCTTGTTATCCTGTTATGATAAGTATAGTGTACCGATGCCCGAATGTCTGTCAAGAAAAAACGGCATCACGGTTGCAATAAGCGGATTCAGCCGAAAACCGGGCGCCGTTTATCAACCGGAGAGCTGTAAATTCGCCTTTCCCCGGTATCTGACAGGTATCCCGCCGACTTCCACGGATTGAAGACAAACGGTACTATACAGCTTGACTGTGATAAATCATGTAGCTACAATGTAATTACCTGGAGATGCCTCTATGAAAACACGTATCGTAAAAATTGGTAATTCAAAGGGAATACGTATCCCAAAAATCCTGCTGGATCAGACCGAACTGAAGGACGAGGTGGAAATCTCAGTGGATGAGGACCGGCTTATTATTCATCGGGTGCAAAAACCCAGGGAAGGCTGGAACGAATCCTTTGCCATTATGGCACAAGATCATGATGACGGTTTAATGGACTCGATGGATCAAATGGATCATTCATTTGACGATGAAGAATGGGAATGGATATAAAACGATTCGATGTATTCCTGGTAAATCTTGATCCGACTATCGGCAGTGAGATTCGGAAGTCCCGGCCCTGTGTAATCATATCCCCCGATGAAATGAATCGGAATATCCGGACCGTAATAATAGCCCCGATAACGACGAAAGGCCGCACTTACCCCACACGCGTACCCGTCCGGTTTTCCGGTAAAAACGGACAGGTTGTGCTCGATCAGATCAGAACGATTGATAAATCGAGATTAATGAAACCTTTGGGGAAATTAAACAAGAAACAGTCGGATTCCATATTATCCGTGCTGGGTGAACTGTTCGCACCATAACTGTTTATATTTACATACGCAGAAACATTCTTTAAAAAAATTGCCGGGGCAATAAAGGATGGAGTGCTTTTTATTAGAACGATGCTCAATCGATTGATGACAGCGCCATGAATGCCTGCAGAATCTCAATGTTGGCCTTGTACTTTTTCCCGTCCTTTACGAGCAGCTCGTCATTTACGAGGTCGGACAGGTCCCTCATCAGCGTTCTGTTTGTTTCATCGTCCTTGTAATCCTTAAAAATGGAAGAATGAAGGTTCAATACCTCTTCAGCCGTCATCCAACTATCGGTCGGCATTCTGCGAATCAGGTTGCGTTTCCTTTTTGCGACAGTGCGCTGCTGATTCTGTTCATCGATCCAACGATCGTAAACCCCATATATGTAGTTGTTCCACGTTATTTGTCTCTGGTTTTCCTGAATGACCTCCAGAACGTTTTCCAGACCGTCCCGAAAACCCTGGAGTGCATAGAGCAGAAACCGGGTAAGATCGTTATCCCGCATCGCCTGATCAATGTGCCTGTAGTACTCGCTCCTCGTAAGGTTGTAATGATTGGAAAGCACGTGCGATGCGATATCGGGAACTCCCGCACGTACGAATAAAAAGAACTCGATCAGACGCGCGGTCCGGCCGTTTCCGTCGGAGAAGGGATGGATCCAGGCGATGTAGACATGCGCGACGATGGCCTGAACAACCGCCTCGTTGAACGATTGACCCCGCTTATAGTGAAACTCGCTGCGAAGCCATTCACAGAGCCGTTTGACAAGACCCGGTACCTCTTCAAATCGAGGGGCCCTGTAAGGCCCGACAATGACGTTTTTTCTCCGAAACTTCCCGGGAACGGCCGTAAAAGCTCCCCCTATCCCTTCACCGATCATCCTGTGAAAACGGCGAATCAAATCCGGGGTAATAAGCACGACCCTGTCATCGATCACTTCTTTCAGGATAGTGGAGAGTGCTGCAATTACGTTATCCACCTCTTTTCGAAGATATTCGCGGCTTTCCGGCAGCTCGGTCGTACCTTCGCGAAGCGATCGTATTTCCTCCTCGGTCAGGGTGTTTCCCTCTATCGCCGTTGTTGCCCTGGCCCCTCTGATCAAGGCGACATTGTAGAGATCTTTCCTGAAATCCGGACGTATAGGTGTATTCTTAATGGCCCTGATCAGTGCGTTACTTTCCCCGAGAAGAAGCCAGTGCTGCTTGCTGAGCTTCCACTGATTTCGGAAGCATATATGACGATAGTCGTTATATATTTCCCGTCCCTGAGAATCTTCGTTTGCAGCCATTTCCCCTCTCCTTGAAATTAATAAAAGGTACCTATATTATATCTTTTTTCAAAAAATAAAACAATTATTTTTACAATTTTTTAAACAACTCTTTCGACAATTTTAGAGACCACTGTAGTGGGATTCAAACCCCTGTAGAAGTCTATTTCAGAGGGAGCCATCTCATTATTAAAGAGGATGAATTCAATGAAGATCATGAGAAGCTCCATTAACCCTCCTACAACTTAAATAATCCGCGGGAACAGGGGCGGAAATCGTTGATCATGCGGCTTCATCCATTATAATAGGAGGAGCGCTCCGCAGGAAAAGGAGGCGGCTCGACGATGCCATAGCCGTATCGGTAGAGACGGAACGTAAAAATAAAACCGACGGGAAGGGGAAACATGAAACGGGTTGCGATTATTTTCACCCTGGTTCTGCTTATATGCGCGGCCGCGGCCGCAATTGCGGGTACGGCACTCGGGGCTGAAAGGAAAAAGGTCCTCATCGTGAGCCAGGGGAGCGATTTCAAGAAGGACGTTATCGCTCAAATCCGGAAACAGACCGAGGGAAGAGGCGTCGGGATCACGGAGAAGTCGCTCTCCTACCTGAGCAAGACGAGCGAAGACGAGTGGGACGCGATCGTAGTCGTTCACGCGATAAAGGTCGGGAGGATGAAGCGGGACGTGAAGCGGTTCTTCGATGGGGTCGAGGACTGGAACAAGGTGATCGTGGTCACCACGTGCGGGTCGGAAGACCCGGTACCCGAGGAGTACGGTATAGATTCCCTGACTGCCGCATCCAAACAGGCGCAGGTGGACGCGGCTTCCACGTACGCCGTAACGAGGCTCAAGGCGATTCTGCAGGTATACTGATTGTATATTTTCACACGGAGGGGGTATGCCTTCCTCAGACTGCGTCATGCTCGCGGCGGGCGGGTCGAAGCGAACGGAAGAATGGAAGATGACCCTGCCCTTTGGGGAGTCAACCGTTGTACGGCGAAGCGTGGAAAACGCGCTTCAAGGCTGCGGCAGGGTCATTCTGGTCACGGGGTACCGGGCCGGGGAGCTCGAGGCGCTCTTCAGCGGAAACGAACGCGTAATGACGGTACGAAACCCCGGCTGGCAAAGGGGCATGTTCTCCTCCATAAAGACCGGGGCGGAGGCGGTGGAAACCCGGCGGTTCTTCATCGCGCTCGGTGACATGCCCCTGGTGGGCCCGTCCGTGTACGAGACGCTCCTGGAATACGAGCACTCGGATATCGTCATCCCGAAATTCGAAGGGAAGAAGGGACATCCCGTGCTCCTGTCGTCCCGGGTGTTGAAATCCATACGCAGGGAGCCGGATTCCTCGACGCTCCGGGACATTCTCGCCCTCTTCCCGACCCTCGCGGTCCCCGTTAAGGACCCCGGCATTCTCGAAGACATCGATACGGACAGGGACTACTATAAACTAAAAGAAGACACCCGCGCGGATTAAGTGTGTACTGATACTCGGCCGGGAAGGAAGCGCCCTATTCCATGATCCAGGCACAAAACCTCACGGTACGTTACGGCTCATCCACCGTTCTGAAGGACATTTCCCTCCATATCGAAAGGGGCGAGTTCGTTCTCGTGGCAGGACCCTCGGGATGCGGCAAGACCACGCTCGCGCTCGCGCTCGCGGGTCTCATCCCCTGCCGTGTGAAAGCCTCCCTGTCGGGCAGGGTGATGCTGGACGGGCTCGACACCCGGTCCGCCTCCCCGCACCTGCTCCCTCAAAAGGCCGGAATCGTTTTCCAGAATCCCGCTTCCCAGCTCTTTCACCTGACCGTCGAGGACGAGGTGGGATTCGCGCCCCGGAATTTCGGTCTCGCGTCTTCTGAAATCCGCGAGCGGATTCGCTTCGCGCTCGATGCAGCGGGCATCACGCACCTGAAAGGCCGTGGCCCGCGGACGCTCTCCAGCGGCGAAAAGCAGAGGGTGGCCATTGCATCGGTCTTGAGCATGAAGCCCGACCTGCTCGTGCTCGACGAGCCGACCGCGAACCTCGACTGGAGCGGCGTTGACGCGGTGATGCGCACGCTGGGGGACCTGAACAGGGACCACGGGATGACGGTGGTGCTCGTCGAGCACAGGCTGGGCGCGGTGTTTCCGCACGCATCACGCATACTGCTCATGGACGGAGGCGGGATCGCGGCTGACCTTGACCCCGGCCGGGTCGAGGATGAGCGGGAGCGGTTCGAATCCCTCGGGCTCAGATACCCCTGGCGCGCGCTCACGAGGGAATGGGGCCGGTACGTTCCGGAGGGCATACACGCGAAATCCCATAAAACGAAGCCCCTGCTCAACCTGAGGGGGATATGCGCGGGCTACCGGGGACGTACCGTATTGAAAGACATAAACCTTTCCATTCATCCGGGCGAGCTCGTGGCGCTCGTAGGACGAAACGGCGCGGGCAAGACAACGCTCGCGCGGATCGCCTCGGGACTGCATCGTCCGAAACGCGGAAAGGTGATCTGGGCGAAACCGGCGAAGCGTCTTCCGAGGGGACGGAGAACGGGCCTTCTGTGGGGAGACGCAGCGCTTCAGCTCCTCACGGACAGTGTGTTCTACGAGGTGTCCTTCGCGCAGAAAAATTTCCATCTTCCCTGCGAGCTCACGACAAGGGCCATGAAGGCGACGGATATGGAACCGCTTTCGAACCGGGTCCCTCTCTCCCTGAGCGTGGGCCAGATGCAGAGAACGGCCCTGGCCTCGTTCCTGTCCGCGGACCCCGCCCTGCTCATACTGGACGAGCCGACCATCGGCCAGGACTGGAGACACCTGAGCATGCTCATGGCCTACCTGCGGTCGCTGAGCAGGAAGGGTACGGCTGTGTTGATCATCACGCATGACGACAAACTGGTCTGCCGCTTCGCGGAGCGGGTCGTACACCTCGAAAACGGGAAAATAACGGCCGACGGAGCGGTAAAACCGCTGCAGGCCTTGGGACGGCCGGAGGCCGTGGCATGACGGGAAAACAGAAAAAAACGAACGGGTATGGGACACGGGACTGGGTGTATATCGGGCTCTTCGGAGCACTCTGGGGTGTGGTCGAGCTGAGCCTGGGCTCGATCCTTCACATCATCTTCCCCCCGCTCACAAATACCTTCTTCGCGGGGCTCATACCGGGAATGCTCGGATGTATTATCGCGCTTACCGGTCGCAGGTTCGTTGACAGGAAGGGGAGCCTCGTTTTTATCGGGCTCATCACGGGACTGCTCAAGGCGTTCAGCCCGGGCGGAATCAGGATCGGACCGATAACGGCCATCGTGATGCAGGCGGTGCTCATGGAGGGCGCCCTCGATCTCTTCCGGGGGAAGAGTATCGCGCATATCCCGGCCGGAATGCTCGCGCTGGGCTGGAACTTCCTGCACCGCTTCATCATGCTCAGGCTCCTGTACGGAAAACGGTTCACGGACGTGGCCCTGAAGATGGCGAAGGACGGGAGCACGCTCCTCGGCATACCCGAAACCGCGATCTGGGCCGTTCTCGCGTCGCTCCTGATCTCGTCGCTCGCGGCGGGCGCGGCCGCGGGACTTGCGGCGCTCCGGATCGGAAGAACCGTGGAGAAAAGGATGGCAAAGACCCATGAATGACATGCACGTTACAGAATGGTCTCGGGTTCTACTCTGCACGGTATTCGGAGTGCTCGCGGTGACGCTCCGGCCCGTGTTCCTCCTCTTCTGTGTTCCGGCCCTTTTAGCGGTTCAGCTTATTTTCAACCGGGAGGGCCGCCTGCTCTTCACACGGGGCCGTTTCTGGATCCTCATCATCTCGCCCGTCGTCATCGGGCTGTTCCTGGGTGAGCGTGACGGATCCCTGTGGTTTTTTCATTACTCGCAGGAAGGATTGCAGGCGGGCCTGCACATGTCAGGACGTGCGCTCTGCCTGATCCTGGCTTTCGGAACGCTCCTTGCGAGGGCATCGACCAGACGGCTGATCGCGTCCTTCGAAAAACGGCACATGGCGGGGCTCGGACTCGCTCTCGGGGTGGCGCACAACATGCTCATGACGCTTTCCGGGATGAGCCGCGCCGTATTCTGCACGATTCGTCTCCGCGGGGGTTTTCGGCGGCCCCTGGCCGGCACCAGGCTCTTTCTCATCGGGGTGATATGCGCGGTGCTGAGAGAGGGAGACGAGGTGGTCAGGGCCGCCCACGCGCGGGGCTTTGACGCTATACTGGACGGCCACGGAAAGAATCCGAATCTCCCATGATATCCGCGATACGCGCGGAAAGCCGGTTCCCGTTATCCTTCCCGACCCATGAGATCGGCAATACGCACGGGGAGCCGGTTCCTGCTCTCCCTCCCGACCTCGTACAGTACCGTTTTTTCGCCTGGAAAAATCTTTTCAACGGCCAGAACGAGCGCGGGCCGAACCACGAGCAGGAGCGAGGCTGTCGTCACGGGCAGCAGTTTCAGCGCGGGATAAAACCCCTCATGGGTTTCCATCTCGAGCGGGCCGATCTCATCCACCATCACGACGCCCTCTCCGCTCTTCAGCCCCGCGCACAGCACTTTGACCGCCCGGTCGAGACCCTTGCCTGAAAACGCGAAGGGCCCGTACCTGGGGCCGGTATCGGCGTCGCCCTTCACACCCAGGCTCCAGCGCTCCCGGGTGTCGGCGTCCTCCGCCTCGAACCCGGTCTTGACACCGAGGGTGTTGAAAAGGCCCGTTGAAATGATACCCCTTACCGGTATACCGCGCTTATGGAGCAGCTCGCGGACCTTCACGCACACCGTGGACTTGCCCGCGCCCCTGTTCCCGGTCAGTATGACGATACGTTTGTTCACCGTGTTCCTCTCTAATCCCGGGACCATTCATGGTAAAAGAAGGCGGATGTCACCCTGTAAGCCGCGCCGAGGCATCGTTCGCGCGTACGAAGAGATCGTCCTCGTTCATACCCGTGAGCCTGCCCTCACGCACCGCAACACGGCCGTTCACGATGGTGTACGCGGCACCGTGATTCATGCCCGCGAAAACGAGTGCGGCGGGCGGGTCGGAGAGGGACCCCGCGTACTCGATACGGTGCAGGTCGAAGAGGGCCAGGTCCGCTCCCCAGCCCTCGGCAATTTTTCCGATCCTGCTATAACCGAGAAGCCGCGCGCCGTTCACCGTCGCCATCCGGTACACGTCCTCCACGGTCATTCCGTCCGCGCCCCGCACGACCCGTCCGAGGAGGAGGGCGTTTCGCATCTCCCCGACGAAATCGGATGAATCGTTCGAGGCGGAACCGTCGACCGCGAGACCAACGTTTACGCGGCGGTCGAGCATCTCCCGGACCCGTGCTATGCCCGAGCCGAGCCGCATGTTGGACGAGGGGCAGTGCGCGATCGAAGTCCCGGTTTCAGCGAGAAGCGCGAGCTCTTCGTCGGTGAAGTGCACGCCGTGCGCGTAGGACACGTCATCTCCCAGGAAGCCGTAATCCTCCATGAGCGCCAGGGGGCGTTTTCCGAAACGTTTCAAGCAGTACTCGTTCTCGTCCTCTGTCTCCGCCAGGTGCGTGTGCAGCCGCACTGACAAGGACCGGGCGAGCCCGGCGGACTCGCGCATGAGGTCCGGTGTCACTGAGAAGGGGCTGCACGGCGCGAGTATGATCCTGCGCATGGACAGCTCGTCCGGGTCGTGGAAGGTCTCGATGACGCGCCTGCTGTCCCTGAGTATCGCTTCCTCCGTCTGCACCACTGAATCCGGAGGAAGCCCGCCGTTCTTTTTACTCAGGGACATGGAGCCCCTGCAGGGCGAAAAGCGCATGCCCAAGGCTTCAGCTGCCTCGAACTGCAGGGCCGTGAGGTCGCCCGAGAAATGTTCCGGGTAGAGGTAGTGATGGTCCGTGGAGCAGGTGCATCCGGTCTTCAGGAGCTCGGCCATTGCCAGCAGGGAGGAGACCAGCACCCCCTCCTCGTCCAGCCCGCTCCACACGTCGTAGAGGTACACGAGCCAGTCGAAGAGCTTCGCGTTCTGAACCGGTTTCAGGTTCCGGGTAAGGGTCTGGTAGAAGTGATGGTGGGTATTCACGAAGCCCGGGACCGCCAGGAAGCGGGAGCAGTCCAGGGTCTCCACGTCCCCGCCGTCTCCCTGCGCGGGCGAGAGGTCCGGCCCGACCTTTTCGATCCGGTTTCCCCGTATCAGTATGTCCGCGGAGCGGAGCGTATGCTCCCAGTCCGTCAGTATGCAGTAGCAGTTCTTCAGAAGCAGCATGTACGTCCTCCGGGCTTCAGGCGGGGCCAATGAAATGTAATCTCA
>CAYWUT010000014.1:15113-19999 GCA_964460545.1 uncultured Spirochaetota bacterium
CGGGGCCAATGAAATGTAATCTCAGAGTGTCTTACAGGAGGCCCACCATATCGTTGAACTCGTCGATGAGCTCGTCTATACGGCCCGTGAGCCCGTGCACGCCGTCCCAGTAGCGGACATGATCGTACCACTGTGCGTTCAGCTCATCGAGCGGTTTTCCCTGCTGTTCTATCCACGTGTAGTATTTCAGGTTGTGTACCCGCTTTCTGTCCGGGTAGGTGAGCTCCATCATCGAATCCGTGGAAACACAGCGGAGCATCTCGAAATCCCGCACCGCGTCCTCGTTCGTGTACGGCCCGTGCTCCGCCCTGAGCTCCGAGAGCCTCGAGTTGTAAAGCTCGAGCGAGTCGGTGAACACGGTAAGCACCACGTCGCGCTCGGTCAGATCGAAGTACTTGGCGAACTTGATGGCGCCCAGCATGTTGCCGATGGATGAAATACCGAAGAGGTCAAGATTGTCGACCGTGTTTCCGTCCACTCCCTGTTCCCGGAGATAATCCCTGCCCGCCCCCTCGTTGAAAAGCCGGAGCAGGCGCATGGTATGCTCGTCGTCCACGGCGATTACCATGTCGGTAGTGCGGAGGTTGTGTATCCAGGGCACATGCTTGTCTCCGATGCCCTCTATGCGGTGCCCGCCGAATCCGTTCAAGAGCAGGGTCGGACACTGCAGCGCCTCGGCGGCGGCCACTTTGGACGCGGGATGGATCTCCTTCAAATAGTCGCCGCAGCCGAGCGTTCCCGACGAGCCCGAAGAGAGCACCACGCCCGCGTACCCGTCATCGGGTCCCAGCACCTTCTGCAGAAGCTCGTCCAGAGCCGGGCCCGTGACTTCGTAGTGCCACAGGTGGTTTCCGAACTGGTCGAACTGGTTGAAAATAACGATGTCTTCGCGCTCGGCCGAGAGCTCGTTACACTTGTCGAAGATTTCCTTGACATTGCTCTCGCATCCCGGGGTCGCGATGACCTCGCCCGCCACGGTGCGCAGCCAGTCGAAACGCTCGCGCGACATCTCCTCGGGCAGTATGGCGATCGAGTCGCAGGCGAGAAGGCTCGCCACGTACGCCCCGCCCCTGCAGTAGTTTCCGGTCGAGGGCCACACCGCCTTTTGATGAACGGGGTCGAAGTTGCCCGTAACGAGCGCGGGTGCAATACAGCCGAACGTGGCCCCCACCTTGTGGGCCCCTGTGGGAAACCACTTTCCGACCAGCGCGTATATCCGCGCCTTGACCCCGCTCAGCTCCGGGGGGATGTAAAAAACGTTGAGCCCGCCATAACCCCCTCCCTTCTCAACGGGCTCGTTCTTCCACGTTATCCTGAACAGGTTACGGGGATGAACGTCCCACAGCCCCACGTCTTTCAGCTCTTCCCTGATCCTGCGCGGCACCAGGTCCGGATTCTTCATCTGCGCGAAGGTGGGCACTATGATGCCTCGTTCCCGGCACCGTCCGGCCGTTACCTCAAGCTGCTCCCGGTTTACGGAGAGATCGATCATGTTTTTACCTTTCCCAGGTGGGGCAGCCCGCTCTTCCCGTACCTGACCCCCTGGATCTCGGATATGATGGAGAGTGCAATTTCGTGCGGGCTCCTCCCCCCGATATCGAGGCCCACCGGCATGTACACGCTCGAGAGATCGGCATCGCGCTTTTCGTCGGCGAGCCTCGCCAGAAGGGCCGCGGCCTTTCGTTTGGACGCGACCACGCCGATGTACGCGGGACGGGCGGGCGAGGTACACAGAAAGTGCAGGACCTCATAGTCGTGCTCGTGTGTGTGAGTGGTCACCACGACCACGCTTCCGTCGGGAACGGCCAGATCCCCTTCCATGTCTTTATAGCTCCGAACGGGAACCGGGTTCACGGGCCCGCCCGCGGCCGCTTCGGCGAGCATGTCCTCACGTTCGTCTATGAGCGTGACATCGAACCCGAGCGCGCCGAGGTGGTACACGAGCGCGCTTCCCACGTGCCCGCAGCCGAATATGAGTACGCGCGCCGGAGCGCCGATGTACTCGAAAAACACGGTCACCTCTCCCCCGCACAGCATCTCCAGCTTTTCCGCATTTTCCACACCGCCCTTACCCAGGTCGTATTTCTTCAGCCCGCTCTCACCCTTCCGCATGAACGTCCGGGCGTCCCGGATAACCCGGTCTTCCAGGGCCCCGCCCCCGACCGTTCCCGAAGGTTTACCGGAGGAGAGTATGAGCATCTTCGCACCCACCACCGCCGGTGTCGACCCCCTGCGTTCAACCACGGTGGCTACCATGCCGCTCAGCCCCGATTTATTCATCCTCAGTATTATTTCGTACAGATTTTCCATCTCCCGTCCTTTCCAACAACCCGGGCAGCCGCTTACACGCCGCTCCACCGGCCCGCTTCATCTCGAGTATATTCCCGTACAGTTCCTCCATCCCCGTCCCTTTCCGCCAACCCGCTCTCTTAACGACCGGAAGTCTCTTTTGTTTTCAGTCCCGGTACAACCACGTTCTGGATAAAATAGTCCAGAATCCGAAGGGAAACCTCCCGCCTGTACCGTTTCGTGGAGCGCTGGTCGTCGATCGGCTCGATCAGTTTTTCATAGCCCCGTCCAACCTCGTCCGCCGCTTCTTCGAGTGTGTCGGCATCCATTCCTAAAAGCCCCTTCTCCAGCTCCTCCGACCGTACGACGACGGGCGCGACCCCTCCGAAGCAGATACGAATCTTATTAAGAATACCCCCCGCCGTGCACGCCAGCCCCGTGAACGAGAGCTTTGAGAGTGCGTTCGCCGCCCGCGTACCGACCTTTTTATAAAAAACGACGTCGAAATCCCCCCGCTCGAAGGATATCCCGGCAAGAAGCTCGTCGGGCCGCAGGACCGTCTTGCCGGGACCCGTGATGAAATCCGACAGGGGCAGGGTCCTGCTTTTATCCAGGCTCACGAGTCTTACCGACGCGCCGAGCGCGATAAGGGGAGGAATCGAATCGCCCGCGGGCGACGCGTTGCATATATTGCCGCCCATTGTTCCCGCGTTCCTTATGGCCGGGGAGCCGATGAGCCCGACCGCCTCCCGCAGAACAGGGGGTATGTCCGAGGCCAGAAGCTCGGCATAGGTGGTGCACGCGCCGACATGCGTAGCACCCCCCTCCTCACGAACGTACCGCAGCTCGGGGAGCCGGCCGATATAGAGAACGTTCCGCTCGAACGCGGGCGTGCCCGGCCCCCGGTACCGCACCATGAGGTCCGTGCCCCCGGCAAGCGCCAGCCCTCCGGCCGACCGGAGCAAAGAGAGCGCCTCGCCCAGGTTTTCCGGGCAAAAAGTCTCTACCACAGTCCCCTCCCCCTGTCGGCGGCGTCCAGCACGCCCCGGACCAGCGCTCCGTATCCGGTGCACCTGCATAAATTCCCGGACAGTCCCTCACGAACCTGTTCCTCGTCCGGGACGGGGTTCCGGCGGAGCAGGGCCTCCGCCGCAAGCACGAACCCGGGCGTGCAGAAGCCGCACTGCACCGCTCCCGCCTCATCGAAGGCTTCCTCGATGACGCGGTACCGTTCGGTTTCCCTGAACCCCTCTATGGTGATCACTTCCAGACCCCGCGCCGCAATGACCGGGAGTATGCACGAGTTGACGAGCCTGCCGTCAACGAGCACCGCGCACGCGCCGCACTCCCCCTCCCCGCATCCCTCCTTGACCCCGGTGCACCCGAAATCATTCCGCAGCACGTCGAGGAGCCGCTTGGCCGGATCGGTGTCGACACCGACCTCTTTCCCGTTCAGAACGAATTCAATCCTCATTTCCGGCCGCCTCCAGGAGGTATTCGGGCGTGACCGGCAGCTTCGTCACCCGCACCCCGAGCGCGTTCTGGACCGCCGCCCCGAGCGCGGGCGGCGCGCCCACGATCGGAAGCTCGCCCGCGCACTTGGCCCCGAACGGGCCGTACTCGTACTCCGTGTCCATTAACACGCTCTCCACGGGCGGATACTCCAGTGAGGTGGGTATAACGTAGTCGGTCATGTTCGACTGCAGGAGCCGCCCCGCCTCGATCCGCATGTTCTCCACGGTCGCGTAGCCGAGCCCCTGCGCCACGCCCCCGTCTATCTGCCCCTTCAGTATACGCTCGTCTATGGGAGTGCCCACGTCGTACACGCCCCAGCACCCCCTGACCGCGATCTCGTACGTGACCGGGTCGACCTCGACCTCGACCACGTTTGCCCCCCACGAGTACACGGGGTACGCGTCGCCCTTGAAAGTGTCCTGGTCCCACCGGATCGCGGGAGGCTGCTCATAGGTCCGTACGATCTCGAACGGGCCTGCGTCCGTTCGTTTTTTCATCTCCTCCGCGGCGCGCATCAGCAGGCGGCCCACGATCATGACCGTTCTGGAGGCCACGGTCGGCCCCGAATCAGGAACGCGGTCCGTGTCCGGGTTGACGTAAACGACCCTGTCCAGGGGAATTTCGAGGGTCTCGGCCACGATCTTTTTGAGCGCCGTGAACGCGCCCTGCCCCATCTCAACGCTCGATACGAGTATCTCCACGCTCCCGTCGGAGCGCTTTGCGAGCCTGACCTCGGCCTTTATGATGTCGCGCTCCCCGCTCCCGGTGAACGCGCACCCGTGCATAAAGAGCGACAAGCCGATCCCCCTCTTCCCCCCGTTCCCATTCCGTTTTTTCTCGAAACGTTTCAGCTTCTCTTTATAGCCCGACATCGACGCGACTAGGTCCGCCATCTCCCCGAGCCTGAGCTCTTCATGTGCTGAGCCTCCCGTGACCGTTTTGTCCCCGGTCCCGAGTACATGGCGCTTCTTGAAATTCAGCGGACTGACGCCCGCCCGCTCGGCCAACGAATGCATGTGCATCTCGACCGCGAAAATCGCCTGCGGCCCGCCGAAGCCCCTGAAAGCGCCTGCGGGCACGGT
>CAYWUT010000014.1:20099-42858 GCA_964460545.1 uncultured Spirochaetota bacterium
CCGCGAAAATCGCCTGCGGCCCGCCGAAGCCCCTGAAAGCGCCTGCGGGCACGGTGTTCGTTCTTACCGCCCTTCCCCGCACGAGCACGTTGTCCACGCGGTAAACGCCTGTGGACGCGAACATCGCACGCTGGAGCACCACGCTCGAAAGACCGGCGTACGCGCCTCCGTCCAGTGTGATGTCGATCTCCATTCCGGTGACCCTGTCCCGGTTCATCGCCGATTTAATTCTTATGATCGCGGAGTGCCGCTTGGTCGTGCAGACCATGTCCTCGTGCCTGTCGAAAACGATCTTCACGGGCCTTCCGGTCTTGAAAGCCGCGAACGCGGCGTGTCCCGCTATGAGGGAGGGATACTCCTCCTTGCCTCCGAACGCGCCCCCCGTCACGGTCTGCACGACCCTGACCCGGCCCTCCTCCCAGCCGAAACCCTGGACCAGGGCCTTGTGTATGTAGTACGGGCACTGCATGGACCCGTAAACCGTGACCCGGTCCCTATCGCAGACGCCGATCACTCCCTGCGGCTCCATGTAGGCCTGTTCCTGGAGGCCGGTCTCCCAGGTCCCCTCGAAAATGTCCGCGGCCTCTCTGAACGCCTGCTCGGGGTTCCCCTTTTTTATGACGTACTCCGCGAAATTGTCGAGTCCTTCGCCTTTTCCCTCGAGAAAAACGGGCTCGAGGTCCTCGTACTCCACCTTTACGCCGGAAAGGAGATCGAATACGGCCCCACGGTCCTCCCCGGCCAGGAGCAGGATGGGCTCCCCCACGTACCGCACCTCGTGCTCGGCGAAGAAGGGCTGGTCGTCCACCAGTATTTTGACCCGGTTCATGCCGGGCACGTCCCGCGCGTCGATTATGTGGTAACCTTCCGGGAGATCGGGAACACGTATATTTTTTATACGCGCGTGCGGCCGGTCGGACCTGAGCGTTCCCGCATGGAGCATCCCCTCGAAACGGAGGTCGTCCAGGTACCGGGCAGTGCCTCCGGTTTTCTCCCGCGCATCCACCCGTGCCACCGGTCTGCTGATCGGTTTATGCATTCCTCAACCCTTATTTAAAAATCCCATTGATTAATCTCATTTTTAAATCACATTAATTGATCTAATTAATAAATTATATTTATTAAACCTTATCCCTCCGCGCGCTCCGCACGTTTCCAGAGATCCGGAGCGCACTTCCTCGCTTTTTCGTATATGTCGTCGACGTCAAAGGGAAACGATCCGTTCTCATACACGACTCGGCCGCCCACGATAACCGTACGGACCGCGGACGATCCCATGCCGTATATAAAATGGCCCGCCGCGTTTTTCCCGTTCAGGGGCGTGGGGCGGGGATAATCGAGCAGCACGAGGTCCGCCTCGCAGCCCGGCTCGATACGGCCGAACTTTGCATCGAAATAGCGCTCCAGAAGACGGTTTCCGTTCCAGAGAATCGACAGGAAATCGTCCGGACCCGCATCCCCTCCCCCGTCCCTGTTTTTGAAACAGCCGAGCTTCATCTCCTCGAACATGTCCGACCCGATACCGTCCGTGCCGAGCGCGAGGTTCTTAAACGACAAGAGACGCGGGTTGTACCCCACCGCGTTGTTCATGTTCGATCGCGGGTTGTGCACTAAAAAACAGTCCCGTTCCTCGAGCAGCCTAACCTCCTTCTCGAGCAGATGTACACCGTGCACGATGATCGACTTCGCATCGAGCAGGCCGAATTTATCCAGCCGCTCGACCGGCGCAAGCCCGTACTCGGCGTGTGAATGGGAGAGGTCGTACCGGTCCTCGGACACGTGCACGTGTATTCCCCGTGAGGTCTCCCGCACCGCCTCCCGCAGCATTGAGAGGGTCCGGTCGCTCAGTGTGAAGGGGGCGTGCGCGCCCACGGCCCCTCTGAGCAGTCCCGATTCCCCTTTGATGAAGGACACGTTCTCTTCCACCCCCTCGTCCCGTTCACGGTCGCCGCCGCGGTCCGTGACCTCGTAGCAGAGCAGCCCCCGGAGCCCTGTTTTCTGAAAGCCCTCTCCCAGCAGCGAAAGCGAACCCTTTATAAATGAAGGCGAGGCGTTGTGGTCCACCACCGCGGTCGTTCCCGCTCTTATGGCCTCGATGCATCCCACTATGCCGCTCAAGGCGAGGGTCTCCTCGTCGAGCGATCGATCGAGCTTCCACCAGAGATTCCTGAGCACCGTAACGAAATCGTATATGGGATCGAGCTTCGCGGTCATTCCGCGCGCGAGCGCGGAGTAGAAGTGGTTGTGCGCGCATACGTTGCCCGGGATGAGGAGCCGGCCGGCCGCGTCGATGGTTTTCACGTTCTTCGATTCGGGGACTGAAACATCCCCGCCCGCGCTCCGTATGGCCCCGTCCCGGATGAGCACGTCGCCCCCGGCTGTACCTGGCGGTCGAAGGTTCAGTATACGGCAGTTCTTGATGAGCAGGTCCATAAAAAAGTCCTTTTTAGAATATAAGTCCGGGAACGGCATTCCGGGCCGCCCGTGTCATGAGAAACACCTCGACAAGCGGAGCGGTATCGATACGCTGCATGCTTTCGGAATCCCCTGAAATCGAAAACGACAGGAGCTCAAAATCCCGGTCCGGATCGAGCTCGATACGAAAACCATCGAACTCGAATACGAGCTTCTTCCGCTCTTCGGAGGTCATGGTGAAGACCGTTCCGTCCGCCCTGCAGAGATACTTCCCGCCGCCCTCGGTGGAAAGGGGGTGAAATCCGCTGTTTTCACTCTCATCGAAGAGGTCCCCGTGCATGAAGAGCGTGAGCTTGTCCCGGTATGGCATGCCCTCATGCAGGCAGAAGGTCGCGCAGTTGCCGCATTCGTTGCACCAGTCGTCCAGGTGCAGTATCTGCGTCTCCTGCTCAATGTTGAGCGTCTTGTACGAGGTCGTCCATTTACCGGATTTTCCCCTTTCAAGGACCGGTACCCGCAGGCTCACCGGCTCAAAGTCCAGCGGGTGATTCGCGCGGTTCGGACAGACATCGACGCACCTGGAGCAGCTACGGTCGCAACCGAGGCAGCGCTCCCCCTCGTTCGCGGCTTCCCCGGGCGCGAGCGTCCTGATCACGGGTCGGAATCCTTTATTATTTCCTCCATCCCCGTTATCATCCATGAGAATCCGCTCTCCCTCCAGCAGTTCCCCGAACACGACTCTTCCGCGCCCCTCAATCGCCCGAACGGCTTCCGGGCGGTAGTAATGATCGTCGAGGCAGGGCGCCCTGACCTTTTCCCTCCGGATGATGGCGCGGGCGGCCCTCTTCGCGTCAGCCATGGCCTCGACCACGCTCGCGGGACCGCGAACGCAATCGCCCGCGGCGAAGACCCGGTGCACGCATGTCTCCCCGGTCCCGGGATTCACGATCACACGTCCCCGTTCGTCCAGGGGAACGGAACGCAGAATAGCCGCGTGCACATCCACGGTCTCGCCGACCGCGGTTACAACCGTGTCTGCCTCCAGCAGGGTCGCCGAGTTTTCAACCGGTACGGGGCGGGGCCTTCCGGACCGGTCGATCCCGTTCGGTACGGTCTGCAGCACCTCCAGACCCGTGACGCATCCCTCGCCCTCTATGCCCACGGGCATGCGCCACTCAAGTATTTTTCCGCCCTCTTCGACAAAGAAATCGAGCTCCTCCCTGTCCGCCGGCATGCTCTTTATGTCCCGCCGGTACACGATCGTCACGTCCGGTGTGAAACGCAGTGCCCCCCTGGCCGCGTCCACGGCGGAATTGCCCCCGCCGATGACCAGGACCTTTTCACCCGTACATGCATCGCCCACGAGTGGGCCGCCCTCCCGCAAGCCGCGGAGAAAATCGATCGCGTTGTAACAGCCCGCGAGGGTCTCTCCATTCAGGCCGAGCTCCCTGGGCACCGACGAGCCGGTCGCGATAATCACGTAATCGTATTTTTCCGCAAGCGCCTCGGCCGTCAGTGCTTCCCCCCACTCGAGACGAAACTCGGCCCCGAGCTCCTCGACCGTTCGCGCGTCCCTCGCCACCGCCTCATCCCTGATCCTGAAACCGGGAAGCACGTCCCGCACGAGTCCGCCCGGGAGCTTCCCCCTGTCGTACAGGGTGACACCGAATCCCTCCCGCAGGAGGTAGAATCCGGCCGCAAGCCCCGCGGGCCCGGCTCCCACGATACCGACGGATACATTGTTCTTCTTGCCCGCGATCTCTTCCTTCATCTCACGGACAACGGCTTCCCTGTCCCCGAGCTCTTCCGCGATCCGTTTCAGCTCGCGTATACCGACCGGATTGTCGTAATCCCCGCGCACGCACCCCGCAAGGCAGGGATGATCGCATATATAGCCCGTAACGGCCGGCAGGGGATTCTTTCGCATGATGATCCGAAGCGCGCCGGTATAGTCGCCCTCGCGCACCTTTTCTATGTATGACGGTATGTCCTGGTGAATGGGGCAGCGGTGCACGCACGGCGCAGCCACGCAGTCGAAGGCCTGAAGGTGCGGGGATATCTTGAGGGGAGCCGTACGGCCCCTTGATTTGCGGTACCAGGGATCGTCAAGAGCTTCCCGCGCAATGTCCGCAAGCTTTGCATGATCCACGGATCCATCATCCAGGCGGATGCCGGAACGAACCGGGTCACCGTCAATACTCCCGGCCATACTGCTCAGCCGCAGGTAGCCGCCGGGTTTCAGAATCTCGGTCGCAAAGGTGACGGGAAAAACGCCGGACTCGAGCAGGCGGTGTACGCTGTGTATGCTCGCGCCCCCGCAGTAGGAGATATTCAGCTTTCCGTCGAATTCCCGGGCGATGAGAGAGGCGAGCGTCACGGTCAGGGGGAAGAGCGCCCGTCCGGACATGTACCGCTCGTCCCCCGGCAGGGGCCCCGTGTTGCGGCACGCCAGGGTGTTGGAGAGCTTGATACCGAACCGCCTGGAGCGGGAGCGGGCGTATTCCGAGACCTTTTTTATGAGATCCACCCCGTCGCCGTACTGCAGGTCCTTCTCGAAAACGCCTTCACCCATCTCCAGATACCCGTAACCGCAACGCTCAAGAATGGCAGTGGCCCGTTTCCTGCCGAGGAGCGTGGGATTGAGCTTCACGAAGGTGTCCAGATGCTTTTCCCCGATCAGATACTCGGCCATGGCCCGTATCTGTGAGGGAGGGCAGCCGTGCATGGTCGAGATGGTCGCGGAGAACCGGGGCATGGGGATATCGACCTCGATACCCAGCCTCCGGGCCGCCGCTGACGCCCACTCCCCGATCCGCGCGTCGGGATTAATCATGGATTCCATAAATCTTTCCATGCACCCGCTCTTCAGTCCCTCCAGGTCGTACCCCACGCTCATGTTGAAATGCACACCGTCCCTTCCGCCGCCGAGCCGCAGGCGGTTATTCAGAACATGTATGAGGACCCATGCCTTGAGGTATTCTTCACAAGAGTCTTCAAGCGACAGTTCCTGCGACCACTCCGTGTTGTAACCCTCGTCGAGCGCGTCTATGCAGGGTTTTTCGAACTCGAGCTCGTCCATCCGCTGCACGGTCTTCAGTTCGAAAAAGGAGCATCCCGCGAAAAAAGCGGACACGATGTTCCGGCAGAGCTGTGTGTGGGGTCCGGCCGCCGGTCCGATGGGGGTGTCGAGGTTTTGGCCGAGCAGGGGCCACGTCCCCGCATTTCGTTTATGAAAACCCGAGGCGGGTATCGAAAAAATGGAATTGACGTTTTCAAATTCGGAGAGGGCGCTGTCGAGGATATTTTCAAAGGATTGCGTTCTCATTCTATCGGACATGTATCTCCCTCAGGTATCTCAGTTTTCGTCCGGCCTCTCCAGCGCGCCGCCGGATACGAGCCTCTTTACATCGGTCAGGGCCGGCTCCACCGTGAACGGAGATCCGCAAATCGTTATCGCGGACTCCACGTCCTTCAAACCGCTCCCGGTCGCGAGGAGCACGACCGTATCGTCCTCCCTCACGAGTCCCCGCTCCAGCGCCTCCTCGAAAACGGCGAGCGTAACCGCGCCGGAGGGCTCGGTGAAGACGCCCGTGTTGCGCGCCATCCTGCCCATGGACTGAAGGATGCGGCCGTCGTCGACCGCGGCCGCGAACCCGCCTGAATCGTGAATCGCCCTGAGCGCCGCATCCCCGTCCCGGGGGAACGTCACCTTTATGGAATCCGCAACGGTCTCGCCTTCGAAGGGCGCTATTTTTTCGCCTGTTTTCCACGCCCGGTAAACGGCACCGCTCCCTGAAGCCTGGCACGCGACCAGGGCGGGAAGCCGTTCTATGAGCCCGAGCGCATGGAGGTCTTTGAAGCCCTTCCACACACCGCTTATGATGTTGCCGTCGCCCACGGGCACGAACACGCTGTCCGGGCTCTTCCAGCCGAGCTGTTCGCATATTTCGAAAGCGGCCGTCTTTTTTCCTTCACGGGTGAACGGGTTGTATCCCGTGTTCCGGCAGTACCAGCCGAACGTCTTCGACGCCTCGATTGAGAGATCGTACGCGTCGTCGTAGGTGCCGCGCACCGCGAAAACCGCCGCCCCGTACACGAGGAGCTGGACGACCTTGGCCCTGGGCGCCGATTCAGGAACGAACACCACGGTCCTCATGCCCATGGGAGCGGCGAGGCAGGCGAGCGATGAAGCCGCGTTCCCGGTGGAGGCGCAGCAGACCACATCCGCGTTCTCCCCGGCCGCCCGTGCGAGCGCCACGAAGCTCGCCCGGTCCTTCAATGATCCGCTCGGGTTTCCGCCCTCGTCCTTGATGGAGAGGCCCTCGATCCCGAGACCGGCGGCCCTGTACAGGGGCGTCCACCCTACATCAACCGCGGGCCGCGGAGAGTCGGCTTCAATGGGAAGAAGGGGAAGATACCTGCGGGCCGTGAAGTCCCCGCTCTTCTCAATGAGGGAACGAACAAGCTTCCCGTCCATGGACCCGTAGTCACAGATTACCTCGAGATTGGACGAGCAGAAGGGGCACTGATAGAGACCGGGCGCGGGATCGATTTCGCGCGCACACCCGATGCACCTGAAACCCGCCATATATCGCATGTCTCGTCCAATCCGGGCGGTTTCCGCTCACCCCGCGTCCGCGCCCATAACAAGGGAGAGCACGCCCTTCGCCGTATGCAGCCTGTTCTCCGCCTCGTCGTATATTATAGAAGACTCCGAGTCGATCACCCCGTCGGTCACCTCGTTTCCCCTGTCTGCCGGGAGGGCGTGCATGACCCGCGCGTCGTCCCGGGCCAGTGCGAACCGCTCCTCGTTCAGTATCCAGTCGCGGTGCTTTTCCAGGTTTTCCCCCATGACCCGCTTCTCCTCGTCGGTATCCCCGTATTCATCGAAAAACCCGAACCCTCCCCAGTTCTTGGGTATGACGATATCCGCGTCCCGCACCGCCTCATCCATGTCGTGTACGATGGTGAGTTTCCCGGAATCCTTGCAGTTCTCCCGGGCCCTGTTCAGTATGTTCTCCTGAAGCGGGAACTCCTTCGGATGCGCGACCACCACGTCCATGCCGAACCTGGGGAAGAGCAGAATCTGCGACTGGGGCACCGAGAGGGGTTTCGCGTGCGTGGTGGCGTACGCCCAGGTGATCGCCACGCGCGCACCGCTCAGGTTTTTCCCGAGGTGCTCACGCATGGTCATGAGGTCCGCGATCGCCTGCAGCGGATGGTACACGTCGTCCTGCATGGATACGATCGGTATGAACGATTCCCCGGCGACCTCCTCGATGTACCGGTTGCCGATACCGTAGAAGCAGTTACGTATGGCGATGCACTCCCCCATGCGCGAGAGGACCCGGGCCGTGTCACGCGGGCTTTCGCCGTGGGTGATCTGCATCTTGTCGGGCGTCAGGTCATGGGCATGCCCGCCGAGCTGGGTCATCGCGGCCTCCATCGAGTTCCTCGTCCTCGTGGACTGCTCGAAGAATATCATGAACAGTGTCTTGTAGGGAAGCAGGGGGGAGGCCTCGCCCCGCGCCCTGAGCCTCTTGAGATACTCCGAGGTGTCGAGCACCCGTATTATCTCCTCAATGGTCCAGGTATCGAAGGTGACGAGGTGCCTTCCGGTGAGGATATTTTTCATTATTCTTCTCCTTCCAGCGTGTGCTCGAGTACCGAGGGAAACAACCCGTAGAACGCGGACGCCGTAACGAGGTCGCTGACGGGAACGCGCTCGTTCGGAGCGTGCGCGAGCGCCTCATTGCCGGGTCCGAATCCCAGACAGGGGACCCCGTGCTTCCCGCACAGTGCCACGCCGTTCGTGGAAAAAACCCACCTGCCCGCGGGTTTATCCTTCCGGAACAGAAGGCCCGCCGTTCCGGTTCCCGCCCTCACGAGCGGATGGTCCTCTTCCATGACCCAGGTGGGATAGTACTTCTCCATGGGGAAGACCTTGCCCCTGTAGCTCTTTGTTTTATAAACGGGGATGAAGATCTCGGCTTCCGGCCCCGCGACCGCGCGCGCTTCCTGAAGCGCACTGTCCCGCGTCTCACCGGAGGTAAGGCGCCTGTCCAGGTGCATCATGCATCCGTCGGGCACAGCGCAGAGCGAGGGGGACGAGGATTCGACGCGCGTCACCGCCACGGACCCCTTTCCGAGGAAATCGTCACCGGCAAGGCGCCCGTTCAGCTCCTCGACACCGAGGGCCGCTCTGCAGGCCTTGTACACCGCGTTGTCCCCGCGCTCCGGAGCCGACCCGTGCGCCGAAACGCCTTTAAAGAGCAGCTCTATCTCCATCCTGCCCCGGTGGCCACGCGTAACCGCGAGGTTCGTGGGTTCCGTAATGAGGGCGTAGTCCGGCATGACACCCTCCTCCTCGATGAGGTAGTTCCAGCAGAGCCCGTCGCAGTCCTCCTCCATCACGGTAAAGGTGAAGAGCAGTGTGAACGGTCCTTCGTAACCGAGCTCTTTCAGGACCCTTCCCGCCGCGATCATGGCGGCGGCGCCTCCCTTCTGGTCCACCGAACCGCGTCCCAGGACGAACCCGTCCCGTACGTCCCCGCAGAAGGGATCGAATTCCCACGCATCGGTGTCACCCGTTTCCACGGTGTCTATATGCGCGTCAAAGGCCAGGACCCGTTTTCCGTTTCCTATCCTCCCGATTACGGACCCGAGTCCGTCCACGCGCACCTCGTCGAACCCGCTTTCCAGGAGCAGGGTTCGTATGCGCGAGACAACCGCCCCCTCGTCTCCGCTCGGCGAGGGAATCCGCACGAGCTGCGAGAGCAGGTCCGCAGTTTCGTCCCCGCGTTTTTCCGCCATGGATCTTATTCTTTCGGCCCTTTCCTTCAAGCCTTTCATGTTGTCACCTTTAAAACTTCATTACTTACCCGGTTTCAGAAACCGCCCGTATCCCTTTTCAGCCGTAATGCCCAGCGCGTCGTCGTAAACCACCTTCCCCCGTACGATCGTCTTCTTCACCCGTCCCCTCATCTCCATTCCCTCGAAGGGCGTAATCTTCCCCTTTGAGAGAAATGTCTTCCCCCTGACCGTCCATGTATCCTCGGGATCAATGAGCACGAGGTCCGCGTCCTTTCCCTCCTCGATCGATCCCTTGCGATCGTAGAGCCCGTAGCGGCGCGCGGCCCCCGCCGACACCGCCTCTATAAAACGGCCGAGGCTTATCTTTCCTTCCCTGTAGCCCTCGGAAAAAAGATAGGGGAGAAGTGTTCCGGACCCCGGAATCCCCGCGTAATCGGTCCATATGGAGCCCGTGTTCTTCTCCTCCTCGGTGCACGGTGCGTGGTCGGACGCAATAAAACCGATACTGCCGTCCGCAATCCCCTGCCAGAGCCCCTCTTTCGAATCTTTTTTTACGGGCGGCGTGCACTTCAGGGAAGCGCCCCTTTCCACGAAGTCGTCCAGGCTGAACTGCAGGTAGTGGGGACAGGTTTCTCCCGTAACGAGTACACCGTCGAGCAGGCCGGCCGCCTCTGACGTGGACAGGTGCACGATGTGCAGGGAAGCCGCCGCCTCACGCGCGAGCCGTGCGGCACATAAAACTGCGAGCACCTCGGCGGTTTCCGGTCTCGAACGGTAGTACTGCAGGGGCCCGGAGCCCTCATCAAAGGCGGCCTCGGTCGCAGCCTCAACGTAATCATAGTCCTCGGCGTGAAGAAGCACCGGCCGGCCGAGCTCGCGCGCCGATTTCAGCACCTGCAGGAACCGGTGATGATCGAGCCTCCCGTACGTGTCCATTCCCGATATGAAGTAGGTCTTGTACCCGAGCACGAACGGGGCGAGCTCCTTCATTGCCCGCGGAAACCTGGATTCGAAGGCCTGTGCCGAGACCCCTCCGTAAAACCCGAAATCGACGACCGCCTTGCGTTTTACGGCGTCGAGCTTCTTTTCGAGCCCCTCCCTGCTCGTAACGTCCGGCACCGACGTGTCGGGCATGTCGATAACGGTTGTAATGCCGCCCGATGCGGCGGCACAGGTCCCGTGAAAGAAGTCTTCCCGCGTCGTATAGCCGGGATCGTCAAAATGCACGTGCGGGTCTATACCGCCCGGAACAACGAGGAGGCCGTCAGCGTCAATTGTTTCACCCTTCCCCTCCGCTGAACGCTTGCCCGGGATAATACGCCCGATGATCCCGTTTTCGATCGATAACGACGCCCGACGGCAGGTGCCGTCGGGATATACGACGTTCCCGTTGTTAACGATCACACCATGCCCTCCTCCACCAGCCTCCCGAAGACCTTCTCAGGGGTCATGGGCAGAGAGTACATCCGTATACCCACGGCGTCATAGAGCGCGTTCGCAATGGCGGGAGCCGGACCGTTGATTGCTATCTCGCCGACCGATTTCGCGCCGAACGGCCCGGTCTCTTCATTCGAGGGAACGATGATGGTGGCAAGCTCGGGCTGATCGACCGTGTTGTAGATCTTGTAATCCCAGAAACGCGGGTTGAGCAGCTTCCCGTCTTTGCTGAATACAAAGTCCTCGCAGAGCGCGTAGCTGATCCCGTTGAGCGCCGCACCCTCGACCTGGCCCTCCGCGAGCGCGGGATTGAGGGGCCTTCCGCAGTCAACGGCGGATACGAACTTCACCACCCTGATGCGGCCGGTGCGCAGATCGACCTCGATCTCGGCGAACTGGGCCATGAAGGGCGGAGGAGAAATATCCGCGGTGAAAGACGCCTGCGCCTGTATCTGCTCCTGGTCCCGCGCGTACATCGCGTCGAGCGCGATCTCCTCGAATGATATCGATTTTTTTCCATGAACCGCCCGGCCGTCACGGCATGAGAAACCGTCTGCCGGAAGACCGAGCATCGACCCGGCCCTCTCCCTTATGCGGAGCGCGACCTTTTCCGCGCACCGTTTCACGGCGCCGCCCGAGACATAGGTCGTTGAGGACGCGTACGCTCCGGTATCGAAGGGGGTGAGATCCGTGTCCGCTGACGTGACAATAACGGCATCCGCCTCGACTCCCAGGACCTCAGCCGCGATCTGTGCCAGGATCGTGTCGGACCCCGTACCCAGGTCGGTGGCACCCGTGGAGAGGTTGAAGGAACCGTCCTCGTTCATTTTCATGGAGGCCGAGGCCATGTCGATGCGGGGTATTCCGGACCCCTGCATTGAAACCGCCGCCCCCACTCCGCGAACGATGTCTCCGTGAACGCGGTCTCCGCTCCCCGTCCTCTTTCCCCGCTTCGTCTTCCAGCCGATCTCCTCCGCTCCCCGGTCGATGCACTCGTCGAGCCCGCACGAACCGATCACCTGGCTCACGCCCTCCTTGCCCTCTCCCAGTGCCTCGAATAGGGGGGAGGTCTCCCCCTCCCTGATATGCCATTGCTTTATATAGTCGAGCACGTCCATCCCGATCCTGCGCGCGATGATGTCGATGTGCTGGTTGAAGGCGAAATAACCCTGGGTGGCCCCGTACCCGCGGTACGCCCCGCCCACGGGCAGGTTCGTGTACACGGAACGGCCGAAGAACCTGATACTTTCTATTTTATTGAACATAGGCAGGACCTTCGATCCCACGTTCGACAGAACGGTGAGCGCGTGCGTGCCGTACGCCCCGGCATTGAGCAGCCCGTCCATGCGGAGCACCGTGATCCCGCCGTCCTTCCCGACGCCGGCCTTCAGCATGATCTTCATGGCGTGCCGCGTCCGCGTCGCGTAAAAAACCTCCTCCCTCGACAGCACGATGCGCGCCGGTTTCCGGTTTCGCCACGACACGAGCGCGGCGAGGGGTTCGAGCATGACCTCCTGCTTCCCCCCGAATCCCCCCCCGAGCCTGGGCTTGACCACCCTTATCTTCCGAAGGGGTATTCCGCACACGCAGCTCACGATGCGCCGCGCGTGAAAGGGGACCTGGGTGGACGACACGATAACGAGCCGGCCCTGCTCGTCGAAATAGGAGATAACGGCGTGGGGCTCCAGTGCGCAGTGGGAGGCGTAGTGCGTCTCGTAGGTCCGCTCGATAATGAAATCGGATTTATCGAACCCGCCTTCAACATCTCCGATGGAGACGTCGATCTCGGCCGCTATGTTCTGCTCGGGCCTGTACGCGACGGGTATGACGGCATGCTCCTCCCCGTCGTGAACCCGGGGCGCGTTTTTTTGCAGCGCCTCCTCCATGTCGAAAACCGCTTCGAGCTCCCGGTACTCCACCCTGATGAGGTCCCGTGCCTGTCTGGCCGTGCGCGCGTCCTCCGCGGCCACGAGCGCGACCCGGTCGCCCGTAAATCTGACTCTCCTGTCGAAGAGAAGCGTGTCGTAGGGCGAAGGCTCAGGAAAGCCCTGCCCCGCGGTGGTGTGAAGGCGGGGTTCGACGTTTCCGTAATGAAGGATATCGACCACACCTTCGAGTTTTTCAGCCTCTGTTGTGTCTATGGACACGATTTCCGCGTGGGAATGGGGTGAGTAGAGAATGGCGCATTCCAGGGGTTCAGGCGGCCTCATATCGTCCGCGAACTTCTCGGCACCCGTTGCAAGCGCGATCGCGTCGATCTTGGGGATCGATTTTCCCACCGTCTTTTCAGCCATCCGCCCTCATCCTTTCGGCCGCCTTTCTTACCGCTTCCACGATCTTCACGTATCCCGTGCACCTGCACAGGTTGCCGTCCAGTCCGCGCCTGATCTCCTCATCGTCCGGGTCACCGTTCTCCTGCAGGAGGCTGTACGCGGCGAGCACCATTCCAGGGGTACAGAACCCGCACTGAACCGCTCCGCTTTCAGCGAATGCGGTTTGAATGGGGTGGGGATGGTGCAGATCCCCGATCCCGCGAACCGTGGTTATGGACCGCCCCTTCGCGGATGCCGCGAACACCTGACACGAGTTGACGAGCTTGCCGTCCAGGAGCACGACGCAGGAGCCGCAGCATCCCTCGTTGCACCCCTCCTTCACCTCGGTGAAACCCGCCTTTCTCAGTACGCGCAGGAGCGTCTCCCCAGGATCGAAGCTCGCCTCGATCCGGGCGCCGTTGACCGTGAAAAAGCCCTTCATGCAACCACCCCTCCGTTTGCAGCATCATGGAGAACGCGGGCCCGCCCTCCTGCCCGGAAGCCATTACGGGCGATTAAGGGAAAACCCGGACGGCACGCTCCTCCCTACTCACCGTTTATAGGTCAATTACATCGTATTATAAATGAATCCATACAGCCGGTACGGTAAAAAGGCCCCCGTTTCTTCATTAAATATTGTACCGTCATATTCGGCACAGGCTCTTCACGCCCCGCTCCACCCATACCCCGGCAAGATGCCTGAGATATCCGGGTTCCATGAACTTTTTCCGGGCGAAGGAAACGCCGCCGAGATCGGGGCTGAACTCGCGCAGCGCTTCACGGATGTCCTCACCCCGCAGGGAAGCTTCCGCCTCCTCAAGCCGCACGAACCTGCCCGTGCAGCCCGCGATCACGATTCGGGCGTCCGTGATTCGGTCTTTTTCGCTCTTCATGAGAACGGTAACGGTAAAGGCGGGATAATCGAAGTACGTCTCAGCCTCCCGGTGATAAAAGGAGCGCCAGCCATCGTCGCTGTATTCGATGGATACTATCAGGCTCTTTCTTCTGACGGCGGCAGGTTCGGAGATATAACGCGTGACCTCCATCCGCTCTTCGCGCGGGCTGTTACTGCAGTCATCATCGTCCGTAACCATGCACACGACCCGGGCATCGAGCGCGATAAGGGGGCCCATGATGTCCGACCACGGGGGAAAGAGCGCGACGCTCCCGCCCGCCGTTATACGGTTTCGAAGCGGAGTCGAGGCCGCGCGCGACAGGGATTTTACCAGTACGGAGTCTCCTCTCAAACCGCGCGCGATACCGGCAAAGGTGCTCAACGACCCGATCCGGACAAGGTCTCCCTCCTGCCGGAGGAAATCGAGGGGAAGCCGTCCGAGGTCGACAATGCCCGTGTATCCCTTCAGGCCCCTCCTCTTCAAACCGGTTCCGCCTCCATGCGCGACCCTGCCGTCCTCCCGGAGCAAAGATACGGCCTCCGTGGCGGTATCGGGATAGAACCACCGGATTTCCTGCATGTTTACAACCCTCCGTTGAGCATCCCGGCACGACCGCATCCGTTAATAATCATCTTTCCCTCACCCGATTCGCACCGTTCTCGGCCATGAACGACTCGACCTCGTCCCGCCACGGCTGGCCCTCCATGGGCCCCATCCTACGGACCGACATGGCGCCCACCGCATTGGCGAAAAGCCCCGTCTCGTACAGGTCCCTGCCCTCGCGCAGGCACGTGAGGAGCGCGGCGCAGAAAGAATCGCCCGCTCCCGTGGGATCGACTTCCTCCACCTCGAAGGTGGGAATGTCGAGCACCCCGTCGCTGCTGAAAATTCTACACCCGAGCTCCCCCCGCTTCAGCACCACGATCTTTCCCCGTTCCTGGAGAATTCTGCACCCCTCGTCGTCCGTGCCGGCGCCGGTGAACAGCATGGCCTCGCCCCTGCTCGGGATAACGAGATCGGCCCTGTCGAGTGCGGGACCGCACAGCTCCCTGATCTGCTCCACGGAGAGTATCTCGGGCCTGATATTCGGGTCGAAACTCACCTTCACGGTGTCGGGGATCGTTTTCAGCGCCTTGTAGAACGCCTGTTTCGTGGATTCGCTTCCCACGAGGGAAAAACCGGTGACGTGCAGCCAGTCGATATCTTGAAGAAGCAATTCGTCCACGTCGTCCGGGCAGAAAAGCCCGGCCGCCGCGTTGGTGACGTGATAGAGGAAGCGCCTGCTTCCGTCGCTTGCGTAGGAGACGAAGGTAACGGCGGTGGTGCGCTCGCGGGTCAGGCGTATCCGTGAAACGTCGACGCCGTCCGACCGGAGCCGACCGAGCACGCAATCGCCGAAATCGTCCTCACCGACCACGCCGAGAAAGAGACAGCGGTTCCCGAGACGGGCGGCCTGGCCGATGAATATGGGGGTGTCGCCGCTCGCGAAGGGCCCCGCGAAATCCGCCGGTTCGGAGAGGGGCCGGTCGCGCTCCTTCCGCATGATCTCCACGAGAAGCGCTCCCATGGATACGATGTCGTAGTGCACGTGTTTTCTCCGTCACACCGGAGAGAGTGTGCCCTCAGTCAGTCTTGGCGGCCGCAGTCTGAACGAGCGGCCGCTGTCAGGCCCCCGAATAGCTCGTACGGGATATAATCTCTTCCTGCAGGTCCCCGGCGAGCTCCGTGAAGTACGCCGTGTATCCCGCCACACGCACGGTGAGGCTCCTGTGCCTGTCGGGATTTTCCCTGGCGTCGAGCAGGTCCTCTCTGCGAATAACATTGAACTGAATGTGATGTATCCTGAGACTGATGAACGTCCTGAGAAAAGACGAAAATTTCCTTATCTGGTCTTCGGTTTTGAAGAACTCGGGGAGGAATTTCATGTTGAGGAGGGTCCCGTTCGAGCCGAGCAGGGAATCGACCCGCGACACGGATTTCAACAGTGCTGTCGGACCGGTCTGGTCCCGGCCGTACACGGCCGACATACCGCCGTCCGCGAGCGGCTGCTCCGCCTTCCTGCCGTCCGGCGTGGCACCCACGTTCTTTCCCATGGGAACGTGCGCGGATACGGTGTAGAGCCCCGTGTGATAGGGACCGCCCCGCACGTTTTTATAACCACGCACCTTTTCGGCGAAATGCTTAATCCAGCGGGCACCGATTTCGTCCACCCACTGAACGTCGTTCCCGTATTTCGGAACCTTGTTGAGGAGCTCCTGCCTGAGCGGCTCGTATCCCTCGAAGTTCGACCTGAGCGCACCGAGCAGAACGGAGGGGTCGACCGTTTTTTCCTCGTACACGAGCTTTTTTATCGCGGCGAGGGAGTCCGCCACGTTCGCTACCTGTATGGCCTGCACTCCCGTGAGATTGTAGTGCGCGCCGCCCGCCGTCACGTCCACACCGCGCTCCACGCAGTCGTCGATCACGGCCGACAGGAAGGGCGAGGGGAGGAGCTCGGCATGCATCCGGTCCGTCGAACCCGTCATCTCCACCATCCGTCCTATGAAATGATCGAGCTGTTTCCCGTACGCCTCCTCGAGTTCCTCGTAGGTCGAATAATCCTCGAGTGTTCCGGTCTCCGGCCCGATCCTCTTTCCGGTGAGCAGGCACCTGCCGTTGTTCAGCGTGAGCTCGAGCACCTTCACCATGTTGAACATGGCGGCGTCGCTCCATCCGAGGCTGTTGCCGTGCGTGGTCAGCTCCACACACCCCACGACCGCATAATCAAGAGCGTGCTGCCGGCTGATCCCCACGTGCTCGAGCGCGGGTACGATACTCTCATCGTTGAATATCTGGGGCATGCCGCTTCCGAGCCCGATTACGCGGCTGCACTCGTCCACGAGCTCGTCCGGAGAATTATCGAAGAGCCGCGCGGAGAGGTTCGGCTGGGGGAGCCCGATGTGTGCCTGGGCCCTCAGGAAAAGATAGGAGAGCGCGTTCGAGCTGTCTTCCCCCTTCTCGTTCCGGCCGCCGAGCGCCACGTTGAAACCGATCGGAAATCCGGCGAAGTAGCGCGCGCTGGTCGAGTTCCGCAGGTACACGATCTGGTTGAACTTGAGCCAGAGCGATTCAACGATCTCGAGAACGCCTCCGAGGTCCAGACGGCCCGCATCCAGGTCCCGCTCGAGATAGGGGAAAAGTATCTGATCGAGCCTCCCCGGCGAAAAGGAGGACGCGTTCGATTCCATGTGGAGGATGACAAAGAGAAACCAGACTGACTGTACGGCCTCGCGGAAAGTGGAAGGAGGGGCTTTTGACAGCTTTTCACAGATGCGGCCGATTTCCAGCAGGTTCTCCCTGCGCACATCGTCCCTTTCATCTTCCGCCATCCGCAGCGCGAGCCTCCCGTACCGGGACATGAACCCGGCCGCTCCTTCGAGTACGGTCACCACGCTCTCGTAAAAATCCCGGGACTCCCCCGCCCCTTCGAGCCGGGCGGACGCTTCGCGCAGCAGACCCGCGGGTCCCTCACGGAGCCACTTTTCCACGTGCGGGCAGATGTGCCCCTGCGCATGGTCCTTCTGGTTTATCTTGACCACCTTTTCCAGGGCCCCGACCTCGTCGCCGATACGCCGATGGACCTCGTCCCGCAACCCCCTGCCCTGCCAGAAGGGGAGCACCTCCTCCCTGAACCGGATAATGTCCTCTTCCCTGACACTGAACTTGTCCTGGGGCCTCGTGGAAAATCCCTCGATCTCCTCGTCTATCCAGGCTATTCCCGCTTCAGGGAAAACCACCCCGCCCCTGACACCGGGCGTCCTGTTTCCCACTATGATCTCCTCGGGATCGATCCTGATGCTCATCTTCTCCAGGCACAGCGCGAGCGAACGGGCCCTCTGCAGAATCCTGGGAGCATTCGGGTCCCGCCGGTAGCTTTCCGTGATGAGCAGCGCCTGTTCTATCGATATGAAGCGCTCCTCTCCCAGCATCCGTTCCTTGAGCCGGGAAACCCGTAAGGTCGTGGGAAGGGTCTTTATATAATCAATCTGTTCTCTCAGATTCATGGCCGAATCCGTTTGACCGGCATTCTCTTTAAAAATAATACCGGCCGCGTCCCCTGTGTAATCCTTTCACCCACCCACAGGGTATATCAAATAGTACGCGCGCGCAAGTACTGAGAGAAATAATAACCGCCCCCTACACGGTTACCGAAGGTGAAGGGGGCGGCAGAAGGAGGTCTGAAAATAGGGAATGTCATTCAAATTCCACGAGCCATTTCCTTTCCGCCTCGAACAGCTCGTTGAAAAGATCGCTTATCTGGTCGAGCGTGCATATCGCCGACGACAGAGGGTCGAGCATGATCGCCTGTTTCGCGGCATCCCTGTCCGCGTTCAGGGCCGCCTCCACGATCAGCTCCTGCACGTTGATATTGGTACGGTTCAGGGCCGCGCACTGAGGCGGAAGCTCGCCCACGGGTGTGGGGTGCAGGCCGTTCCTGTCCACGAATATGGGCACCTCGACGATGCAACGCTCGGGGAGGTTGGGGATAAGGCCGTTGTTCTTCACGTTCCCGTTGATCATGGTGATCTCGCCCGATACCATGGCGTGCATGATCTTCGGCGCATTGAACATATTGGGCCGGATTTCCACCTTCTCCTTCCCCTTGATCTGGTTCTCGATCGAGATGGAGTCCAGCCGCTTCTTCTCCCGTTCGTTTTCGATCAGGTTCCACCGCCGCGGGATAAAGCGGTCTATCATTTCCTCGTTCTTTCGGAAATAGGGCACGTAGTCCGAAAAGTGCCAGTGATTCTCGGTGCACCAGTACCCGAAGTGCTTCATGATCTCGCACCGTACGCCGTCGGCCTCGTACACCTTCGGATCGTTGTGGAGCTCGCGGATTTTCGGATACAGGTCCTCGCCGTCCCGCTCGTACTTCAGGATCCAGGTCATGTGATTGATGCCGCCGTATGTATATGAAACGTCGTCCGGTACGGGATAGCCCAGCCCGATATCCCAGAGCTCGGCCTTCCAGGGGTGCTCGAGCCACTTCCCGAAACCGAGGTAGCCGGCGAGCTGCGTTATCGTGAACGGGACCCCGTAGCACAACCCCACGGTCTTTACGGTCGAGGCCTCGTTCGCACCCCAGGTCACCGCGGCCATGGGATTGGCATAGTTGATGAAGAGCCCGTCCGGGGAGAGCTCCTCCATGTCCCGCAGTATGGAGGTCGTTGCCGGGATATGCCGCAGCCCCCTGAAAACGCCGCCTGGTCCGAGCGTATCACCCGCGGCCTGGTTTATACCGTACTTCCTCGGTATCTCCCTGTCAAAAATCCAGGGGTCATCCCCGCCGACTTGAATCGTACTGATTACGAAATCTGCGTCCTTGACCGCCTCGCGCTGGTTCGTGGTCCTTTCCAGGCGCGCCGGGATTTCCTCCTGCTCGATCATCCGGGCAGCCAGGTCGTACGTCCTCTGCACCTCCTGCTCGTTCAGGTCCTCGAGCATGATGTGTATATCCCTCAGCTCGGGATAGGAAAAAATGGCGGACAGAAGCTGCCGCGCAAACATCGTGCTGCCGGCCCCTATAATGGCTACCTTTGTCATGGCTCACCCCTCAGTTAAAAGTTTTTACGATGGATATATCGATGAGGATTCCGGCCTTTTACCGTTATTCGTTATAAAAACGGCCCGCATCCCCTTCTTTAAAAGTAAATTCCGCTCACTCGATAATTATTCATGCACGCGACGGTCCTTCCGATTTATTAAACGCTATCGTTTTTTTGCCATGACTGCATACACGGAAACGGACGTGACCACGATGACGCCGTAGATCAGCCGCGTCCAGAAACCGGAAAATCCCGAACTGATGAGACCCGCTTCGATTATCCCGATGATGAGAGAGCCGACAAAGGTCCCTATGATGGTACCCTGTCCGCCGAAAACGGATGTACCGCCTATAAAAACGGACGCGAACACGAGCAGCATGTACCCCTCGCCCTGTGTCGGCCACCAGTTCGCCATCTCGAAGCAGACGAGCGTACTGGAAAAGGCGGTGAGAAGCCCCATCATCACGAACAGGAGGATACGCACCAGGTCCACGTTGATCCCCATAATTCTGGCCGTCCGCATGTTGTCGCCGATGAAACGAATATTGTCCCCGAATTTGTGCATGTGCAGTATGGACCACAGAAAGATCGCGATGAGGAGGCACCACACGGCCTGTGCCGGAATCACGGACCCGATCCTGCCCACGAATACCTGGTATGCGGCCGTGTCGCGTACCTGGACGATACTCTTCGACATGCCCCCGCACAGCACGGTGGTGAGGCCCCTCCAGAAAAACTGCGTGCCTATGGTGGCTATGATCGAAGGTACTCCGATCTTTACTACAATGAGACCGTTCACCAGTCCCGCGATCATGCCAACGGCAAGGGCCGCGACCAGTGCCAGGAGCACGCTACCCGTAGCCAGAAAAATACTCGAGAAAGTATACCCGGCAATGGCCATCACCGAGGGGAAGGAGAGGTCCATATCTCCGCCGATAATGACAAGCGTGAGCCCGAGCGCCATTATGGCAGCGAAGGGTATGGTCGACATGAACGATATATAAATACGTTTCGAGAGAAACGTACCGGGACTCAGGAACATGAAAATGACGATGAGAGCGATAAAAACGAATGTAACTCCCAGCTGCAGTCTGTACGGTCGAAGTTTTTTTCCCATGGGCTCCCGCTCCTCACTCCTGTCTGGCATGCATCATTAGTTTGTCCGAGAGCTCTTCACGGGAGAGCTCGCTCTTTTGGTAATTGCCGACGATTTTTCCCCGGTCGAGTATGACGAACCGGTCGGCCACCGCGTAGAGGTGATATATGTTATGGGTAATATAGATACAGGACTTGCCCGTTTCCCTTATCATTTTGATAAAATTGAGGACCTTGTCCACCTCCTTCAGTGAGAGGGCGGTCGTGGGCTCGTCGAGCACGATGATCCGGGACTTGAAGTACATCGCCCTGCCGATCGCGACACCCTGCCGCTCTCCGCCCGAGAGCATCTGCACGGAGGAGTCCGCCGAAATACCGACCCCCTTCAGGCCGATCAGGTTCTTCAGTATGTTGATGGTTTCCTCTTTTTCGCTGCGTATGCGAATGTACCCGAGCCTGTTCGTGCGGTGGCGCCCGATAAAGATGTTTCTCCACAGGGGCTGCCGCTCACCGAGCGAGCGTTCCTGGTAAACCGTTTCAATTCCGAACTCCCGCGCTTTCTGAACGGTATACCGCAGGGGGTCCACCTTTTCATCCCTGATGAACAGCTCTCCCTTTTCAAAGGGATAGACCCCGGTAATGATCTTGATCAGGGTTGACTTTCCGGCTCCGTTGTCCCCGATGAGTCCGACGACCTCGTTCTCTCCGAGATCGAAGTCGATGTTCTCGAGCGCCGTAATCTCGCCGAAGTTTTTGCATACGCCCCGCATTCTTATGCTGTCCATGAATACGCTCCGTGTTTTCAGGCAGGTTTAAAAGAGTATCCCGGCCGCCTGCACGGCCGGGATCTCATGCACCGGTGTCTCTTTTTACCGAATTCCCTTTTCAGCCAGCGGTCCGACGATTTCAACATTCCCTTTGTGCGCAAATCCGCCACCGGTGTCGATATAATACCCCGTAAATCCGTATTTCTTGGCCATCACGATCTGTACCACCGCAAAGTATCCCTGCATGAAGGGCTGGCCCTCCGAGACGAGGTCCACATAACCGTTGCGAATACCGCTTACCGTAGCGGGCGAAAGGCTGAAGCCGGCGCCGAAAATTTCGTCCGGGCCAACGCCCGCGGCCTTGAAATAATTCTCGAGCTGCGCCGTAAGCCCGCCATGATCCGTAAAAACCACGTCACAGTCCGGATTGCTCGCCAGATAACCGGTTAATATGGGAGTTCCGAGCGCCGAGTCCTTGTCGACCTCGGGGGATATGTCGAGGTAGTCGACTTCCACGCCGGCGTCCTCCAGGCCCTCAATGATACCGACCGTTCTGAGCCCGCGTACCGCCTTGCCCTTGAGTCCCCAGACAAAGGCCTTGTCTCCGGCCCCGAGACCGAAACGGCGTACCGCCTCTTCTCCGAGCATTCTTCCCTGCGCGTAGTTCTCGGTCCCCGCGTATCCGAAACCCGACGACTGGTATTTCTTCATCATTTCGGGAAGCTCGGTATCCATGCACGTTACCACGATCCCCTTGTCCACGGCTTCCTTGATGAAGGGGGCATAGGTACCGTCTCCGGGATGACCCATGATGGCGATGCCGTCCGGGTTTGACGCAAGCGCCTTCTTGAAGTTTTCGATCATCTTTTCGGAGCTCCAGTCCGAATACACGAACTCGATCTCGCACCCCAGGTCGTGGCCCGCGGCCCTGGCGCCGTTGTAGATGATCGTGCCATACGGACAGCCGACGGGTCCACCCGTATCGACCCAGATCTTTATACCATCCCCGCTCCGTTTCACTTCTCCGGTCGATGTTGTTCCGAGGGTTTCGGCCTCCTTTTCACCTTCCGCAAAACAGGCGAAACCGAGGAGAAACACCAACGTAAAAACAAAAAGCCCGATTCCCAACTTCCTCTTCATTTTCAACTCCTTTTAAATTAAGATGATGTTACTGAATCATTCATTCATCGCTAGAGAGCTTGATACTCAATCCGGACAAACCCACCCGTCAGTATAATTTTTTAAAATTAAAGCTTGCCGATGAACCTGATTTGTGCTAATGTGAATAGTTAATTAAGTTAACTTACTATTTAACACTAGTTCACAGCTCTGTCAAGAATTATTGTGGATAAATAATAATTTATTGTGATATATTTGTCTCTTTTACAAAGTAAACCATCTACTCTTTTCTATTGCCCGGGAACCGCTCTCCCTTTATT
>CAYWUT010000015.1:0-36031 GCA_964460545.1 uncultured Spirochaetota bacterium
TCCCGGCCGAGGAATATGTTCGAGCTCGCATCGAGGTTGTCCGCGAGCGCAAGGTCCTGGTATATCGTCTCCAGCCCCATCTCACGCATCTCACGCGGCGATTTACCCTCCGTCTCCTGCCCGTCGAACCATATCCTCCCCTCGTCAGGCACGTATACTCCCGATATCATCTTTATCAGCGTGGACTTCCCCGCTCCGTTGTCCCCTATGATCCCCACCACCTCGCCCGCGTTCACCTCGAGACTCACATTGTCAACCGCCTTCACTCCCCCGAAATGCTTGCTCACTCCCTCAACCTTCAACAGCGGTCCCCGGTCCATGCCCTTACTCCTGTATTAGTTTAGCCTTGAACTGATCGATAAATACGGCCAGTATGATCGCGCACCCCAGCGCTATGTACTGGAAAAACGGCGATACCAGAAGCATTACCAAACCCGTCTGCAGTACCGCTATGATCAGCGCCCCGATCACCGTTCCCCCTATCGTCCCGTACCCGCCGGCCATGCTCGCCCCGCCGATGAATACCGCCCCGAACGAGCTGATCAGAAGCGGCTCCCCCGCGTTCGGCGCCGCACTCGCAAACCGCAGCACGTACACCATCCCCGCTATCCCGTACATCAAACTCGCCACCATGTACGTCTTTATCACCACCCTGTCCACCGGTATCCCCGACAGCTTCGCCGCCTGCACGTTTCCCCCTATCGCGTACACGTGCTGACCGTACCTCGTCCTCGATAATATCAAATGCATTATCACCACCACCACCGCCAGTATCAATACCGGTATGGGCAGTATCCCTATCGACCGCACCCCCTCTATCCCCAGGGGCCTGAACAAACTCAGCCCGTGCCCCGACGCGTGGTACACCACATACGAGTTCCCGACGTTCGCCACCAGAGGCGGAAGCTCCCGTACCGGTACCCCGCCGTTCGACAGAAACACCGCCCCCTCGGCTATCCCCATCGTCCCTATCGTCACGATGAACGGCGGTACCTTCATCTTCGTTATGATCACCCCGTTCAGAAGCCCCGGCACCAGGCTGAACACCAGCGCACTCACGAATCCCACCACCACCGCGGCCGCCGGGTCCCGGCCAGCCGCGTACATGTTCCTCATGATGATCGCACCCACCGCCCCGCACAGCCCTACCACGTACGACGGCGATATGTCCATCCCGCCCGATATCACCACGAACGTCTCGCCCATCGCCACCAGCATGATCAGCGTCGAGGCCAGCAAAACGTTCTGCAGTCCCATGATGCTGAAAAAATTTACACCCCGCGAACTGAAAAATCCGATCATCGCCCCGAGGAACAGTATGGACCACACCTTCCCCAGTATCCGCAGGTACCCCCTCTTCCCCTCGTCTCCCGCTCTTTCCGTATTCAGCTGCATGTTTTCAGGACCTTTTCCCATTACGAATTATGGGGACACAAACATTAATTACGAAAACCGTAATTAAGTAACATGTCCCTTTATTTATATATCAACCGCGTTCGATCCTGAATGTCTTTATCTCCCACGGTGTGAGACCGAACGTCAATACCGAAGCGCTCAGGTCCGCCTTCGCTCCTGAAAGCGGCCTCTCGATGAGATCGGTTTCCTCGATCTCCTTCACCTCGAAACCGAACTCCGCTTTGACCTCGCAGCCCGTCCCCTTGCTCTCATAGAACCGTACGATCAGGCCGTTTCCTCCCTCCTCTTTCTTGAAGCAGGTCATAACGGCGTCACCCCGCACGTCTATGAAAGATTTCGACCGAGGGAGCTTCCCGCCCTTTCCCTCGACCCAGGTACCGCGAAGCGGATGGTTGAGCTCATACCCTCTCTTTTCCGTGTCCGCCTCTTTCCACCCGCCCTTGTGCGGATAGAGCGCATACGTGAAGGAGTGTTCCCCGCGGTCCGGATCCGGATCAGGCTCGTAACTCGTCCTTATCAGGGTGATGCTTATCGTGTTCCCCTTTGCATCGAACCCGTATTTGATGTCCGTGAGTATGCTGACCCCGTAGTCGTCGTCTGAAAGGTCCGCCCACTGCAGCGCGGGGACCTCTCTTCCGTCCGCGTTCCTTTCAATGCTGCCGTACGGTATCTCGTAGGTCGCCTTCGTTTTGCCGAGGCTCGGCGTAAAGCTCGCCTTCAGCATGGGAGAAAGCTCTTTCGGGCCCGCCTTCTCACCCCAGTCTATCGTTGTCTTGAAATCGATCCTGTCCATACCGGCATAGAGGATTATGTCCTGCGTTATGACAGAATGCTCGTATTTTTTCACGACCCTCACCGCTCCCATGACGGGTCCGGAGGCGATTATCCGCACATCAGCCTCCCCGGTGAGCGATATGACCTGCCGTATCGGTCCGATGACCCATGCCGACATATCGTGCGGCTCCTCCAGGTGTACCTGAAGATCGTTGTGCCGCACGAGCTTCGTCGTCGGTATCAGTGAATCGAATTGCATCGTTTTCAGTGGAAAGGTGTGCGTCGGGTACGCCGATTCGTCCCACATGTCCTCCATAACGGTTCTTCCGTTCACCTTGTCGTATACCGATGCGATGGTCCCGGTTTTCGGGTCCACCTTCACCACGAGCTTGTCGTTCTCGAGAACGAAATCATCCGCTGCAATCGATCCGGCACCGGCTTCCCCCTCACAGAGGGTATAGACCCTGTACCCGAAAGAAGGCAGGTCCTCGGCGATAAAAACGATATCATCGTCAACGTACTGCGCCGGATAAACGTTCCCGGATTCGTCCTTTACCACGGGACTGTTCGGGCATCCCGGGGTTCGCTTCATCCTCACCACGTCCGTCCGGGTCCATGCGCGGCTGTTGAAAACCATGACCGGCTTCCCCTCTGCTCCGCCGTCCAACATGGACGCCACCCGCTCGAGCCCCTCCGAAATAATATTTTCACAGTCGGCCTCCACCTTTTCAGCCTGCGCGTTCGGCACATCATAGGTCTGATGTATCCCGCTCCCCGGGAGAATGTCGTGGAACTGGTTCATCATGGTAATCTCCCAGCCCTCCTGGAGGTCGGGATACGCTCCTCCGTGCAGCATGCTCAGTGCGCCCGCATTCTCAGCGTCCAGAAGCAGACGTTCGCACATGCGGTTGTGCACCTTCGTGTCCCAGTGGGTCGTATAACAGCCGTCGAATACGAAGTTTATCTCGTCGTTCATGACAGGGAAGTCCGTTTTTTCCTTCTCGATCATGGCGTAGTACTTTTCCATGGTGCTGAAGTGCAGGGTCGGGTAAACGGGCTTTGTCTGGAGCTTCTTGACGAGCCTTCCGTCCTCGAACGTGGGACCGCCCCCGTGATCGCCTATGCCGTACACATACATCACCTTGTTCATGTTCAGACTCTTCTTGTAGAACTGCGCGACATCCACGAGCACCTTCGAATTCATGCCGCCGAGGTAGGAACTGTTGAAAGCGAGGACCTTCGACCCGTCGGGCCCCTGCCACCAGAATACGTCGTAATCCCGCTCGCTCGCCCGCATGAAATAGTAGTAGTCGACCCCGCTCTTCTTCAGTATCTGCGGGATCGTCCACGGATGTCCGAAGGTGTCCGGAGACATGAAGAGCCTCGGCTCATAGTCGAATTTCTCCTTCAGGTATCTCTTTGCCAGGAGTATCTGATGCGCGATGGCTTCCCCGTTCGCCAGGTTCAGGTCGAGCTCGACCCATGACGGCGCTGCGATCTCCCATATACCCTCCTCAAACCTCTTCCTGATTCTCTTGAACACGTCGGGATGATCCTTCTCGAGCGCCTTGTAGGTGAATGCCTGGCTCTGGGTATAGCAGAGCTCGTTGTGCTCATCCATGACCTTGTCGACCGACTGGGCGGTCGACGTGCACAGGTCGATCGTTTCCTGCATGGGCCAGAGCCAGTTCACGTCTATGTGCGCGTATCCCGCGAGATACAGCTCATGGGCTTTCGCCGCTTTTTCGAGCGAAGAGAGCTCACCCTCCTTCTGATGTATCCAGTCGATGAGTGTGTCGAGCTCCATCCCCGTTACCGTTTCGGGCTTTACCCCGTTGAACGCGCTTTCCAGCACCGCAGGTCCGTTCGGAAGGCCCTCTGCGAAACGTAATTCCTCCAGAAAGGCCTCGATCTCTATCTGCTTCTCGTCCACGCTGCTGTAGCGTATCTCCATCTCCGGAAGGGCCGAGTAGTAAACGACGACACCCTCCTTGCCCCCGGTATGAACCGCGATGGTGTGACGCTCACCAGGATTTACACCGTCCTTGACGAGATTATAGAAGCTGAGATCGAACCAGTTGGGTGCTTCGAGCACCATTTTTCCGTCCAGGAAGAGCTGCCCGTGCATATTGAGCACGGGATTCGCCCACACGCTCTTCCCCCTGACCTTCATTTCCGACCCGGCCACGTCCACCACGTCGACTTTCTCCGGAACGACCGCCTCGATTCTGAACCAGGCATCCTGCGTGTTGTCCCAGTTCATCGGCAGTTCGACGTCGTCCCAGGAAGAGTCGTCATATTCCGGATCCTGGGGATCGCCCGGTACCGAGCCGAGCTTGAACTTTGCGTTTTTAATGTACCGGTATGTCGTAAGCGCCTCCATACGCTTTGCAAGAGCCGCCTTTATTTCATCGAGTCCTTTTACCATTTCAGTCTCCTTTCAGAGGTATTGAATAATATCCTTAATCATAGAGTGTCTCCCCTTTGTAAAAGGCCGTTTACTCCTTCAAAAATCTCGATTTGAACTGATCGAAGAACACGGCAAGAATAATCACACTTCCGGTGGCTATGTACTGCCAGAAGGGGGACACACCCATGAGCACGAGACCCGTCTGAAGCACGGCGATTATGAGAGCGCCTATCACGGTGCCCCCCACCTTTCCCACGCCTCCGGCGAGGCTCGTTCCGCCTATGCACACGGCCCCGATCGAGCTCATGAGCAGGGGCTCTCCGGCCGTGGGGGAGGCTGAGCAGAACCGCATGACGTACAGCATGCCGGCGAACCCGTACATGAGGCCCGCGATTATGTATACCTTGACCAGGACACGGTCCACGGGAATACCCGAAAGCCGCGCCGCGCTCACGTTGCCGCCGATCGCATACACATGACGTCCGAAGACCGTGCGTCCGAGGAGCAGGGCCATCGCGGTCGCCACGAGGGCTAGAATGAGAACCGGTACCGGTATGATTCCGATCGCCCCTCCCCCTTCAAGTGCGGGCTGTGAGAAAAAGGAAAAGCCCTTCTCGCTCACGTAGGTTGCAAGAAAGGAATTCCCGCATGTTCCCGCCAGCGAAGGCAGGCCCGATATATGCTGTCCCCGGGTAAGCATGAGAACCGCGCCCTCCGCGATGGACATGGTGCCGATGGTCACGATGAAGGGAGGCACCTTCAGTTTCGTGATAAGGAGGCCGTTCACAAGCCCCGGCAAAAGACTGATGACGAGCGTGGCTGCAAACCCGATAACGACAACGAGCCCGTCTGCATATCCCGCGGCGTGAAGGTCCCTGAGCAGTATGGCCCCGAATACGCCCGAAAGCCCGACCACGTACATGGGGGAGATATCTATTCCGCCTGATATAATGACAAATGTTTCCCCTATTCCAACCAGCATGATCATGATCGAGGCGAGCAGTATGTTCTGAAGGTTCTTCAGGGTGAACAGGTTCACACCTCGAGATGAAAATACAATGATCAATACGATTAAAAAGAGCAGAGACCATATCCTGCCCAGTATCTTTAATACGGATCCCGAGTAGGATCCGGTCCCGGCCTGCATATCAATTGATCTCGCCATTCATTTTTCCTTGTTCTTTTCTCTGCAATCCGTTTAGAAACGGCGGCGGGACGCGGAGTCCCGCCGCCTTCTTCCGCATCTAAAATCAGAGTTCCTGCTTGTACAGCCACTTCAGGGTTTCAGGATCGTCGATATTGTCCTTCGTTACCACGAAGTAACCCGTGGGAACCCTCTTCGGCAGGTCGCGCGCACCCATCAGATAGGCGTACGCGAACAGTCCGGAGTAAATACCCATGTTCGACGGTTTCTGAGCCAGGGTCATGTCGTAGATGCCCTTCTCGATGTTCTCCTTGTCGATCGCGTCAAAGTCATAGCCCATTACCTTGACCTTGCCCGCCAGCCCCGCGTTCTGTACCCCGAGCCCGGCCCCCTGGGCGCTGTTCGACTGACACCCGAATATCGCGGCTATGTCGGGTTCGCTCTGAAGCTTCGCGGCCGTCTGGTTCGCGGCCTTGGACGAGTCCGTCTCGTTGTAGTCAATGCCCACAAATGTGATATCGGGGTATTTTTCCACAACCTGCATGAATCCCTCGAAACGCTGGTCCGTGGTGCTGATGCCGGGAAGCACGTTCTGCACGTATACCTTGCCCTTGCCTCCGATCGCCTTTACGAGCGCCTCTCCCGCGACACGTCCGCCCTCGGTGTTGTCCGAACCGACGTACGCCACCGGGAAGGTGACCGGATGTCCCTTCTCGTAGTTGCCGTCCCCGATGAAGGTATCAACCGTAATCACGGGTATGCCCGCATCATGTACCCGCTTAAGGGGTTCTATGAGTGCATCCTTGTCCGTGGGTACGACCACGAAGAAATCGATGTCGCCCCGAGCGAGCAGGGAGTCGATGATCTGCGTCTGGAGCGCCGCGTCCCAGGTATCGGGTATCTGTGTAACCACCTCGAACCCGAGCGCGTCGGCGGCATATTCCAGCCCCCACTCGATACTGTTATAGAAGGTATGCACCATGCCGGGCACATAGGCGACCTTGAAGGTCTTTTCCGCAACCGCCTCTTTCTTTTCTGCCTTTTCCGCCTTTTCCGCCTTTCCAGCAGCAGCGCCCTCTTTGTCTTTCGATGCCAGTGCGGTACCCGTACCCATCAGAAAAACGAACGTCAATACGAGCACAGCGAGAATAACCAGTTTTCGCTTCATACGAGTTTCCTCCTTAGTTGGAATTTCGATTTTTTACACTTCTACACTTAATGACCTTCTCCGATCATCACCTCCTTTTCAATTCGTTCCATTATCTCAGTGACTCGTCTATCATGGCAAGATAATTGTGAACGGGAATATAGCTCGGCACCGAATTACCGGCGCCGATGGCGAACCTTCCTCCGGGAGCACAGCGGTCTATGACATCCCGCACATACGCCCTGAGATCGGGGGTTTTAGCTCTTGAGAGCACGTCCATATCGATTCCGCCGAGCAGGGCTATCCTGTCGCCGTACTTCCCTTTCGCCTCCCGTACCGGGGCCACCCCCTCCATGAAGGAATGCTTGCCGTCAATACGAACATCCTCGATCAAATCCTCCATGATTGCATCGATCTTCCCGCAGGTGTGGAGAAAGTAGGCTCTCCCGTTCTCGTGAGCCTGGCGCGCGCATTTCTTGTGCCAGGGCAGAAAGAAGGTCCTGAGGTCTTCCGGAGATACCAGGGTCTGGGTGTTGTACCCGTAATCGTCTCCCTGGAATACGGCGACCAGCCCGTCGATCTCCAGCAGGTGCCTGTTATAGCTCAGGATGATCTCTCCGAGGCGGTCGGTAACCGCCCTGACCAGGTCCCGGTTCCGGATGAGGCTTATGCAGAGGTTCTCGTACCCCATCAGCCGCACGGTGTGCTCGTATATCCCGCCGGCGTGGCAAGAGATGAAACCCATCCCCTCCGGAAGGTGATCGCATATATACCGGTGCATGAAAAAGTCGCTCTCGTCTACTTCCGGCCAGGGATACCGCTCGAAGTCTTCCCATCCTCCGATGGGGCCTGTCGAGAGTTTCTGCCAGCTCCTCTGTACCGCGCCCGTTTCGTCCGCCGTATCGGCCGTGAGGAGCGAGTCCGCGGGGTATGCGGGCATCATCTCCATGCGTACGAAATCATACCCCATGCGGTACCAGAACTGGATGAAGTTGTCGTACCACCTGAACGCAGCATCGCGGTTTTCACCGGTGAGCGCGCTCTTCCCTTCCCACAAACCGGCCCCGTCGAATACGTCGATCCACTGAATGCCGAGGAGGTTCTCCTCTATCCAGCGCAGAAGTTTATTGTCGATGATGTATTCGACGAGCGGGGGCCTTTCCGGCTCGACCTCCCCGCGCATAGCGGCCATGAACCGGTCTATGTCCGGTTTCGGCCGATCGAGCGGTACGCGTAGTTTCTCCATTTTCCGGATCCTTCGGCCCTCGGCCTATACCTGGGTGTGTTCCATTCGCTTGATGATATCGTCCTGTACCTCGGTGGAAAGCTCCACGAAGAGGGAGCTGTATCCCGCGACCCTTACAAGCAGGTACTTGTAGTCGTCGGGCGTTTTTTGCGCCTCCTGGAGAAGCTCGGTGGAAACAATGTTGTACTGCACCTGGCCCCCGCCCTCGTCCATATAGGCACGGTTCAGGTCCGCGAATCTCCTGAGGTTTTCATCCCCCTCGAGTGCCGAAGGATTGATCTTCAGGTTGAATATCTGGCCTCCGGGCATCCTTACATTGTCCAGCCCCGCGACGGACCGCATGCAGGCGGTGACGCCCGTGATGTCGGCGCCCTGCGTGGGCGACGCGTCCTCGGAGATCGGTGTCCCGGCGAGTCTTCCGTTCGGAGTCGCGCCGACCGCGTGCCCGAACGGCACATTCGACGTAATTCCGCCGAGCCAGGGCCAGCTCGAGCAATTGAGCTTCCCGCCCCTGAAGTCCGCCGGATACTTCTCTGTTTCGTCTATGTAAATATTGACGATGGTCCTGGCGACCGCGTCCGCGTAATCATCGTCGTTTCCGTATTTCGGACCGGAAGCCATGAGACGCATGAGGTCCTCCGCCCCCTCGAAATTGCGGTCCATTGCGTCCAGGACCTCCGGAAGCGTGACCTTTTTTTCTTCAAAAACAAATTTTTTAATGGCCGCGAGCGAATCGGTAACGGTTCCGACTCCGTTCGTCCACGGCTGATGCTCGTTATACCTGCATCCGCCGTCCGTCATGTCCCTGCCTGCCTCTATACAGTCGTCCATTGTGGCAGAGGCGAAGGGAATCGGCATGATCCTGGCATGCACGATTTCCTCGGCCTGTGTGATGAGGAAGGAGTGTTTGACCAGGTTCGCGACATGCGTCCGGTACGCCTCGAGGATCTGCTCGAAGTCGGTAAACGTCCGGGGATCTCCGGTTTTCGGTCCCATCTGCTTCCCGCACATCCGGCACTTCCCGTCGTTCAGAGCGAGCTCGAGACATTTCGCCGTGCACAGCGGTACCATGAATATTCCGCCCGTCTTCCCCGGCACGTGCACCTCGACGCATCCCACCGGTACCCAGTCCCGCGCTTCCCGGAGGGGCACACCCCGGGCCACGACCGCCGGGATATAGACCTTGTCGTTCATGATCTCTGGAAAGGCGTTCGTGTCCCTTATGGTCCTGGCCACGTCCAGCGCGAACTCCTGGGGCGTGCCGTCATGAAACCGTACCGAGAGGTTCGGCTGCATGAGACTCACGTCCCGCATCGCTTTCAGGCCCAGGTAGCTCAATTCGTTCGTGCCGTCCGTTCCATCCGGCCTGACTCCTCCGAGCACGATGTTCTGTCCCATTGAAAAGTTCGCGATATAGGTCGCCATCTCCTCGTCGTAGAGGATCACCATCTCGCTGAGCTTGATATAGTAGCACTCGATGAGCTCGAGGATCTCATCGTCGCTCATCCCTTTCTTTTTGTCGCTCTGATAATACCGGTACATGTACTGGTCGAAACGGCCGGGAGTGATGGAGACCCCGTTCGTCTCGATCTGGGCGATGAGTCCCACGAACCACACGGTCTGAACGGCCTCCTGGAAGTCGCGCGGGGGATTTCCGGGAACATGCGTACAGACCTCCGCTATTCGTTCGAGCTCCCGGGCGCGCTGCGGGTCGCCGGCCCCGGACGCGAGCTCGCGCGCCCTGGCCGCGTACCGTTTACCGAACTCGACGGCCGCTTCGCACACCATGATGATTGCCTTGTAGAAGGGCTCGCTGTTTACGCTTTCGGGGACGCTCCAGTCGATAGTGCCAAGCTTGTCCTCGGCTTCGGCCCTGATCCCGTTAAAACCCTTTCTCAGCACGTTCTCGAATCCGAGCGATATGTGGCCGATCCCGTTCCTGCACGCGCACCAGCCGAACACCCCGGGATGGTCGCAGAGCTCCTGCTTCCGCGTCTCTTCCGGAAGATGGCTGATCAGGTGGCTTTCCATGGTCTTGCCCTTCCAGTAGGGAATCACCTTTTCGACCAGGTCCTTTCTGACCTTGTCCGTGATCTTGAAGGGATCCACCCCACGCGTCGGAAGCGTTTCCATCTCTTCGGTCAGCCACTCGACGGACATCTCGGGGAACACGTTCGCGCTTCTCGGAGAGCTCCCGTTCTGGCACCCGACAATGAGCTCGTCGTCGTGGATCGGCGTCTCTATCCCTTCGAGTATCTTTTTCAGCGCCTTTGCGCGTCGAAGGACGATGGGCTCGCCTTCGGTTTCCCCGTATGATTCGGTAATTAAAAGCGCCCGCTGACTGTCCACATAGAACTCGTCCCTGAGAAAACGGGCCTTCAGTCGCTTGATTCTCGGAAAAACGTCCTTATCCGTGTTCCGGGTTTTTTTCTTCTCCAGCAGGTCCATAGTGATACCCTCCATTTTGAAAAAGTAGCTCTTTAAAACCCCGATATGTGCAATCCCTCTGATTCAAAACGGCCCTTTATCTCTTCCACCTGCTCCGGGAGGGGGGTCCCGATCGTCCGCGCGGGATATTCCATACCGAGCTCGTCATACTCGTGCTCTCCGAGCCTGTGGAAGGGAAAAATATCGATGTGGCAGAGACCGTTCTTCTTCATGAAACCGATAAGCCGTTCCACGTTCCGGGGCGAATCGTTGCGGCCCGGGATAACGGGATAACGGAGGACGATCCTGCACAGGTCCTCCCCGGCCGCCCGTTCGATATTTTTCAGTACAACCTCATTGCTTCTTCCCGTGAGCGTCAGATGTACGTCAGGGTCCATGTGCTTCACATCGATCAGCAGAAGGTCGAGCTCACGGACCACTGCGCGGAATATTTCCCACCGTGCGAATCCGGAGGTTTCCATTGCCGCGTGCACGCCCTTCCCTTTACAGGAACGGAGAAGGGCCTTCACGAATCCGTGCTGAAGAAGCGGTTCTCCTCCCGAAACGGTAACCCCGCCTCCCGACTTTCTATAAAAGCCCTCGTCCCGCATGACCACTTTGACCGTTTCCTCCACGGTGAGCTCCATCCCGTCGAACTGTAGCGCGCCGGACGGGCATACGTCCGTACAGGCCCCGCACCCGTCGCACAGCCCGCGGTCGATCAGGCGGTTTCCTTTCTCCACCCGGATCGCGTCCCGCGGACACGCCTCGACGCAGCGTTCGCACCCTATGCACTTCTTACGCTTCCATATGACTTCGGGCGACCGGTTCCACGTCTGCGGGCTGGAGCACCACATGCAGCGGAGTGGACAGCCCTTCATGAAAACCACCGTACGTATTCCGGGCCCGTCATGGATCATGAACCGCTCGATCCTCGCGACCGTGCCCGTTACCGTTTCCTCTTTTTGCATCCCGCCTCTCTCCGTACTTTTCAGCTCCGTGTCCGTTCCATACGTCGATCCCCGCATCTTATCCGCCTTAATAACGGTTTATGCCCTCCGCCGTGAGCGAATCGGTAAAGAGTACGTCTATGAGCCCGCCGTTCAGCGCTCCCAGGATGGGCTCTATCTTTTGATCGCCGTATCCGACAACGACCTTCGTCGGAATGGCGGTCAGGACCTTGAACGGTGTGCTCACCTTGTTCTGCTCGAGCAGGGGCACATAGGTGCCGTTTATATCGAAAAAATTGATGTTAAGCTCCCCGCACACCCCCTTCTTCTCAATCTCCCGGACCATGCGGTCGGAAAACATGGAGAAGAGCAGGGCTCGCCTGTCCGCCGGGCCGAGTCCCAGAATCGCCAGATCTATATCATTCCATATATTCGTGCTCCGCTTTATGGACTGTTCCGCGAGAAGCGCGTTCCTTATCCCGACGTTTTCAATCACCGCCGGACAGTTTATGGGGTAGTACTCGCAGTCCAGCCTGCTCCTTATCTTCTGGATTATCTCATGGGGATGTGCCTTTTCCGCTATATCGCTCGTAAGGCCGCCGAGCATCTGGACGAGGACCTTTTTTTTCATGCCGGCGAAGTTCTCGTTTTCCAGTCCCGTCATTACACCCGCCACGGAATGTCCGACGCCTACACCGATAACATTCGCCTTTTTGATAAGGTCGAGGATATAGGGTGCCGCGAACTTCCCCATCTGGCTGGCCGTGAACTGGTGCGAATCGGACCGCATGATGTACATCTGTCTTACATCCGGAAACTTGCGCTGCAGGTCCACTTCCATCCTGATCATGCGCAGGTTGTGGCCGTCCACCTTGACCTTTATCTCCACGATCCCGTTACGTTTGGCGGAGTTGAGAAGCTGGGACACGTAGGACCGGGATATCCCGAGCTCGTTCGCGATTTCGCTTTGGGTCTTGTCGAGCTCGTAGTAGAGTATGCTCGCCCGAACCGACAGCTCGCGTTTAAAGGGATCCATTCGGTTTTCCCTCCGCTCCCATCCGTGGTTCCGTTCCTCACGAGTACCGAAGGGGCTTCTCTTCCCCCCTGAGTACCCGGAGCGCTCCGGATGCGAGGGCCTTCATCTCATGCTCGCCCGGAATGACGATAAGTCTCGAAACGCCGCCGAGCATTTTCTCAATCCACGGTACCATGTAGGTACCGTCCTTTACCACGCCGCCGGTGAGGACCACTCCGTCGATTTTTCCGTCCGCTCCGGCGAAGAGCCCCATGATCGTCTTCGCGACCTGGTATGCCATGGCCCGATACACGGTTCCCGCTCTTTTATCGCCCGAGGCGATTCTTTCCGTCACCTCGAGCGTGCTGTTCGTTCCGAGATAGGCCGTAAGTCCTCCCTCACCCTTGATCATTTTCATTATATCATCACGGCCGTGCCCGCCTGAGAAGCAGTAATCGACGAGATCACCCGCCGGAAGGGTTCCGGACCTCTCCGGCGTGAAAGGGCCCTCGCCGTTCAGTGCATTATTTACGTCGACGACCCTCCCCTTCCTGTGCAGTCCGATCGACGTGCCGCCTCCCAGGTGCGCGACAATGATATTGAGCTCCTCGTATTTTCCTCCGAGCATGCGGGCCGCTTCTCTCGCGACCGCCTTCTGATTGAGGGCGTGGAACCGGGAGCGCCGCTCGAAATTCGGATGGCCGGACAGCCGGGCGATGTCGTCGAGCTCGTCCACCACGACGGGATCGACGATATAGGATGGGATACCGGTGCGGTCCGCGATTATTTTCGCGATGAGCGCTCCGAGATTTGACGCATGCTCCCCGAAACGGCAGGTCCTGAGATCGTCGATCATTTTCCCGCTGATCTCGAAGGTACCCGATTCCACGGGACGGAGCACACCGCCCCTTCCGACGACGGCGTCGAGCCGGTCTTCGGAGATGGACTTTTCGGTGAGCGTTTCCTCAATAGCAGCTGTGCGGAAATCGAGCTGATCCGTTACGGTACGGAAATCACGGAGGTCATGAACCGAATGGCCGAGCGTCTCGGAGAAGACCTCGTCCGTATCGGTGAACACGCCGATCTTCGTGGTGGTGGATCCTGGATTGATTACGAGTATGGTATACGATTCCACTTTGCCTTCCCGGCCTCAGGACGATGAATAGACACCCCGCATTATATCAGCGGGATCAGGATCGGTACACTCTTTTTCGCAGTAACGTACGGCCTCATCCAGCTCGGCCTTGACCCGTTCCTCTATCGCTCTGTAATCCTCTTCACGTATCACGCCCTCTTCCGTGAGCTCATTCCGGAACCGAACGATCGGATCGTTTGCATGGGCCTCGGAACGTTCCTCGTCGGTCCTGTAAACATCGGCGTCGCTGATCGAATGACCCGACCACCTCTGCACCACGCACTCTATGAGGCTCGGGCCGCCGCCTTTCCTCGCCCGGTTCACCGCCTTTTCGGTTTCCTTCATGACCTTTCGGACATCGTTGCCGTCCACGCTGACTCCGGGTATTCCGTATCCCGCTGCGCGGAGCGCGAGCGACTGCATACCGGTCGCCCGTTTCACGGAAACCGACATCGAGTATCCGTTGTTCATGAGCGCGTATACCACCGGGAGCCCCAGGGCCGCGGCCATGTTCAGACTCTCGTGAAAGTCTCCCCTGTTCGCGGCGCCGTCACCGAAGAGGCATACGATGACCTGTTTTCTTTTGTTGAGCTTCAGTCCGAGCCCAACCCCGGTTGCGACCGGAATCGTGGATCCTATTATCCCCGGATAGGGAACGATACCCTTCTTCAAATCGCCGTACATGTGCGAACCGGTGGGCGCCCGTCCGCCTGAAAGGCCTTCCTTCTTCGCGAAGTATCCGGCCATGAGTTCCTTGAGCCCCATGCCCTTGACGAGCTCCGGGTTCTTTCCCCTGTGCATCGTGGAAACATAATCGTCTTCCTTCAATACATAGGTGACGCCGACATTCGCGGCTTCCTGGCCCATACCGGGATGGTGATGGCCCCTGAGCCTTCCCTCTTTTATCAGAACGGTCACCCGCTCTTCGATCCTCCTGCCCATAACCATCCAGTAGAGAACCTGCTTCAGATCGTCGTTCGACAATTTCATGTATTTCCTCCCGTAGTATCCAGGCCGATGTTTATCAAAAGAAGGTGGGGGTTCTCGAGGTTCGCCTTGACCTCCCGCATGAACCTCGCGGCCGGGCCTCCGTTGACGGCCCGGTGATCGAAGCTCGCTCCCAGCATCATCACCTTTCTTTTTTCAACCGTGTCCCCGTCCATCCGAAGAACCTCCCGTATGGTGTTCATGGATATGATGGCGGCCTGCGGCTGCAGTATGATCGGTATGCCCGTATGTATGCCGTATACCCCGACATTCGTCACGGTCACGGTTCCGTTCTCGGTTTCTTTCGCTTCGAGGAGCCCTTTCCTCGAGCGTTCAGCCAGGTCGCCTATCTCCCGGGCTATCCCCACGACGGACTTCACACGCACGTTTTTCACCACCGGAACGACCAGCTTTTCACCCAGGTCCACGGCAACCCCGACGTTTACGGTTTTCTTTAATACAAATCCGTCTTCGTAAACGTATGCATTGACCGCGGGCACGAGATCCATACCCGCGACGATCGCCTTGATCAGAAAGGGAAGATACGTGATTCTCGGAAGGTCGTCCCGTTCCCTCAGAAGGCGAACCGTGCCCGCGAGATCGGTTATGTCGGCCTCTATACACTGAAAGTACTGCGGAACTTCCCTCACGCTTCTGGTCATCCGCTCCGCGATTATGCCCCTCCATCCGGTAAAGGGGATTTTCTCTTCATCGCCCGTATCATCCGCTCGCCCGGAATCCGCGTATGCTCTCATTTTACCTGCACGCTCGATATGCGAGATCACATCACCCTTGACGATCCTTCCTCCGGGTCCGCTTCCCCGTTCCATGTCCGCGAGGTCCACGTTCTCGCGCTTCGCGAATATCTTGGCCGCAGGTGACGCCTTAATCTCCCGGGCCCCGCTCTCCGTGCCGGCCGCTCGTGAAGCGGGGGCGGACGGGGCTTCCGTTTTTTCTCCGGCATTCACTTCACTTTCAACCAGGGGTCCTCGATCTTCCGCACCCTCCCGATCAGTAGATATGATTCCTAGCACAGAGGCTTCCGCACCCTCCCGATCAGTAGATATGATTCCTAGCACGGATCCCACCTGCGCCGTCTCCCCCGCCGTGCAGCGTATTTCATGAAGCATTCCCGAAATCTCAGCGGGTACGTCGACGGAGAGCTTGTCGTTCTCCAGCGCTACGACCGTCTCCCCTTCCTGCACGGGCTCGCCGACGTCCTTCTTCCATTCTATGACCGTACATTCCGGAATATTGAACCCGGCTTCGGGAACTTTTATTTCACTGACCATGGCTTCCTCCTACCACACGAGTGTCTCTTTAACCGCATCCACGATCCGTTCGACGCTCGGGAGGTAGTACTCCTCCATCTCGAACGAGGAAGGTATGGGACAGAACCTTCCGCCGACCCGCTTGACAGGGCCGTCCAGGTATTCAATGCCCCTGTCCGCCAGGAGCGCCGCTATCTCTCCTCCGAATCCTCCGTGAACGGGAAACTCGTGAACGACCACGGCCCTTCCCGTCTTCTTTACTGATGACAGTATTATATCCTCGTCCAGGGGCAGCAGGGTTCTCGGATCCACGACCTCTGCGCTGACACCCTCTTTCCGGAGCGCATCAGCCGCCTCGAGCGCCTTGTGTACCATGGCTCCCAGCGCGACAATCGTGACATCCCCGCCTTCCCGTTTTATATCCCCCCTGCCGAGCGGCACGGTGTACTCGGACTCATCCACATCCCCCTTCAGGCGCTTGTAAAGGAGCTTGTGCTCGAAAAAGAGCACGGGATCGTTGTCGCGTACCGAGGACTTCAGCAGCCCCTTGGCATCATACGGGGTCGACGGACACACTACCTTGAGCCCTGGTACGTTCGTGAACCACGATTCGAAGCTCTGCGAATGATGGAGCCCGGCCGCGACGCCCGCGCCGGAGGCGATCCTGTACACGATGGGCACATCGACCTCGTCATCGAGCACCCAGCGCATCTTGGCGGCGCAGTTCACGATCTGGTCCGCTGCTATGGTGAGAAAATCGCCGAACATGAGCTCGACTATGGGACGGTACCCGACGAGTGCCGCTCCCACACCGCATCCGGCAAGGGCGGACTCCGAGAGGGGGGAATCGATTACACGCTCCGCTCCGAACCTGTCGAGCAAACCCCTCGTCGCGCCGAATACACCCCCGCCGCCGTACCCCACGGTTATGTCCTCGCCGATGATGAAGACGCGCTCGTCGCGGTCCATCTCCTCGACTATGGCCTCGTTCACCGCTTCAATATAGGTGACTTCTCGCATTACATCCTCCTGTCATATGAGCGTTTGAACGGCTGTGATTGCGATAACGTTTACTATATCCTCAAAAGAACAGCCCCGTGAAAGGTCGTTCGCCGGTTTCGCCATACCCTGCATGATGGGGCCGTAACATTTCCCTCCCCCGAGGTGCTCGGCGAGCTTGGTGCCGATATTCGCGGAATTCAGGTCCGGGAAGACGAGGACGTTGGCCCTCCCCTTTACGGGAGAGTCGGCGCATTTCTGAGCGGCGATTCTAGGCACGATCGCCGCGTCGGTCTGCAGTTCGCCGTCGATGCGGAGATCCGGCCTCCGCTCTCTCACGATTCCGGTCGCCTCTATTACCCTGTCGAGCACATCGTGACGGGCGCTGCCCTTCGTGGAAAAGGAGAGCATCGCCACGACCGGCTCCTCTCCCAGGAAACTGCGCGCGGAATCCGCGGACTGTATCGCGGTTTCGGCGAGCTGTTCGGGAGTCATGACGGGCCCGAGGCTCACATCGGCAAAGATGAAATCCCCGTTCGCCCCGAAGCGGCCCTCGAAACCGACCATGACGGCGCACGAGGTGACGTATTTATACCCCGTTTTCGGACCGATGACGGTGATCACGGCTGAAAGCACATCGGCCGACGTGTTAACCGCGCCCGCCACCATGCCGTCTGCGAGCCCGAGCTTTACCATCAGGGCCCCATATACGAGCGGGTCCTCCACCTTCCGTGCCGCATCCTCTCTGCTTATTCCCCTGTGTCTGCGCAGCTCGAAGTACCGGTCGATGAACAGGTCCTTTTCGGCCTTTCCACTATCGATAAAATCAATGTGCTTGTACGGGATGGACCGCTCCCGCATCTGCTTCGAGACCCTGTCCCGGTCCCCGAGCATAATGATTCTGCCCGCGATTCCCGCTTCGAGCGCCCCGGCCGCGGCCCGCTGCATACGCTCCTCGTACGCTTCAGGCAGTACGATACATGCCTTTATCTCCCGCGCCCCGCTCCAAACAACCTCCGTAAAGCTCATTCGTCCGTCCAGACGTCATGTGTAGATTCATCCATTCCCTTGAGTAACATATGACACAATACATAACAAATTGTATTCTTCTTGTCAAATACTATCACATCAAGTAAAATGGTACGAAAGAAATTTTTATTACGGAGGACAACATGGGTATGAAAATCGGAATCGTTGTGGACGGCCTCGGGATAAACGAGTGGATCGACGCGAATGTTCTTGCGGGTAAATGGTACGCGCAGGCGCATGGCATGGATCTCGACATAGCCGCCCCCGAACATATAGACCCGGGGGAACAGATGGCGGTCATACGGGAAGTCGTGGACCGTGGGCCCGACGCGCTCGTGGTCCAACCCATACAGGGGGAGGCGGTCGAGCCCGCGCTCCTCTATGCAAAAGAAAAGGGCATTCCGGTTATTACCGAGGACATGCTCGTAAGAACGGACACGCCCGTCATCGATATTCGTTTCGAGGGTTTTGACGCGGGCGCGGAAACCGGAACCGCGATGCTCGCTCTTCTCGACGACCTGAACGGCGGGAAAATCGACGAAGGCGCCATCGTGGTCGTGGTATCTCACAAGAATCCGCATCAGCTCCAGCGTGCCAAGGGTTTCATGTCCGCGATCGAGCCCAGAACGGGGATTGAAATGGTGGAATGCGATATCACACCCTGCGCTGAAATGACCGACAATGCTCGCGAAGCGGTAACGCGTATTCTGCGGGACAGCTCGGGAAAAAGAATGATCGGCTGCTTCGGATACGGAAATCTCGTGACCATAGGCATAGCCCGTGCTATCGCCGATGAGGGGCTGTTACGGACGCGAACCGACAAAGACCATATAGCGGTGGGCGGAATCGACGCGTGCCCGCAGACCATATCGCTCATGAAAAACGGTGAGGTCGACATCCTCGTGGATCAGCCCTGCTCCTTTTACCTGCCCATCGCCCTTTACTACGCGCAGCGTTATTTACAGGACGGCGAGGGCGCCATTCCCGCAGCCGGGAGCACGGTGACGGCCGGGGACATCATGATCGAGGGCGCGGACCCGCACGGGGTCGACCCGTGGAAGGTGCAGACATGGTCTCCGGCCGAGGTAAAGGATGCTTTCGGCCACCGGTGGTTCAAGACGAACAGCGTTACGGTGACCCCCGAAAATTGCGAATCCGACTGGCTCTGGGGAAATTTTATTAGAAAGGTCCGTTAACCATGGCGAAATCAGGGAAACCGACGCACATCCTCGCGTTGGATTTCGGTACCGAGTCCGTGCGGGGGGCGCTTACGGACATCCATGGAAAGATTCTGCACTCGGCTTCGAAGTCCTACAAAACCTACTACAGCCATCCGGGCTGGGCGGAACAGAAACCCGACGAGTGGTGGGAATCCTTTACATCAGTTACCCGGGAGCTCTTGAACCGTTCGGACATAGACCCCGAATCCATTGTTTCGATGGCCGTGGACACGACCGCCTGCACGGTACTGGCGCTCGACGAACACTTTAAACCACTGCGGGACGCGATACTCTGGATGGATGTCCGCGCATTCGACCAGGCCGACCGCATCGCGGCCAGCGGGCTCGAACCCCTCAAGTACAACGGATACGGAAGCGTTTCGGCGGAGTGGATGGCCCCGAAAGCGCTGTGGCTGAAGGAATGCGAGCCCGCTACCTATGAAAAAAGCAGGCATATCTGCGGTTTCCAGGACTGGATAAATTACATGCTCACCGGAGAATTCGTCGGGAGCATGACCAATGTCGCAGTGCGATGGTACTACGATTCAAGGAATGGCGGGTGGCCCGTGGAATTCTACAGTGCGATCGGCCTCGGAGACCTCATCGAAAAATTTCCGCCTGAGATCTACGGTGTCGGCAAACCAATCGGCACCATAACGCCCGACGTGAGCAGGCAGACGGGGCTGTCAACGAAAACGCTCCTGGTACAGGGAGGGGCGGACGCCCTCGTGGCGGTGCTGGGCCTGGGGGCCGTGAAAACGGGAAGGGTCGCCTTCATAACGGGGTCCTCCCACCTCCTGCTCGGGCACACGGACAGGGAAATACATCATCCCGGTGTATTCGGAGCCTATCCGGACGGGGCCATGCCCGGCCTCTACCTCGTGGAGGGCGCCCAGATCTCCACGGGCTCCATACTGCGGTGGTTCAAGGAGGGATTCATCTCGCGGCGGTACGAGGACGAAGCCGAGGACAGGGGAGTGTCGCTCTACGGCTACATGAACGAGCTCGCGGAAAAGATCCCCCCCGGCTCGGAGGGCCTGGTTCTCCTGAACTACTGGCAGGGCAACAGGAACCCGATCACCGATGCACAGGCCCGCGGCGCGCTCTGGGGACTGTCGCTCAACCACACTCCCGCGCACGTGTACCGCGCCATCATGGAAGGAATTTCCTACGGCACGGAGCACATAATGCGGCACTTCAGGGCCGCGGGTTTCATGCCCGGTGAACTGTACTCGTGCGGCGGGGCGACCGGGAGCGATCTCTGGATGCAGATGCAGAGCGATGTCCTCGGGCTTCCCATCCTCACGACCGAGGAGCCTAACGCGCCCATCCTGGGCGACGCGATCCTCGCGTCATACGGGTGCGGCATCTATGGAAGCATAGAGGAGGCTGCGGATAAGATGGTGAGAATCAGCAGGCGGTACGAACCCGACCCTGGCAAAACGAAACGGTATGCTTATTACGTGGACCGCTACATAGAAACCTACGAGCGGCTGAAGGACATGATGCACGACATGGTAAAACACGAACGTGAGGAAAAGGCAGCGAAGCCGCAGCGAAGCCGCAGTCGCTCATGATTTCCGCTGCTGGCTATTCGGGAATTGTCTCAGGTAGAAGACGTTCTCCCTGTGACTGATCTCCAGTATTTTATTTTCCGCGATCAGCCTGTTTACGGCTTCCCATCCGGCGTCGGCCTTGTGCAGATACTCCTCAACGGCGTCCTTCCGCATCGGATGCACCGCCGTTATTGAAAGCAGGTCCTTTTCTACATCGCCCGTAAAGGCGAACGCGTTGCCCTCGTACCCGATGAGATACTCCGTGTTGATTCCTTTTTCCGTGAAAAGCTGATACGCCGAGGCGAGCGCGCTTTCACCCGCGGGCCGTGCCTTCATCTCGGCGGGAGGCCTCGTGGGAATGGAGAGATAGCTTCCGCCCGGATTCAGCGAACCGATGAACCGCGCTATCTTTTCCAGCTCTTCGTGGCCGTCGTTCATTCCCTCGAGCAGCATGGTCTCGGTTGCCAGGAAACCGCTGAAGTCCCGTGCAAACTCCGATACTCCGGCCAGAATGATGTCGAGGTCCAGGGTGCCGTGCGGCCGATCGATTTTTCGCCATACATCCCCGCTCACCCCGTCAACCTTGACCGACACCCAGTCGAGCAACCCGAGGTCGCCGCGCACTTCCTCCATACCCATCAGCGAGGCATTCGTGATGATCGCCATTCTGATTCCGAGCTTCCTGAGACGCGTTATCTCCAAACCGAGGTTCATATCCAGTGTGGGCTCGCCGTCGGACACGAATGTCAGGTAATCGATTGTCTCGTTTCGTTTTCCAGCTTCCTCGACCTTGCGCTCCACTTCGCGAATGATATCATCCGGTTTATAGAACTCCTCCCTCCTTACCTGCATCCGCATCGTCCGTCCGACCTGGCAGTACACGCAGGAGTAGGTGCAGATTTTGGGGGGGATATTGTTTATTCCCATGCTGTGTCCGAGCCTTCTCGAGGGCACGGGACCGAATGCTATGAGCTTCTCTTCATTATCCATGGTTTTCCCGTTTCATCTTTAATTTTACACGGAACGTCGGGATTGGTACCGCCATCACTCCGCTGTTTCAGTCTGAAGCACCGCTCCCACCCTCTCCCATATCTCCCGTATGGACACGGCCAGGGGACCGTCACTGTATTCGACGAGTGACAGCCTCTCCATCTGCGCATCGGTGAAACGGTTATCGTAGGGGATCGTCCCGAGAAAATCACACCGATGTTCTTCGGCCAGGGTCCTTATCTTTTGTGTCATTGTTTCATTGAGATCGTGCTTGTTGACAATGACCCCTGATTTCACCTGAAAGAAGTCAATGACCGCCAGCACCCGCTCCATGTCGTGTATACCCGAGACAGTCGGTTCAGTAACGATAACGGCGTAATCCGCACCCGTGATCGACGCGATGACGGGACATCCCGTTCCGGGGGACCCGTCTATGAGCGCGTTCCCCTTTACCTCCTCCATGAACTTGTCCTTCTTGCTGCGCACCAGGGTCACGAGTCTCCCCGAATTCTCCTCCGCGATACCGAGCTTCGCGTGGCTCATGGGGCCGAATCTGGTATCGGAAACGAACCACTCGCCGTTTACGGCCTCGCTTATACTGACCGCATCGTCGCCGCATACGAGGCCGCATACCCCGCACCCCTCGCACGCGGTCTTGTTGATGGTAAAGATCTCCCTGCCTCCGGAGACCGTTTTCTCGATTGCCTCGAACCTGCAGGCCTCGTAGCATTTACCGCAGCCCGTGCACTTTTCTTCGTCGATTTCCGCGTTGACCCCTCCGCTGAAGCCGCCCCGCTCCCGGATTTCCGGTTCGAGTATGAGATGGAGATCGGCGGCATCGACGTCACAGTCCGATATAATGGTTTTCCCGGCCAGCGCTGCGAAGCAGGCGGCCAGGGACGTTTTTCCGGTGCCGCCTTTTCCGCTGATGATAACGATCTCCCGGGGCTTTTCTCCCGTATAGGTCCTGTACTGAACCGCGTTCTCCACCACGTCGGCCGGAGCCGCTCTTTCCTTGCGTACTTTTTTTACGGGCCTCTTCTCACGGGCCCGTCCGATTATCTTCAGGGCGAGGTCCCTGAACAAATCGCGGTACCGGGGCATTTTATGCACAACCAGGTCTCCTACCGAATAGACCTCGGCTATGCTCCGGTCGTCCGGTATTTCGCCTATGATCTCGAGCTCCGCTTCCCTGCAGTACGCGTTCAGGCTGTCGTCCCTGTACTCCGCTCGGTTTACCAGGACCACCGGCTCCTGCCCGAGCTCCCTGCACATGTCCACGGCCAGTTTCAGGTCATTGATACCGAAGGGAGTGGGATCGGTGACGAGAACACAGAGGTCCACACCGTATACCGTCTCGACCACAGGGCACGCGGTACCGGGCGGGGAATCAAGAATATTGATGCCCTTTCCTATGCCGCTTTTCACCCGTTTTATCAGCCTGGGAGACATACCTCCTTCCGCTGTTTCGAGAAGCGCGTAGTGAAAATCGATTTCCCCGCTCCGGCCGTGCTTCAAGGTCCCGATCTTCTTTTCTTTTTCAATAACTGCGCCGGTGGGACATACGATCTTACACGCGCCGCACACGTGGCAGAGGTCGCTGAAAAAGAGCACCTTTTCCTTTATAACCGCAATGGCGTTGTAGGTACAGGCATCCGCGCATTTTCCGCACCCGATACATTTCGTTTCATCGACGCCGGCTGGCGCGAGGAGCGTAACATCCTCCTCCTTATCGATAACGGGCTTTAAAAAGAGATGGCCGTTCGGCTCCTCAACGTCACAGTCGAGGTATCTCACCCCGCCCCCGGCCAGTTCCCGGTACCGGGGCTCGGTGAGCATCTCGGAAAGCACGGCCGCAATATTGCTCGCAATAAAGGTCTTGCCTGTCCCGCCTTTTCCGCTCGAAACCGCTATGGTCAATTCCATTCCTTCGTCCTTTCGGTAATGATTATCATTTTCAATATGTGCATAGATGCGGCCTTTGGGTAATGTTTTTTTCCATTTACCCGCCTCTTTCGGTAAAACGGAGCGGAATACAGCGGCTGCCGCGGCCGGAAAGGGAATTATTGACCTTTTACAACCGCGGACCGCGCATTATTGTATAGGGCACGGCTTGTTTCTACCGGTTGGAATCATTCCGTTCAACGACAGAGTACCCCGCCCGTTACGGGCAGTGAGGGGAAGAACCGCGCCCCATGGTGAAGTATGCCGTCATCGATACCCGTCGCTGCAGACCCTCGAAATGCGGCGTCTGTGCCGCAGTCGAGGTTTGCACCCACCACCTGCTCGAGCAGGAAGGGTCGAACGAGGTCCCGGTGCTCTGGTCCACCAGGGCGTGCGTGGGATGCGGCCGCTGCGTCAAGGCATGCCCTCTTTCCGCGATCTCAATACGCCACGGCACGTAATCGGTCTATTATAGCATGATCCCTTTTTCATCAATTCAAGTATCCGGTCAACATGGTAAAACACTCTCTCATAGAACGATCAACCGCACATTAACCTGTTTAAAATCATACTGAAAGAATCTGTGAGGCTGGAGTACCTTCACAAGAAACCCGTTGACCCCGTCCTACCGCTTCAAGAAAGACCGAGAATAAAGTCCATCCTTACGCTTGATGAGGCAGGTCGCCACACCGACTAAAAATTCTGCTGCGCTTTATGAATTGATCTGGACTTCGCGCTGATAAGAGCCGGTAGCTTTCGTTTTCTGGGCATATAAAGAAACTGTACTAATTGTTTTATGGCTAAAAAGCCCGCACTGCTCGAATACGAGCGGAGTTTCCCTTTCCGTAGTCGCGCTGGTATCCAGTGACGAAGTATTGTATCCACACGTTGTCATCGATGATTAATTCGGATGAACTCCAATAGTTATCGAGTGCAAAACCACCAAGATCAGCTTCATGGAGATTCTTGTATATCTGATCAAGCTCATCTTTTGAAGGTAAGAACCAATCATTATAGCCACCGTAGGTCAAACCGTTACACAGCTGGGCTGCATAAGTGGATCCCGTTCCAAGACAAGCTATTATATCTGCGGTGTTTTGTTCGCCTGTTCCAATAGCCGTTCCTTCCGCTCCGTCAATATTCACTCCATCCGCACCCCATTCTTTATTTGTCCATTCCGTATCTACCGGAGCGACTTCCAGGCACTGCCAGCCATTGGAATAGCTTTCCTTAGTATAAAATACGATTCCCCCGGCTGGTCTCACATCACCGATTTCATACGGCCGAATAGTAAAACTCCATGCATCGCTCCAGGGTTCTGCAATACCATTTTTATTCAATGCATGTACACGCCAACACCTTACATCACCAATGGAAAGTTCATCTATTATCTGATATTGTGATTCTGTTGTTTCAATGATAGCAGCGGCTTCCAAGCCCGTTTCACTGCTTGCTATTTGCACCTCATATTTTTCAGCGCACACCAGATCGTCCCAATCCAGTAACGGTGTAGGGCTCGCCTCACCGCCATCCAAGGGAGTTATTCCCGTAATATCAAAATCCGTCTTATTAATCTCCCCGTCACCATCACTGTCAATATATTCTTTAAAATCCGGTATTGTTACCGTTAAACCAAGAGCCTCATATCGTTCCGCAAGATTATCACGCACCACGACCAGATCGAGTTCCATGGCATTGTTTTTCAGTTCATCAACATAGGTAGCGTTGTCAAGCGCACCGTCTTCTTTTATAACTAGATTGATCTTTGAGATGAGCTCGGATAACTCGGCAACCGTGTTGTCGGACTGAACTATCAAGGAGACCGCCAAAAGAACGGCGTTACTATCCCCTTCCTGACTGATGTCCATCTGATCGAAGGTTGCTAGGTTGTCCCCGGATATGTGAAAAATGCTCAGCAACTCTATTTCAGCCTGTGCCCGGGCTTCCGGGAACGATTTCCCCTCGTATGCAATTAAATGCTCGATTCTATCCTGTTCCAGGGTCGTCAGAATATTGAAGTTCACTTCTTCAGTCGTTTCAAGGTCTGATCTTGCTCTAAGACTGAGATTCGCCCCAGACAATTCGCCCCCGACCTCATCAAAATAGAAACCCGTGGCGATTATCTCAATATACCTTGTTTCAATTCTGCTCCCCAATGAAAAGGTTCCAAAATCATCAGTTGTCATTGTCTGATAGGAGGTGCCCGTGGGATTAAGACTATCGTCCAGTTCCTGTATTGTAATAGACGAACCACTTATAAATGGGCCTTTCTGGACATAACCATTTATCGCATAAGGCCCAGTCACAGGATCACCTTCGGATTCACCGTTTGCATCCGATTCATTGCCGTTGTCTGATCCTCGATTCGTACACCCGGTAAAATGTACTCCGACTAATGTGGCAAACACGAAGAGCATAAGCGCATATACAAAGTTATTCATCTTCATCGTATTTCTCCCCGGAGTAAGTCATAGAACATCTCATTTGGCTTAATGCAGATACTTAGAGCGCGATAAATATGTTTATTTCACTTTAATCATAAAAATACCATAATTTCCTTACAGTATATTTAATAAAATAATTTTATCAATAATAAAAAGCTGCGGGAATCCGGAGCTTCACTAGAGCTGTGATGCAATTATCAAACATTGGGCATAGAGGAATAGGGGCCTTTTATTATTGCAAGAATTATTTTCTGAGATATTATTAAGTAGTGGCTTGATTAGAGCAAAACCATTAAGTAGAACTCTTGGGGTATTAATACTACAAACTTCATCCTGTGCAACACTTGATTAAAATAATGAAACACCTGTAGTATTTTTGGCCGACATGTTCTCGTATAACGTAAATAATAAGGAAGTTGAATAGTATGAAGGTTGGTATTTCTCTTAATAGCTGGTGTACGCTGATAGACGACGTGCTGCTCAGTACTCCTCTTCGTCCCCCTCGTAGTAGGGTTCGACACGCTCACCCCACTTCTCCAGGTTCTCGAAGCGGGTGAATTCCTTGAAGAACCTCAGCTCCACCGTACCGGTGGGGCCGTTCCTCTGTTTCTGTATGATGATCTCGGCGACTCCCTTATTATCAGTATTATTGGGGTTGTAGAGCTCGTCCCGGTACAGGAAGATGACGACGTCCGCGTCCTGTTCTATTGCCCCCGATTCGCGCAGGTCCGAGAGTATGGGCCGCTTGTCCCTGCCGCGCATTTCCACCGCCCTGGAGAGCTGGGAGAGCGCGATAACGGGGATACTGAGCTCCCGGGCCAGGGCCTTGAGAGAGCGGGATATCTCAGATATCTCCTGCGTCCTGCCCTCCTTCTTCCGGATCGATGACATCAGCTGCAGATAATCGACGATCACCAGATCGAGGCCGTGCCTCGACTGTATCCTCCGCGCCTTTGCCCTGAGCTGCATTTCCGAGATCCCCGGGGTCTCGTCTATGAATATATTCGATTCCGAGAGCTTACCGGCCGCCGTTGTGAGGGGGCCCCACTCCTCTGTACGGAGCAGACCTTTGCGCAGCCTCTGGCTGTCTATGCGCGCCTCGGAACAGAGCATCCTCTGGACGAGCGCCTCCTTGGACATCTCGAGGCTGAACAGCGCAACCCTGCGCTTCTGCTCGATGGCGATGTTCTGCGCGATGTTCAGTGCGAAAGCCGTTTTTCCCACCGAGGGGCGGGCCGCAATAACGATGTACTCGGAGTTCTGAAAACCCGATGTATAGTCGTCGAGCTCCTTATACCCGCTCGGCAGTCCCGTGTAGTTGTCGCCGCGGTGAAAAAGCTTCTCTATGGCGGTTATGCTGTCCTTGATCACCTCGTTGAGATGAAAATAACCCCGGACCCCGCGCCGCTCGGTTACGTCGAAGATGAGCTTTTCGGCTTCGTCGACGATTTCATACGCGTCGCGCTCCGTGCTGTGGCTCAGGGCGATCACGCTCGAGGACGCCCTGATGAGCTTCCTGAGAAGGGATTTCTGCTCGACTATCTTTGCGTAATACTCGATATTCGCGGAGGTGGGAACATCATCGAGGAGAGACGAGATAGAGACCACTCCCCCGGCTTTCTGCAGGTCGCCCGAGCTCTTGAGGTATTCCGTAACCGTAACGATGTCGACCGGGGTCGAACGGTTGTAGAGGTCCAGCAGGGCGCTGAAAACCACGCGGTTTTGGTCGGAGTAGAAATCGTCTGACTTGAGTGTTTCGATCGCTACCTCGATGGCCTCCCTGTCAAGGAGCATGCTGCCGAGGCACGCCCGTTCCGCCTCGAGGTTCTGAGGCGGAAGCTTGTCGGTCAGCGTGGATACGGATCTTTCCTGAAACGCTTCACCCATGGCGGGGACCTAGTCCTCCTTTACGACCCAAACCTTCAATTCAGCCTCTATGTCTTCGTAAATCTTAATCTTCACCTTGTACGCGCCCGTGGTCTTGATGGGCTCTGAGAGCAGGATGTTCTTCTTCTCGATTTCATACCCCTGCTCCTTGAGGGCCTTGATAATGTCATTCTCGTGAACGGCGCCGAACAGCTTCTCGTTCTTGCCCACCGCGGCCTGAATGGTGATGGAGAGCTCGGATACCGCATTCGCGGCCTCCTGCGCCTCCTCCCGTTTCTTGAGCTTCCGAAGCTCGATCTTCTTCTGCTGCTCCTTGAGCCTGTTCCTGTTGAACGCACTGTCCTCAACGGCAAATCCCTTTGGAAACAGATAGTTCCTGGCGTATCCCGGAGCGGCTTCCATCACATCGCCTTCTTCCCCGAGGCCGGGAACGTCCTTTACGAAAATAACCTTCATGTATCGCTCCTCCTGGTCCTGTCGATTGTATCACGAAGTCTCAACCAGATATCGGCCACTCCGATACCGGTCGTAATCGTTACAAAGAATATGAAAGAATAGAAGAGGAAGAATAGCAGTACGCCGTACTGTATTATCCTCGGTATCCTGATCCTCTCCGCCCCCGCCCTGATGATTGAAAGTCCCCTGAGAAAAAAGAGCAGTGAAAAAACCACGGCCGCGTTCCAGCCGATGATTCCGAAAGCTCCGCTCTTCAGGTGGAGGTTTATGTAAACAAAGAACCAGGAAAAGATGAGGCCCCACACCCATCCGTCGCCGATACGGTACTCCAGGATGCTGAACCGCAGGGCGGCCCTGTCGAGCCTGCTCTTAAAGTAGAGCCTGACGAGCACTATCCCGAAGAGGATTATCCCGAGCTGCTTGACGAGATAGCCGCCGCGGGGCGCGATGCCGAATATAACATTGTCCTTGAACATCTGTACAGCGAACTCCAGCTTCTTCGCTTCGAGGCCCAGGTCGTTGTTGTTCACGTGCATGAGCGAACCGGTGTTCCTCATCTGCTCGAGATAGAGCTCCATATAGTTCGTGGTCTTCACATCCACGAAGCGCGTATACTGCACAAGAAAACGGTCCAATCCTCCCATCATGCTCGAAACGGCGAGGGGGAGGACCACTATGCCGATATACACCGTTAAACCGAAGAAGACGACGTACTTGAGCTTGTAATTCCTCGAAACCAGATATCCGAGGAAGATGCCGAACAGGCCGAAGACAAAGAAGAAGTCGAGGTACCGGCCTCCCTTCAGGCCTGAGACGTGCTCGATATAGTTAAACGAGTAACGCGCCGGAGAGATAAGCAGGAACTCGCCGTCGAGCGGAATCCTGCCGAACCCGCTGATCATGACGGTGAAAAAAGCGGCCGCGCTCAGGGAAAGGAAGATGAGGCCTTCCTTCCATCCCCGCTTGATTACGATAATCATAAAGGGTACGAAACAGAGCTCGGTCAGGACCCCTGAAACGTAGAGGAAGATGGACAGTAGTGCAAGGCCCGAGCCTTCGGCAAGCTCCCTCCACTCAACCTGTATCTCGGGTACAGCTATCCTGGTCTTCAGGCTGCTTACGTTCAAGCTCGTGATCTTCTCGGGTACGACCTTCATCTTGTCGAAGAAGTCCGCGATCTCATCCTTCAGCCTGTCGAACTTGGAAAAAATACCGCATCACCCCGATTCTCCTCCCTTCACCCTACTTCTTAACAAAGGGGAGCAGGGAGGCCATTCTTGCCCTTTTAATGGCGCTCGATAACATTCTCTGATGACGCGCACAGGTACCCGTCATCCTTCTCGGCAGTATCTTCCCCCGATCCGTTACGAATCTCCTGAGGAGGTCGACATCCTTATAGTCGACTTCTTTTACCTTGTTTACGCAGAGCCTGCATACCTTTCTGCTGAAATATCCTCTTCTCTGCCTCGGCCTCTGGTTCGGTCTCTGCTGTCTCTGTCCGGGTCTGGCCGGGCCGCGCCGGGTATCGCCGCGCGTGTCCGTGCGTGAACTCGTTCGCGTGTCCGTGCGCGCACCCGTGCGCGCATCCGTGCGCGGTTCGCTACGTGTACCACCGGACGGCGGGGCCGCCGGTTTGGATGCCTCAGCCGTCTTTTCGGAATCCTGACCGCTCTCAGGCTCTGCGGCCGCAGAGGCGGCCGCTTCCGGGGGGGCCGCTTCGCTCTCCACCTTCGGTTCACTCCCGGCCGCTGCTTCCTGTTCAGCTTCTCCGCCTTGAGCTTCTTCCTTTACTTCCTCTTTTATTTCTTCCTTTACTTCCTCTTTTACTTCCTCTTTTACTTCTTCCTTTGCTTCCTCTTCCATTAATCTGTACTCCTTCGTCTTGCGCGTTTATGCCGTAATGATACTCGCTCTCCCGTCAGAGGGTCAAAATCCCCTCTCTGCAGGTCAGAACGGTATTTCGTCATCGTCGAGCTCTGAAAGGAAGGGCTCGCTTCCCGCAGGAACGTCTTTCCCGGATTCGGCAACCGTCCGGGCGTTCTCCGATCCGGGCCGTGAAAAGTCCTGTGATCCTTCCGAACCCTGGGCCCCGTATCTTTGGGACCCGGGAGAAGCGAAATCACCGCCTCCCGATCCCCTTCCGGAACCGAAGAACTGCACGTTGTTCGCAACGATCTCGACGCTGCTCCTCTTGGAGCCGTCCTGCGCCTCCCATCGTCTCTGCTGGAGCCTGCCGTCGATACCGACCTGCCTTCCCTTGGCCAGGTACTCCTTGCAGATCTCCGCCGTTTTATTCCATGCAACGATGTTGAAAAAACTCGCCGAGCCGTCGCTCTCCTGGGAACCCGAAGACCTGTTCACCGCGATGGAAAACTTGCAGACCGCCGAACCTGACTGCGTGTAGGTCAGTTCCGGGTCCTTGGTGAGCCTTCCGATCACGACAACATGATTGATATCCCATGCCATGCGGAACACCCCTCCTCTTTTTCTGTATCTTATACCCCTTTTCCTCTCCCGACAAGCCTATACTGCGCTCTCTATTGAGGTCTCTCTTGAGACCTCAATAGAGGATACACCGAAAAAGGGGACCCATGCCTTTTGCCGGCCGGCACTCCCACCGATCTTTACCGCGCATCGCTATCGCGCATCGCTCTAGCGCATCCGCCCGGTGCGCGTTTAAGCACGCGTTTTAGCACGCCTTAATTCGTTTCTGGAGGGAAAAACCCGGCCCGCGAATATTATGGTTTTATATATTAAGATTATGATATTTCGTATCGGTATTTAAAAAATACATCGTTCTTTCACTTTTCTACGGTTTTCAATCTTTGATGGATTAAGGTAAAAACCATTAGGCAAGCGTCGGTTTGGTCCTTAACGAACGGATGAAAGTATACTTGCCTACTTTCTGATTTTAATAAACCGTAAAATGTCGGGATCGAGCTTCAGCTCGTTTTCATATGCCTGCAGGCTGGTGAAATCCTCGGCCTCGATGTTCGTTACGTAGTAGAACCCATCGGTTTTCTTATTGATCGGGTACGCAAGGCTCCTCTTCCCCATCTTGTCCTCCTTGATGAGGGTAACGCCGAGCTGCGTATAGTGCTCCTTGATCTTTTCGATGGATTTTTCCCACACTTCTTCCTGGGGCTCGATGATGTAGAGATACTCGTATTTCCGCAATGCTTCCTCCCTCCGGACTGGCGGTCCACGCGTGGTGGACAGAAAGGTCTTTCTTCTTTTCGGTCAATATAGAAATAAAAGACTATCCGGTCAAGATAATATGCCCGCCGTCCCTCCGGGCCTTGCCCATCTTTCGTGTTGATTAAGGCCGGATCCACCCCTATTATACCCACAGGCCCTCTGTTTCATTCGGGTAACTCCTAACGGGCGTTGAGAAACCCATGACCGCGGAAATTTCCAGCAGAATGATGACCAAACTCGATCCTGAGCGGCACACGGGCCTCGTGATTCTCGACGTGGACGGTGTTGTCCTCAGGAACATATTCCTCATTCGAATCGCCCGCCACATGGGACTCTTCACCTATTTGAAAACCCTTTTCCTGGGATGGAGGTACTACACGGGGTCCATCAGTTTCGACACGCTTCTGGACCAGGGCATCGAGGTTATCAGAAACTGCAATGCCCGGCATGGGGCGCATATCGCGCGGTCCATGAAAAAGTCGAAATACGTAAAGGAAACGATCGCGCTTCTAAAGCGCTACGGCTACTTCGTTGGGCTCATCAGCTCAGGTATTCCAGACTTCATTTTAAGGGAAATCGCCGAGGACACGGGCGCGGATTACTACGAGGGCATGCACACGGTTATCGAGGACGGCCGCATCGAGCTCAAGGGAACGGTTATGCGTCCGAAAACGGCCGTCGTCGAGGAGCTGCTCTCCGTCACCGGTCTCTCCTGGGACAGGGTCGTATCCGTCGCGGACGACCCGAACAACCTGTCACTCATTCAAAAAAGCAGCCTGGGCATCGGGTACAACCCTTCGAGGATCATACGGAAGAACGCGGATATCGTGGTGGACGGGTATAACTTCCTGGAGCTCATACCGCAGATAATCCCGGATACCGAGCTCCCCGATCGGCTGAAAGGAAAAACCCATCTCGTTCAGCGGGAGCTGTACAGAAAATTCATACATTTCCTCGGGGTACCCCTCCCATTCCTCGCTCACATGAACGAACACATCATGTTCGGGTTTCTCCTCGCGCTCATGCTGATCTATTCTTTTTCAGAGGTACTGCGATACATCGGATTTCATGTACCCGTTATATCCACCATAACGAAGAAGGCCCGGAGGCGTAACGAGTACAGGGGTTTCATCATCGGTCCCATATCGCTCACGGCAGGCATACTTATTCCCATCCTCTTTTTCCCCCACACCATATACATACCGTCCATACTGATCGTATGTATTTCCGACGTACTGTCCGGGCTTGTAGGAAGGCGTTTCGGCAGGATACCGCTCCCCTTTTACAAGAGAACGATCGAGGGGAGCGTTGCTTTTTTCTTATCGGCGTTTGTGATACTGCTCTTCTTCGTTCCTCCGGGATACGCGCTGGCGGCCGCGCTGGTTCCCACTGTGATCGAGACCCTCTCACCCTACAATCTCGACAACATCCTCATACCCGTAAGCACGGCCCTGTTCCTCTTCCTGATCGTGTAGCGGCGAACAGGTAAAAACATACTATTCCTCTTGAGGTCCCGGACCCGCTACTCGTAACTCCACTCCACGGCCGTGTCGATCTTTGTCCTGTCCGACGCCCGGAGATCGCCCTCTCCCGTTCCCATGGCGAGATAGGCGTATTTCTTCTCGTACCGGTCGTCCCTCTTAACCGCGCTCAGATAGTAGGACTTCGCCTCGTCGTATTCGCCGAGCTTGAATATGGCCTTGGCCATGTTTATGAGTATGAGCGGACTGTCGCTGTACCGCGATGCCTTCTTATAGGAGGCAAGCGCCTTCTCATACTCTCCCTGGAGGTAGTGGACGTTTCCGATATTGTTATACGCGGCGTAGTAATCGTCCTTTAATTCCACCGCCTTCTGGAGCTGCCGGACGGCGGTATCATACTTCCCGTACCTGGCATAGGTGACGCCGAGCTTGTTGTAGAGCTTGTGGTCCTTCGGCGATTTCCTGATCTCCTCCTCTATCTTCGCAACAGAATCCGTCAGCTCCCTGCCCACGAGGTTTTCGATATCCTTGTCGTAGAGCGTCGCTATACTGCTCTTTGAAGGCACCTCGGGCTCCCATCCGAACTCCTCGAGCGTTACGGGAACGAAGAGCTGCCACGCTTCGGCGGTCGGGTAGATTCCGATCGGCTGATTCTGCGTCATGGTCTTGTTGTACTGCTTCGCTCCCTCCTGCCACGCTGCAAGGAATGTCTTCCCGGCAAGCGTCACCTCCACGGGAAGCCAGATGGTTTCTCCCTTCTCCACGAACATGCCGCGGTCCTCGCTGATTTCCCGGTAATCGTACCTGGACACTCCGGTGTCGAACATCATGAAAATATGTCCCGGTATGGTGACGAGCGCCGTGGAAATACCGACATTCTCCAGCAGCGCGCAGTACAGGGCCGTCATATCGTCACAGTCCCCGGACTTGAAGCGGAGGGTTTCCCTCGGGTACTGGATGTAGTCAATCGCATTCGCGCTCTGCGAGAGCTCCGTGAAGGGCGTACGCGGGTCAGGCACGTACGCGAGCTCATAGCTTCCGAGCGCGTCGAAGATCTGCGCCGCGGACTGCAGATTCTGGTTCAGCACATTGATGCTCTCGTTCTTGTACTGCTGTACGACGCTCCGCGCAAAGACCTTGACCGGCGTGTCCTTGGGAGTAATGAAGGACGAAAGCTTCCGGTCGTCGCTCCATGTCATGGCGTTCCGGTTGTACAGCTTGAAGGTAAGGCTCTCCTCTTTCGTATAATCCCGTTCCGCGACCAGGTAGTTCACGGAGACCTTCGCCGAAAGCGGCGTATCCTCGGTCACCGTCAGAACGTTCTTGTTGAAGAGCATGAAGAGGTCTATCTCGACGCTCTCACCCGGCTTTATCTCGGGCACGGCCTTCGATGTGGTGGGATAGTCCATGTAGTCCTTCACTGTGACCGAAGCCTTTATATTGCGCACGGTCTTGTTCTTCGTGACGTTCGTCACCCGGACCTTACCCGCCGGAGAGGTTTCATAGAATTTATAGAGGGCTGAGAAAAGCGGCTGGATCTGCACATCGCCGATCTCGATACTCCTGTCGTATCCCACCTCATCCGGATTCTTTCCGAACCGGTAATTTCCGCAGCCGTGTATCGTCATGGTCGGGGTGTTCGCTTCAGCAGACAGATAGTTTATATAGCTTACCCCGGCGTTCAGGTTGAAGTTATAGGTGAGGACAACGTCCACTCCCGCTCCCGCCTTGTAATAGGGATTTGAGCTCCTGGCCTGCAGAATGTTCTCCTCCACGATCCTGTTGAAGTAGTACCCGCCTCCTCCGAGGACGTTCAGCTCGAGAAACTTGAGCAGCGGAACATTGTAGGAAGCGTTCACGCCCACCGAGTAATAGGAGAGGACCTTCTGCTGCGCAGTCTGGAATCCGAATCTGGAGTACATGAGCTCCGGCTGGATAAAGAAGTTGTTGATGAGATGCGGGTTGTAGTTCATGAAAATGTTCACATTGATCCCGTTCTTCAGAACATCCTTCTGTTCTCCCGTAAGCATCGAATAGCCCCCTCTGCCGCCGAGCGTCAGGGTGTAGTGCGGTTTCACCTCCCGTGCGAACAGGGTCAGAGGCACGAGAAGTATAAGCATAATTACGATGGTAACAATTGTTCTTTTCATTGTTCTGTCTCCTGAATGACGATCCAATTGGTAAAAATTTTCAGTAGAAAAATCGCGTCATCGCGCGGGACTAAAAATTCCACATCGAAATCATACTATATTCATGAAGAAAAACAATAAAAAAAGCCGAAGGGCCCGCGCGGATCAGTTCCTGATACTGGAGTTTATTACCTTAACGAGCTTCTCCGCGAACTCCCTTTCAGTCATATCGAACTTGTTTATGAACTGCACCGTTCCGATCTGCAGCTTCATACCGCTCGACAGGTTGGTCTTTTTGAGAAAGACCACGAGAATGTCTTTGTTCTCGCTGAAAGCGAGGTTGATCTCGTTTCTGACATTCCTCGAAACGGCGGCCGCAGGGCTCATGAACACGATGAACTGCGTACAGTTCAGTACCGCGTTTCCGACCACTTCCGGCCATTCGTTGCCGGGCTCTATTCCCTCGTCATACCAGATCCTGTACCGCTTCTGATTGAGCTTCTTAAGTACTCCGAACACCTCCGTCATGTCCTTGTGCGCGTAACTGGTGAACATGTAGGAGCGAATTCCCCTGTACGCCTCGAAGGGAGGTCTTGCCGCCGTTTCCCTCTTCCTCTTCTTCGGCGCTGACGGTTTACTGCGTGGCTTTTTCGAAACCTTCTTTGCAGCGGCTTTGGGTACGGTCTTGCTGGAAACCGCCGGTTTCTTACCGGTCGGGGACTTCCCAGGCGCGGATTTCCTCGGGACGGTCTTTTTTTTCGAAGAAACCGCGGACT
>CAYWUT010000015.1:36131-41079 GCA_964460545.1 uncultured Spirochaetota bacterium
GATGGTTTTTTCTTCGCCGCAGCCGTTTGCTTCGCAACGGCCGGTTTCGCCGATGCGGGCTTCCCCGCCCCCGAGGCTACAACGGTTTTCGCGGAAACCGAAACTCCTGCCTGTTTCTTCAACCCTGCTCCCGCCTTCCTCTTTTTCCTTCCAAACATGGAGAAATCTCCTCACATGATTTCGTTCTTTCGCTTCACCTGGTATATGGGATAGGTGCCGAATTTCTTGGGCAGAACGATGACACCCACGTAATTGCACTCGATATCGGGCGAGCTTCCCTTTGCCGCGTACAGCGCCGCGAACTGTTCACTCGCGTACACATTTCCCGGATTTGTTATAGGTTCTATTCGCGCAGCGGTATTGACATGCGTACCGAAATAATCGGTCCGGTCCATGACCGGCTCCTGCACAGAGTATACGGGCCCGGCATGCAGTCCCACCCGTATATCGAGGTTTCGGTCCAGGCCGAGTTCGCTCCCCTCGGCCTCGCCGACCTCCCTCAGCTCGATGGCGAATTCGGCTGCCGCGTCTATATCGTCGAACACGAAGAAAAAGGCGTCTCCCCACATGTTCCTGTGAAGGGGAGGGTTCGCGGTCTGTTTCAGGTGGCCCGCGATTCTTCCCAGGTAGTTGCGAACGAACGCTGGAATCTGCTCCTCCTGAATACTGCTGAATCCGACGAGGTCCGCAAAAAGGATGACTTTCAGCTCCCGTCTGATCTCCTGCCGGGCCCCGGTCTTCGGAGACGATTTCTTCCTCCTCTTTTTCTTCCCGCTCTTCGGAACGAGCTCTTCGAGGGGAATAATCTCGGTACGAAACCCCCTGCTCTTCCAGGTTTGAATAAACTGTGCTGTTCCTCCCTCTCTCCCGTTCCGCGATCCGTCCGAAACCGCGAGGAGCACGGGCTCGGTTTCAAGAAGCCGTGCGCGAAGTATGGTCTTTCCCATGATCATTAAATTCGCGTAATCGAAGAGCAGGTCGTCTCCCGCATAGGCCCCTTCAGTCGCCCTGATGAGCTGTGATATGTTGGCCAGCACGCCGTTGGCCCTATCGACCCACTGTTCCCCCGCGAAATCGATGCTCGTTTTGAAAAAGTCGTTCAGGTCGAAAGGAATGATGACGTTCGTCTCGGCCTTCCGTTCCTGCATGCACTCGAGAAAGAGTACGTCGGATCCGCACGCCACGGACGAATAGCCCGCCGCCGGTCCTATCGAATCCAGCTTCTCCCGGATCATGGTTTTCACTTCATCCGTGATACCGGGCGGAAAACGGGGGTTCCCGCGGTCCGGGTGATCGATCATGTGACCCGTAAACCCGATCACGGGCGGTATATTCAGTATGGAGAAGAGCGTTTGCGGTATATCGGTGAACCTGCCGAGAAGTTTCAGCTGTTTTCTCGTGCTCGCGAGGTACGAGTAGTTCTTAACGCTCTCCCTGACCGCGCGGACCAGAAAACGGGCCGCGTCCTCGTATCTCCCGAGCACTACGAAACCCTCTCCGATGGTGGCGAGGTTCCAGTAATCGCGCTCCCCTCCCTTGAGGAGCTTCAGGCACTTGGAGAGCACGGCGGACGCCAGTTTGCGGGCCGTGTCCCGCTCTCCGAGTATGAGGCTGAGGCTCGCCGCGTTGATGCCTGAATAATAACCCCCGCTCCCCTTGAAAGCCTGGTAGTAGAGGTCCCTTGATCTTTTCAGCAGGGACCCGTCGTCCGAGGAGAGCCACATGTCCTTGTAAACCCTGCCGAGTATGCCGAGTGTTTCCTCGTCACGGTGACCCTCCCGAACGAGCCCGGTCAGTATCTCGCGGGACTTCGACAAAAAACCGCACCTGATCATGGAGAGTGCTTGAAGCTGATTAAGCCTGGGATTCGAGGGAAACCGCTGAAGCCCCTCCTCGAGCACTTCATGCGCGAACATCACCTGCCCGAGCTTGTCCGCGATCTCTCCCAGCCTTATATAGAAATAGGGATCCCGCTTCCAGAGCGTGTCGTCCTTGGAAATCCACAGTCCGTGTATGACATTTTCTATATCCCCGCTCTTCTGTTCCAGGTAAGCCTCGAAATTTTCCTTGTTTGCGTACGCCATTGTGCGGCATCCCGTACTTCAAGTATTTGGGGAGCTTCTCTATCTTCCAAGTATACAGGCAGTTCGCAACTTTTGCAACGGAGGGACAAAAACGGTAATGGTATGGTGACAGTTCCTTTAGGAACTGTCACGAAAGGAACTTGTCCTCGAACGAGGCGGTTAACCGCCGAATGAGGGGACTGTCACCCTTTTAAAATGAGGGTTGGAACCCGCCCCTCAATCCATCAGATCTTCCTTCGTTTCAGGAATGCTGGAGGTAAAGTAACCCGATGTATGATAAACGGTCTCCCCCCCGTCCGGGGAGATGAAGAGCTTGCCCGTTTCCTCGTCCTTGCCGGTAATCGCCACCTCGACCTTTTTCCCGTCCTGGAAACCTACTTCCACGTGGTACACGGGCTTATCCATGCCCGTATCGTCGTATCCGGGTTCTCCCCTCTTCAGGGGTTCGATGATCTCGTACTCGGCCGTGAGCAGTCCGCGCACGATATTGTCGATCTTGTATCCCCTGCCGAGAGCACTTCCCGGATAATCCGGGTCGTCATCGCTGAAATACCAGTCCCCGTCATCCTTCTTCACGAAAGACATGGAGTCTCCGTCCTTCCGAATGGAGACGGCGACCACGTTCTCCCTGTCCAGATCGAAGATGCTCCTGTCCTTCAGGTAGAACCGATCCATCAGGAGGCCGGTGACAGTGTCGGCCTGGACCTGGAACACCATACCGTCGGTAGAACGGGCTGCGAAGAAGAACTTTCCCTCCTCGTCGACCTGGTCGCCGACAAAAAAGAGAAAATTCGAATCGTCCTGAAGCTTGAAGGAAAGAACGAGGCGGGGCCTGTCAATCCCGTATTCCTGCGGATTTTCCCCCGTTTCATCCATGACCTGAACGAAGCTGCCCCAGCGCAGCTGTCCGGTCAGCATGTCAACCCTCGCTTTCGAGGCCTTCACGCGGTCCGGGAGTAAATACCAGGTGTCCTCCTCCTTTTTAACGGAAATGGCCTGGTCAGCGAACAGCAGCGAAACACCAACGATTTCATCCTCCTCCAGGGGAGCTATGCGCTTGTCCCTTACATCGAAGAGGCTCTTCTTGAGGGAGGTAAGAAATTCCGAGGGAGCGGTCATGATTCCATCCGCCTTCGTGGTTTTCACGAAAATTCTCTTCCTGTCGAGCGTCTGTATCCCGAAATGAACGGCGTTCTCCGTTTCCTCCCCGTCATAAACGAAACGAAGGGAGAATACGGGATCGTCGAGCTCGTACTCCGATTCATGTTCCAGATTTTCCCATACGATCTCTTCGCGCTTGCCCCTGTAAATCGCGGCGATGATCGCGTCTATTATGGTCGTGTCACCGCCCGTCTCAACGGGAGACAGAACGACCCATTCGTAGGGCTCCTTGCCTTCTTCGTCAGCCGGGCCCGTGACCCGTCTTTCGAGTATGATGGGCTCCCTGTCGCGCTCATCCAGCGTAAGCCGCACGACCTTCTTTTCCGACTGGGTAAAGAAAAGGGCCTCCTGCTCCTCCGTCTCTTTCTTATCCTCTTTCTTCTTTACATCGAAAAACCAGTAGGCGAAACCGCCGATCGCCCCAACGATAGCGAGAATAATCGCCGTTCGAAAAAACTTCATGACTTCACTCTCCGCTGAATCGTAATGTACAGGCCGATGACTATGACCACGAGTGGAATGAGGATGAGCGAAACGAAGAAGGCGAGCCGCCCCTGCTTCGCCGTCAGGGTGATATATACCGACTCCTGCTGCTTCGGCCTTATCGTTATCAGATCCGCCTTATCAGCCAGGAAATTGATCGAGTTGAGGAAGAGGTCCTTGTTTCCCTGGGTTTCGAACATGGAATTAGAGGCGAAATCGGAGTCTCCGACCGCGAGCACGATTGCCTCCCTCTGCTCCGGAGGAGCCGCTGGATCCTCCGTCTCTTCGGCGTCGCCTTTTGGCGCGCTCTCAATCGCGTCCTCAGGCGGGAGAGTGACCGTTGCATAAGCCATGATGCTCACCGGGCCCTGCAGGTCCTCGCCCTCGTCGAACTTGGCCTTGCTTCCGGTAAACAGCGCCTCCAGGTCCGTCTCCGCCCAGCTTGCTTCCCCCGTATTCGCTACGGTCCGGGCAAACACATTTTCACCCGCATCCCCGTTCGGTTCCACGCTCCGCGCGAAACGGAGAAAGGTGGCGAGACGGAAGTTATTCGTGATCGGGTTAAAGGTATAGCTGTTGATGACGGGCATGAAGTAGTCACCTGAAAGCACGCGGCTCAGGGGATCGATGATGATATTGTTGCCCACGGTCAGCCCGTACCGTTCGAGCAGTCCGCCGATATTCGGGTACATCGCCCCCTTCTCATCGGGATCGATGAGAAAGAAAGCGCTCCCGCCGCTCTGTATGTAATCCTCGATGAGACCGACTTCGTGCTCATCATAGTCGCCCGTCGGTCCGGCGGACACGAGCACCGCGCAGTCGACGGGAACGGTGTCCTCGCGGAGGAGAAGAACCTCCTCGACCTTGTAGTTTTCAGCTTCGATGGCCTTTTTTATGAGATCGTAGCCGCCCTTGCCGTAATCCTCGATACTCTTCTCGCCGTGCCCCGTGATGAAGTAGACGTTCTTAAACCCGGTGCTGGAGACCTTGATGAGCGCGTTGGTGATGCCCTCCTCGCTGGGGGCCTTGATCTTCTCGGTCTTTCCCCCGTATCGAAGGTACAGCTCGCCGTATTCCTCGACCCCCATTTCCTCGACCATTGCGGGCCGCATGTCGGGATCGATGATCTCGTATTCAAAATCCTTGTACAGATAGCCGTACTCGGTAAAGAGCTCAATAATGGAGACCGTTTCCATGTTTTTGGAGTAGAACGCGTATAC
>CAYWUT010000016.1:0-40827 GCA_964460545.1 uncultured Spirochaetota bacterium
ACTCGAAGAAAAATATTCGCTGGAGGCGGCCGGGGGTATCGATGACGTTATTAAATCCTGCGACGCGATTGTCATTGCGGTCAAGCCCGACAAAATCACCGCCGTGCTTTCTGAGGTCAAAAATTTCATGCGTGCGGACGCGCTTCTCTTCTCGGTTGCGGCGGGCGTCACCATCAGGACCATGGAAACCCTGATCGGCAGGGAAGTCCCGATTGCCCGAACCATGCCGAATATCGCGGCGCTTGCGGGTGAAGCCGCGATCGCGGTCTGTTTCAGCCGAAAGGCCGATGACGTCCACCGCGCCCTGGGGCTCCGGATAGCCGGAAGCATCGGGCGTGCCGTGGAGGTGGAGGAAAAATGCATCGACGGTGTGACCGGCCTGTCAGGAAGCGGTCCCGCCTATGTCTTTCTCATGATCGAGGCCCTTGCGGACGGCGGCGTTCTCATGGGTATTCCGAGGGAAGAGGCGCTAGAACTCGCGGTACAGACCGTCAGGGGAGCAGCCGTGCTCGTACAGGAAACGGGACTTCATCCCGCGGTTCTCCGTGAAATGGTTACGAGCCCGGGCGGAACGACCGCGGAGGGCCTTGCGAGGCTCGAGGCCGGGGGTTTCAGGCATGCCTGCATCGATGCGGTTCGTGCGGCGGCACAAAAAGCGGGTGAGCTGGGACGTACTGCACAGCACCCCCGGTAAACATGTCACCTTATTTGAAACCGCTTAATTTCCGTTCTCCCCCCTCGATTCGCCGATAATACTCCATTATTCCGGAAAAGAGACCCCCCTCCTGGAGCCCGCAAATCGACCGCAGCACATGGGAGGGACCCCGGCTCATCTCCCTTTCGTGAAAAACCCTGTCCCGTTCGAAGAGCGCTCCCCCGTTATCCACGGCCTTGAAAAAGAGAGCGGATCCCACACCGAGCGAGATCGCTTTGGGATCGACGGAATGCTTTAAACAGAGGAAGGCCGCGCCTAACAGCCTGTCATCAGGCGCGAGCTTCCGATAGAGGTCCCGTCCGGCCCGGTACACCGTATCCCCGAGCGCCCTGTTTTTAAACCGGGAAAGCAGGTCCTCGATATGTTCCCCGATGGATTCGGAGTCGAAATCCGCCGGATACTCCCCTATCAGCCCTTTTCCCGATTCCCACATCGACCTTCTCGTAATCTCTTCAATCCCCGTGTCCTCCGCCGCCTGCCAGACAAACCGGTAATCCGGCCTGAATGCAAAGCTCACATACGAAAGGACCGCATGGCCGAGGTTGTGAATAAAGAGCTTCCTGTCCACGTACGCCTTGATATTGTCCTGGGCATCGATGCCCTCGACCGCGGGAATGAAGTTCCTGAAACCCTTCCCGTCAACGATGAGCGTGTTGTACGCCTCCGCGTACACGAGGAGCGGATCCCGGGACCTGAGCTCCTCGTCCATGATGGGAACCATCTTCCCGATCGATGTTTCGACGAAACCCGCATATTCATCCAGCGGAAACCCGGGAGGAAGAAGCGATTCGAGAGAACGTCGGAAGAAACCGGCCGCATCGCGCATATTCTCGCAAATGATGATGTCGAGCGGGCCTTCGCTCCCCTCCTTTCTTCGAATGAGGCCGCCTGCTATATGCTTCATAATATGGGGAAGGGCCCCCTTGCCGACCGCGGTTGATACGAGGTCCGCGCCGCTCACCTCCGCGGCCACCGACTCTTCATCACGGGCCGATACTCCCCTGACGTTCTTCACTGTGACGGCCTCGCAGGTTTTATCCTTTATCTCGACCCTGTACTCGCGCCTGCGGTTGAGGGCGTCGATGACCCGATCGTCTATATCGATGAATACAACCTCCCACCCGCCCCTGGAAAAGAGCTGTCCGATGAACGACCTGCCGATGCTGCCTGCTCCGAACTGTACGAGTTTCACGACGCGCTCCCACGTAAAAGGTAAAATTAATACCGGTGCGAACGATCACTCGTCGCACCGGTTGTATGTAAACATGGAGATTTCCATCCTGAATGCGCGAGTCAGACCAGCATCTCCCTGATCGATCCTGCGATCCTGTCAGGACCGGGTATATTCTCGTTTTCCAGTGTCGCCGACATGGGCGGCGGGACCTCGTAGGCGGAAACCAGTCGAACGGGACCCTTCAAGCTGGAAAAGGCCTTCTCCTGTATAATCCTGATTATATGTTCCCCGAAACTCCCGTTTCCGGGCGCCTGCACCACGACGACGGCCCTTCCCGTTTTTTGCACCGATTTGATTATCAAATCCTCGTCAAGGGGCACGAGCGTTCTCGGATCGATGATTTCGACGCTTATACCGTCTTCCTTTTCAAGACGTTCGGCGGCTTCCTGGCAGGCCTTGAGCTGGAAAGAGTAGGAAATGAGCGTTATATCACTGCCCTCCCGTCGAACCACGCCCTTCCCGAGCGGAATGGTGTATTCCTCTTCAGGTACCACATCCTTCTCGATATAGAGGTGCTGGTGCTCGATGAAGAAAACCGGGTTGTCCTCCCTGACAGCGGTTTTCAGCAGCCCCTTTACATCATAGGCGGTGGAGGGCGCGACCACTTTCAGGCCGGGGAACATGGCGGGGAAGGCTTCCAGGCTCTGGCTGTGCTGGCCCGCGTAGCCCTTCCCTCCCCCGATGGTCGTCCTGATAACGAGCGGTATACGGGCCTTGCCGCCGAACATGTACTTGGTCTTGGCAACCTGGTTTCCGAGCTGGTCACCGGTCTGGAGTATGAAGTCTATGTACATTATCTCGGCAACCGGTCTGAGCCCGGTCATTGCGGCTCCGAGCGCGGTCCCGATAATGGCGGATTCCGAAATGGGCGTGTTGAATACCCGCCTCCTACCGAAAATATCCAGAAGCCCGACCGTTGCCTGGAATGCGCCTCCGTATTCCGCAACATCCTCACCATAGAGAACAACACGGTTGTCCCTCGTCATTTCCTCCATGAGCGCTTCAATAACCGCATGCCTGTACAGTATGCGTCCCCGGGAATCACGCCTGAACTGCTTCGGCTTCTTGTTGAAGTGCTTTGTTCGGTAATCGTCTCCGATCTCTCCACTGGTCGTATCTGAAAAAAGACCCTCCGATATTGTCCTGGGATCGGGGTCGGTCGCAGCAGCGGCCCTGACCGCGATATCCTCCATCTTCTCATCGACGGATGTTCTGAGCCCAGTGACCTCCTCCAGGCTCATGATCCCGTTATCCGTGATTTCCTTTATAAAAAGATCGATGGGATCGTACTTGAGCCATTCCTGCTCCTCCTCAGCCGTCCTGTAAGTCATCCGCTTATCGCTCAGCGAGTGTCCCTTGTAACGGTAGGTCTTGAATTCGAGCAGCGCGGGACCCTCACCCCTGCGCGCCGTTTCGACCGCCTTGAGAACCGCGCTTCGTACCGCGAGAACGTGCATACCGCTTTCAATCCTTGCATGCATGCAGTGATCGTCGTATCCTGCGCCCCGCTGCGCGAGGTGATCGACTCCCACTACCTCTCCCGCCTGCTGTCCGGACATACCGTACTGGTTGTTCTCGAATACATAGATTACGGGGAAACCCTTTCCAAACTGGGGCATGGAGGCGAAGTTCATGGCCTCCAGGCAGATACCGTTGTTCACGGCGCCGTCTCCCACCATACAGGCGGTGATCTTTCCGTCATCCAGGAGGAGCGAGCTCAAACCCGCGCCGGTAGCTATGGCAAGACTTCCGCCCACTATGGCGTTGGCCCCGAGATGGCCCGCGTGAAAATCGGCGATGTGCATGCTTCCGCCTCTTCCCCTGCAGTACCCCTCCTCCTTGCCGAAGAGCTCGGCCATTGTCTTGAAGAGGTGCAGGTCGACCGCCTTGTCCACGAGCTCCTGATCGGACAGGGAAGAGAGATCATCTTCCACTTTCCCCGAGCCGTCCTTGAGAAAGTCCGTCAATTTTCCCCGTTCCATTCCCTGTATCGCATACAGCCCCTTGCAGATCGAATGTCCGTGGCCCCTGTGTGTTGACGTGATGTAATCATCAGTGTTGAGGGCCGATACTGTTCCCGCCGCAACGGCTTCCTGTCCTATTGAAAGGTGGGTCGCGCCGATGAACTTGAAACCGTCGCGAGGGACAAAACTCCCGCTTTTCAGTTTGACGATCATCTCCTCGAAGGAGCGAATGTAGAGCATGGCTTTCAGAAGCCCGATCGCCTCCTCGTTGGTTACGGTCCTGTCGAGATGATGAGCGAGCGAAACCTCCTCCGTAAATACAGGAATATCCGGTATACTGACGCTTCCCTTCTTGAATTCAGGCAATACATTGATATCTTTCATGACCCACCCCGTTCTATGGAATATCCGTGTATGGATTGATGATTGTACTATATTACATTTATTAACATTAGTCAAGTTATTACAGGATGATGATGTAATATTTCTTGACATCATGTTATTTTTTGTTAACATTTAAACAAACGCATAAAACAGGAGCAGAGTTATTCATGGTCGCGGATAAAAGACGACAGGAGATCCTGCAACTCATCGAAAGATACGGCTCGATCAGGATATCCAATCTCGGAAAGATGTTCGACGTAACGGACATGACGATCAGGAGGGACATCGACCACCTGTCCGAACAGGGACTCGTAAGGAGGGTGCACGGCGGGGCCGTACACGAAGGATCCGTGCATGAAAGGGTCCCGAACGGTACCGAACAAAACCTGAACCTCGCGACGACCTTTTTAAAACGAAACAGGGAGTACGTTGCTCAGAAAAAAAACATCGGCGCACTGGCACAGGACTTTGTCGAGGACGGAAAGACTATTATCATAGACGGCGGTTCCACGAATGAATGCTTCGCCCGCATGATCGATCCTAAAAAGAAGCTCAGGATCATCACCCACGGCATCAATATCGCCTGGATACTTTCCGGGAATGAAAACCACGACCTTTTTGTGGCGGGAGGAATCCTCAACAGGCTCACCATGACCTTCTCGGGCGCGGAGGTCAGGGAGATGTACGGAGAACTGAACGCGGATACGCTCTTTATTGCCGCGTCCGGGCTGTCCCTGGACAAGGGCTTGACCGATCCTTCCTGGTACGACACCTCGATCAAAAAGGCGATGATCAGGGCATCGAAAAAAGTCATACTCCTCATCGATTCACACAAGTTCAACCTGGTTTCATCCAGGACCTTCGCCTCGGTTGATGAGTTGGACTGCATAGTGACCGACGAACAGCTCAACCCCTCGATCCGGGAAAAGTACACGGAAGCAGGCGTGAACCTCCTCTCTGCCTGAGGGGTGTCCTCTCTTTTTTATTTACTTTTAAGGGCTTCGTTATTAACTTGTTATGCGAAATTTCTTATAGACTACCCGGACTACCGCCGGGTGGATGTGACTGCCATGGCGAAAATTCCGAGAATAATCGTTTTTTCGAGCCCCACATGCCACTGGTGCAGGAAAGTGAAGGGGTACCTGAAAGAAAACGGATTTCGTTTCAGAGACGTCGATATATCACGGGACGCCAAGGCCGCGGACGACGTGAGAAGGAAGACGGGACAGACCGGCGTTCCCGTAACGCTCATCAACAACAGGCCGGTCGTGGGATTCAACAGAAAGGAAATTGACAGGCTCCTGAAAGACTTTAAATAGGTAATTCGGAACCGAAAGACACGGAATCATATTAATTTAAACATTTACGAGGAGGAGCGGTATGAAGCTGAAGGTAATTGATGACAGAGTTCTTGTTCAGCCTGAGGAGGTTGAAGACGACAAAAAAACGCCGGGTGGAATTATCATTCCGGATACCGCAAAGGAAAAACCTCAGAGGGGCAAGATCATCGCCATCGGCACCGACGAAGAGCTGAAGGATGTTGTCAAGGTGGGAGACACCATCGTTTTCGGTAAATATACAGGTGACGAAATCGAGGCGGACGGCAAAAAGTACCTGGTCGTTCAGAGAAGCGATATCCTTGCCATTATCGCCTAGCAGGCACATCCGGATTTTATGGGTTGTCAGGTGCCTTCAGAAAGGGCTCCCGCATTTTTCCGTGACGAATCCCGAAGCGGTTGCCGGGATTCGTCACCGGGAAAACCCGAAGGAGAAGGCGTTTTGGTAAATGAACAGAATACTGCCGATTTTTTCAAGGCCATCGGACATCCCACCCGAATCAATATACTGAAGACCATCTACAAGCAGGATTACTGCGTCAACGATATCAGCGATCACCTTCACCTGAACCAGCCCAATACATCCCAGCATCTCTCCATCCTGAAGGAGAAAAACATCATTTCCAAGAATAAGAACGGGAACGAGGTGTGCTACAGGATAAAGGACCCCTCGGTCATGAGCATCATAGCCGAAGCGGAACGGATTATAGAGCAGCTCAGAAGCACTTAAGACACGAACCTCCCTATTTCTTCGTCATTTAATTCAAGACCAACAGTATATATAAGAAGAACCGCTTCGAATTCACGACAGATATTTTGGGTCGTAAAAAAAGGACACGGCTCTCGTATCGGCCGTGCCCCTTTGAGCGTCTATTCGCTGTATTAAGGAACCCTCTTCTTTTCCTACTTCGACTTGAGCGTGAATACCCCGTCCCAATCATCACCCGGGGGGTTCTTCTTGAAATGGCTGCAGCGCTTCAGGTACATGCTGCTGATCTCGTCCTCCGTAAGCACGAGGCTCTTCTTGAACGCCGCGATGGCCTTTTCCCATTCCCGGTTCTTGTATGCGGCCAGACCCTCATCGTAGTGAGCGAGAAACTCGTCGGAGTAGACGATCACGTCTCTTTCCCCGACGAGCTCGAAGATGGCCACGGGCTTGGACTTACCCTTGACTCTGACCGAATCGAGCTCCCTCGTTATGAGGTTGTCGCTCAGCTCGGCTTTCGTAAACTCGCTGACGATTATGTTATTCGCCGTTTTATAAACCTTGTTTATCCCTTCGAGACGCGCGCCGAGGTTGACGTTGTCACCGATAACGGTGTAGTCGAATATCTGTTTGGACCCGAGATTTCCCACGATCATCTCGCCCGTGTTGACGCCGATTCCGATATTGAAGATTTCCTTTCCCTCCTGGGTCCATTTCTCCTTCAGCCGGTCCAGTGACCTAATCATCTCAAGGGCCGTTAGACAGGCCTTCTCCGCATGGTCCTCGGTATACGCGGGCGCGCCGTATACGGCCATGATCTCGTCTCCCACGAACTTGTCGAGCATGCCTCCGTATTTCAGAATCACGTCCACCATGTCCGTGAGATACTCTCCGAGATTGGAAACGACCTCCTCGGGGGTGTACTTTTCGGAATAGGTCGTAAAGGACCTTATATCCGAAAACAGCACCGTTAACCTTCTCTTTTGGCCCCCGAATGCGAGCCCGCCCGAGGTATCGAGAACGGAATCAACGACGTTCTCCGCGAGGTAGTGCTTGAACACGGAACGGACGTAGTGCTTCTCCTTCTCCTCCGAGAAGTACTGGTAGGCGTTGCACCCGATGAAGGCGACGACGATGCCTCCCACGGGCGCTATCATGTTCATGAGAATTCCCGCTTTCGTGAAGAGCAGCAAATTACCGAAGAAATAGACGGCAGCTATACCGATCGCCGACGCGATACCGATGATGGGTTTCGTCTTCTTGATGATATAGGCGATGGCGATGGTGAAAATAAAGGTGAGAATGAAGGCGTAAATTTCACCCACTTCCATGAAGAAATTCTGATCGAGCACGTTCTGGACAAAGGTGGCGTGAATCTCGACACCGGGCATGAGCGTCTCATCCGATGCAACGTAGAAGGGCGTCGAAAAATTATCGTGCAGCTCCGACACGGAGGCGCCGATAAGCACGATCTTGTCCTTGAAAACGTCGCGCTCGAGGAGGAGCTGAAAGCCCTCCTCGTCCACCACCTGCTCGAACGAGATATACTTGAACGAATAGGGGTTCCCGTAGTAGTTGATAAAACTCGACGGGAGGTTGTCGTACTTCTTGATGAGCAGCTGCTCTCCGACAACGAAATCCCCGTTTTCGTTTATCCTGAACCACTCCGGAAAGGGTCCTTCCAGGCGCAGGTAATTGACAAGCGCGGCCAGCCCGAGAGAGAAATACCGCTGGTCGTTATAGTCCCTGAAGAGTATATAGCGCCGCACGAACCCGTCCGTGTCGAAGTTCGTATCCGCCAGTCCGAAGGTTGCTACCTCGTTGAGTGTTTCGATGGGGGTCAGCAGGCTCTGAAGGAGATAACCCTCCCTGTCCTCCACGATCATCTTTCCGGCGAGAACGACTTCGTCTCCTTCAGCAATCGCCTCGGCAAAATCAGCGTCCTGCGCCGGGTCGACCGTGCTCTCCTCGGAGAAAACCACATCAAAGAGTATGGTCCGCGCTCCGGCGCGCCTCAGGTTCCTGACGAGCGTCGCGTGGTAATTACGCGGCCAGGGATACTTGTAGGGTATCGAGGCGAAGGACTGGTCGTCTATGGCAACGATGACGACATCCGAGCTCTCCAGGCCCTCGTAATTGGGTCCGCGGGTCGCAAACTTGAAATCGACTATCTTCTGTTCGAGGTTCTCGAAAAAGACGAAAACGGACATCACGACCATTATCATTGCGGCCACGAAGCCGATGACGAGAATAAAGATGAGCCTCTTGGTCTCCTTGCTCATTTAAAACTCCTTTGTCGCGAACACGGAGATAAGCACATCGTCAAGTGCGGGTGAGGTTATGTACTCGAACTCACCCTCAAAGAGAACTTCCCACGGACCTTCCCACTCCGCTCCCACGGTGAAGTCGAACTCTTCCGGTCCCGTTTCGTAGATGAGCTTGGCATACCCGTACAGGGTCTCGTCGCTGAGGAACCGGTACCCCCCCTTACCCTGCATATAAAGGGAATTCGGGGAATCGCCGAAATCCAAACCGACTACGGCTTTCGTGTCGAGGGGCATATTGTCGAAGTAGCTTATAGCGCCGAGCCTGGTGGAGTAGTTCTTCGAGTCATTGGCGCTCGTAATCTCGTCCTTATAGAATGAACCGCTTGCGTTGAAAAAGGCGGTGGACGTCGTTTTATAAACCTCGAGCCCTCCCTGGGATACTCCGCCCGTGATCGTGGTATTGAGCGTTTCCACGGCGAGCACATTGCCCGCGGGTGCGTCGTTCTTAACCTTGAACCTGTCCACTCCGGCATTGAAGCTCAGGTAGTCGGTGGGATAAACGTAGGCGCCGCCGGAATAGCCGGTATTGGTGTTGGTGTAGGTGAGCGTATCCTCGAGGTTATTCTTGTACTTCTGGTAACCCGCATTCAGGAAGATACTCCGGCTCAGGAGCCAGATATTGTCGTATATGCGGAAACCGGCCCTGTCGTTTATAATGGATTTATTGATAAGCGAATAGTAACTGGGTCCCACGTAGCTGTACTCCGCGTTGAGGGTGTTTTCATAGAAGGGCCCTATCTTGATCGAACCTTTTGCCGCGAGCGATGTCATTCCCGGCATGACCGGAACGATGTGCTCGTTGATGGTGAAGAGCCACTCCCAGTCGGCGGGTTTGAAGGGCAGGTCGAAATCCTCGAAATCGCTCGGCCCCTCGCTGATATCCTCGTTCAGGAGGCTTTCGTTCGCCTCGCCGTAGATCGTAATTTTTCCCTTGGCTACGGAGAGCTTGAGATTCGTTCCAAGCACTATGTTGTCCTTGGGAAGGGGGGTCTGCGCGGGATCGACGGGGTTCAGGTCTATTGAAGCGGGATCGTCCTTCACCTTGAGAAACGCGAGTCCCCACTGGAGCCGCTTCACGGAACCGATCTTCAGCTTCCCGCCGTAAACGGACTGCTTGTAGGTCTCAGGCTCGTCCGGGTACTCGATAGCCTTGAGACTCTTTCCGTATACCGCCTCGACTCCGATAAAACCGATCTGGGGAGAGGCATGAACACCGAAGACCTCCTGGCCGTCTATCGAATAATCCGTGAACGAGGGCGTGGTATCGCCGACTACGAGCCCGCCGAAGGGGGAGAGGAGGTCGAGCCTGTACCGGGACACGCGCTGGCCGTCCGAGGCTTCCTCATTCGTGACCAGGACGTGGAGCGCGTAATTGATCGAATTCGAGAGACCTCCGTACATGTTCACGTCGACGCTGCCCACCGTGTTCTGGTCAGCCTCTTTTTCGTACTCGGCCCCGGCCCTGACACTGCCGTTTGCCGACACCTTGCGTTCGCGCTTCGGCATTTGCGAGATACTGAAAAAACTCTCGACCGTGGAGGTGTTTCCCTCCCTGTCCTCGATAGTAAACGAGAAAACATGCCTTCCCGTAGCCTCTGTTTCAGAGAAGGTATACGTTGTGAGAAACGCGGACTTGTTCGCCTGGGCCGTAACGTCCTCGCCATCGACCTTTATTTCGATCGAATTCACGTCCGCGTCGCCCTCCGCATCGTATATCGAAACGGCCACGATGACTTCGCTCCCATAGGCAAGCTCCTCGCCTCTCTTGGGGCTGAGGAGCTCCAGACTCGGCGCCGTTCCGGCGAAGAGCGCGCCCGCTCCGAAAATGAATATGATTATTCCGATTACACAGGACCTGCTAAAAACGTTTTTCATTGGAAACCCCCTTATTTCATTAAATAGAACCACCGTGTTTTCATCCTTACCCGGTCAAGGCCCCCTTCTATACGATGAAAGAATACCACCCCGTTTCACGGGTGGAAACGGCGGCGGTACTCCTTTCACCTGAATACATCTCTCTTAAACGGTGCGGTCACAAATGTGGTGTACCTTCATAGACACCTTTGAACTTATTGCCTACTTTTCATATTCGATGTAAAGCTCACGCTGCATTCCCGTACCCGGCTGGCCGAAGTAGAAGATCAGCTCATGGGCCCCGGGTTCCACAGGAACGTCGCCCGTAATAGTCCCCGATTCGATGCCGTCGGAAGTCGCGACACCGTATTCACCGGCACCCAGGCTCACCGTACCCGCTGCGTTCGCCAGTTCCACGATGTCCTCGAGGACCCACACCCAGGTTTCGCCGGCCTCGAGCTCTTCGATAACGAACTTCGTTCCCTTTACCGATGCAACCGAGGTGGGTGTTCTCACCTGGAAATCGGTGCCTCGTTTCTTGTTCACCTTCGCCCAAAGCTTGCCCTGTTTTAAATTCACCTTTTTGTCCAGCTTCTTCTGCTTTCGCGACGCGTTGAGCGTGATCTGTGCGCTCTCGCCGAGCTTAATCCTGCTCCCGTCATCCTGGAAAATGATGGCCGTAAAGCTCTCCGATTCCGTCTTGACGGTGTCTCCCGCTTCGAGAAACATACCGAGCTTCGCTTCCATCTCACCCGGATTCGACCTGGTCACAATGACGTCTCCCTGCACCTCTCCGATGTATGCAATGACGTCGGCCGCGAAGAGCACGGCGGGCAGAAGAACGGCCGCAATCACGACAGTCAGTAATAAACTCCCCTTCTTAAGCAATCTCATCTGAAACCTCCAGAAAATTCCATCGTTAGTCCCCTCGTACCGGGGCATTATCTAAAGTAAATCGCGTTGACCTTAACTTCCTTCGCAATAATTTCATCAAGTATGGGTATCACCTCACCCCTGGCAACCACGCCCCTGTCGAGGACGACACGGTCAAGATCGTACTGTTTGATACTGTTCGCCGCCCTCTTGTTGACGATCTGCCCGAGAAGCTCGATAACCTTGTCCTCCAGCTCCCTTCGCTCTTCGAAGGACAGCCCGATATCCTGGGAAACCACACTGTCCTCGTAGTAGATGAAATAGCTGAGCGGTCCCGCAAAGGCCTCATTACCGTGGGAAGTCTTAATAAGACCCTTTACCTGCCAGTACAGGTCCCTTCCCTGCCATTTTCTGAGTATGTGGTCGAACCCGGTCGCCGGCACTGATCTAACACCGGTCCCGAGCTGCACATGGTAGAGCTCCTGGTTTCCCGCAGGATCGCCGAAAAGGTGGAATGTGAGGTCCTTCACATTGGTCCCCCAGCTGAAAGTCAGACCCTGGCCGGGTACGGTCGTATCGACGGGATAGGAGGGCTGCAGAAAAGGCGGGATGATCTGAACCGCTATGGACTGCGTGGTGATCAATACCGCATCTGCCGTTTCAGTCGCGGATTTGTAGAAATCCAGGTCAATGGTAAAGCTCCCCTGCGGCAGAGCGCCCGTGGCCAGAATCCGGTCCTGCAGGTTCTGCGACGTATCCGAGATGGTGAAGCTCCCTCCGAGCGAGCCGGAGTCGGTAATATTGCTGTTGTTGAAAACCTTCCCCGAATAATTTTCGTCATACGGCAGAGAGTCGGTATTACCATCCAGGAGGGTGGCGCCGTCGCTTACGGACACGACCTTGATATGCAGATAGTAATTGTCGGTCGTCGCATCCGTACCGAACTCCACGGTAAACACCTCATTCTGCCTGCCCCCACCGAGAATCCCGAGGTCCGCTACAAGAAACCTGTTGTAGGGCTCCCCTGCAAGCGATGATGTCACCGTCATACTGACACCGCCCAGGGCGAGCGGAACCGCAATGAACATGCTTGCCAGAAGCAGTGCCGTGAAAATATAGAATTTGCTTTGTTTCATAATACACCTCCCCAGTTTCATACACCTCAGTGTATCGCATCTATAAAAAAAAATCAGTATAAAAGAGCGAATTTCACGTTTCAATAAATACATGATAGCTAGCTTTCACATATAAGACACACTTGGAACTGTTAAAGCAACATTACCGTTCCGTCTTCCTATACGCCGATATCGCTTCCCCTGAGATACGCGCGTATCTCCGCCTCCGTGGGGTCGGCTGGATCGGGCTCCAAGCCCGGTATAAAGCGCGTGGCTTCGTACAGCGCATACGCCGCCCTGTCATGGACTCCCACTATGTGATGAATGTAGGGACCGTATATGAGCTTCTCCTCCCAGAGCGGCCAGTCGTTTACCTCTATCCAGAGATAGGTCCCGAGGTTATAGGGGCCTTCGGTCCCGCGTGCATGGCCCATGAAGAGTGAATACTCCCCTCTCATGCCGTCGAACCGTGCGACCGTTACATCGCCGCCCCTAATCTCCCAGTTTCCGGTTCCGGGCTCCCCGGTCGGAAGGATGAAGTGTTTTCCCACAAACGCCCTGTCCCCGTTTTCCGGGTCCTTTGCGAGCTCATGCGGGAAGGGGCCGCAATGCCAGATAAGCTCTGAATTCTCATTGGACGGATGCCTTATGGTCAGATCGCAGAAAAAGGTCGGAGAAGGCGTGGTGCTCGCGTTCTGAAGAAGGATGGACGTGAGAGCACCGTTAATATCGGTCTCGCACGCCACGGGAATTCCCATTGCCGTGAGCTCGGAATCAACGAAACAGGGCATAATGCCGAGTGCCGTCTGCAACGCGTCCCAGCACTGTATTGCGATGGCGCTGAGGTTCTCTTCCTCGGCCCAGTCGATAAGCTTCACCTTCAGGGCCGCCATCCGCTTGATCTGCTCTTCATCCATGTCCTTGATATGCACCCGCTTCTTGAAATCGGCGACCGTTTCCCCCACCCGCTTGTCGTTCTTGACCGCATCAAGCACCCACCGCTCTATATCGACGAGCGTGAGGGGCACGGTTTCCACCGACCACCGCTCCAGAAGCTCCCCCTCGTTTACAATGACGGTGTAAAAGTCACCCGGCCTGGTGCTGATCTGTCCTATGCGCGCACCGATGAAGCCGTTTGCCGCACGCGCGGCCGCACAGAAATTCTTGAATCCGCGCTCGAACACGGCAGAGTCCACCCTCGAATTGACTATATAGGAAAAAGGAACCCCGTACCTGGAGAGTATCTTGCTCGTTGCGAAGAGCCCGCACTGCGTATCCCGCAGGCGGGAACCGTTCTCCAGCGGCGCCTCGTCCCTGGGACCCCATAAAAGAAAGGGTTTTCCGACCGCCTTGGCGACCTTTGCCACCGCGTCCTCGGTCCCGAAATTCACGTGCGGGGCGAAAATCGCATCAACGTCCGCATCAATGAAAATCCGGGCGGCCCTGTCCGCCTCAAGCCTGTTGAAGAGAAGGCCCTCGCTGTTAAGGGAATCCAGATTTACGAAATCCACTTCCCAGGATTTCAGCTTCTCCTCTATCAATCCCTTGTATTTAAGTGAGTCCTCGACTGAAAATACGTTTCGCCTCGTGGGCGCAAGCCCTATCTTGATATTCCTCTTCTTCATTATATCAATCCTCCTGCAGGTGATTTTCGTTCGGGATACTCAGAATACTATTGTAGGAAGGAATATTTAAAAAAGCAACGGCTTTGTTTTACCGTGAAAAAGCCCCGTCCATTAGGACGGGGCTTTTTTTCTTACGAATGGAATCATGCGCGGCTTAAGGTCATCGACTTTTGTAAGGGATCGTCGCGCCTACCGCATGGGGCTTGCATAAGAAATCGAAGCCTGCGATCTGTCGAGAAAATAAATAACATCCACCCCGCCGAGTCCCGCTCCGGCGAAGAGGTAACCGTTCCTGAAGAGAAGCGCATTACACGAATTGCCGCTCCCGAAACTTATATATCCCTTGTACGCGGACGAGTCGTCGAAATCCGCGAGGGCCGCCCCAACATCGGTTGATTCCTCGACATTGAAACCGAGGTCGTACGCCCTGACGCCGTGCTCTCCGTTCGCGACAAAGAGCAGCGAGGAGGAACCGCCGTTCGGCATGCCGACCGTGACATCGTTCGCCGTTACCAGGTCCGCGTCGAGACTTCCCGATGGGTTCGAAATGGTAAAGAGTATCTCGTCATTCTCCAGGTCTATGCCCATAACACCCCCGTCCGAAGCGGCAAGAAAAGCAGTATTGCCGTGCACCTCGAGCGCCGCCTTGGTTTCCACGTATGAAACCCCGGTTATGGGGATTTCACCCTCCGAAGAGAACGAAGAACCGTCATATGAATACTTGATGATTTTCGCATCGCCGTCCACATCCGGGCCCCGGTACACGACGAAATCAACACCCGAGAGGCTCGGGGTCGCTGCCACGGCCCTCGTGTCGGGAATACCCGAAATAAAGGTATCACGCTCAAGCGTCGGCGCTTCCCCGCTTCCACCCGGAGTCACCCGAATGACCTCGACACCTCCTCCGGCCGCACCCACGGGTACGAGCACGATGCCGTCTGAGAGTATGGCGGCGTCATTCGCCGCGTAACTGTTCAGGTCCATTTCCGAGGTAAGTATCGTGTCCCCGGACACCATCACCTTGTAATCCGCATCGAGGTCGGCGGTCCTGAAATACGCACCGCGCTCCACGCCGTACTCGTCCGGGTCCACGTTCAGCCCCATGTAGAGCCTGAGCGAATCGGCGTCATAGGCTATGGAGTTGACATCGTCCTTCTTTGTCAGCAACCGGCTCGTCAGCTTGGGAAAGAAGGACCTTTTCAGCTCCATGACGTCGATCCCGCCATGCCGCTCCTGTCCGGCCATGACGTAGCTGACGTATGCGTATGACGTCTCGCTGTCTCCTGCTATGGCCACGTCCGCGGCCTGCAGGGTTTCACCTTCATGCTTCGGGGCCTTGATGCTGGCCACGCGGTACATCCGGAATGTCGCGCTGCGGGCGAGCGGTGAAAAAGCCTCCGCCTCTACGGCGTCGTCGAAGGACAGATCGGTACCGTCTGTTACGACCTCATTTTCGTAGAGGTACGACTCGTCGTTGATGAGCTCGAAATCATCGTTATCAACGGCTGAAGTTTCTGAATCCGAGGTGGCACACCCCACAGCCAGACCGAGGCTTAAACCGGCAATGAGTATTAATAATAATCTCTTCATAGTGTTTTTCTCCCCCTCATTTCTTATCTTTATCGTCAAGAAATTGCTTCACTCATAAAATATAACACGTTTTTTACCTTTTTCAGCCGCAAGGCTCCTTATGTTCACCGAATCATTCCTGTAATGCTCTTTATCGGCTCCACCTTTACCCAGTTTTTCCGACAATGATAGTGAAAAAGACTGTTTTTTCCGGGCATACTGCAGCTGAAAAAGAGTTATTTTATAGGTAGAAAAAAATGGATAATACGATCCTGATCGTCGAGGACACCCCCGAAACGCTCGAGCTGCTCAAAAGGATCGTCGAAAAGGGCGGCTTCAGTACCATACTGGCGAATGACGGGGAAAAGGGGCTCGATTACGCACGCAGGTTCAAGCCGAACCTGGTCATACTCGACAGGCTCCTGCCCGGGATGAACGGGCTGCAGATCTGCAGAGAGATACGAAGAAACGGAACCCTGCAGGATACGGCCGTGATCTTTCTCTCGGTGCTCGATTCCGAGAAGGATATCGTGGAGGGACTGAGGTCAGGAGCGGACGACTACCTCACCAAACCGTTCAGCCCCGACGAGCTCATGGCACGTATCGGGAGGGTGCTGTCCCGTTACGCAAAATACAGGGGATCCTGAGGGGATACGATGAAAAGGCCAATGCTTCTCATTCTATTCATGCTCGCCGCATGCACACTGATTGCACAAGAGTCCACGGAAGTCGACCGTCTGATCGACCGGGGTATCAGGTACGAACGTGAGAACGACCTTACGGGCGCCATAACGGTATTCAGACAGATCCTTGTTATTGACCCCGATAATACGATGGTAAAAATACGCCTCGCCAAGGTACTGAGCTGGAAAAACGAGTTCGACGAAGCTCTCGTTATTCTGAACGATATCCTCGTGGATAGCCCCAGGGAACCGGAGGCCCTCTTCAGGAAGGCGCAGATATTGAGCTGGCAGGGACGCTACGGAGAATCCCTGTCCGTTTTTGAGCTGTACCTGGAGGAGAAACCGGACGATCCGGATGCCCTCCTCGGTATTGCCCGGGTATCATTCTGGTCCGGAAAAAACACCGAAGCCGTGGCCCTCTTCCAGCAGGCAATCGAAGCGGGCGCGTACGAGATCGAAGCCCGGGTGGAGCTCGGGAAAGTATATCTCGCCATGGGTAAGAAAGAAAACGCAAAAACGGAATTTGAACGTGTGCTTGAACTGGACCCGGAGAACGCCGAAGCCACGCGTTTCCTCAAGGGCATCCGAATCCAAAAAACTTATGAGGTAATGCCGCTCGGTTTCCGCTGGAACATATATCCCGACGCCACATTCAGCGTCACGGCGACATCCTTCCTTATCTATCATTTAAAGCAGAGCTGGGACTTCACCTTACAACACGAGGACGCCTGTATACGGGGGACTCACGACCACACGGTCCTGCTCGAGACCGTGTTCCGGGGAATACGAAACACCTATATACGCGGAGGGCTGGCACATGCATTTAGCCCCACATACCTGCCGGAGTGGAAAACCGACCTCGGGTTCAATTACAGCTTTCCCCGCCTTTTTGGTGTGGGAATATCCCTCCAATCGGACATTTTCGAAACTGAGGCCCTGTGGAAGATCATACCGGAACTGAGGAGGGACTTCACGGATATCAGCTATATAAGCCTTAAGTATAACCGCTATCTCTACACAACGGGGTATTCGACCGGATCATTTGAAATTCTGCTCAATGCGGAATACTATAACAGAAACGATCTCTTCGTCAAGGCTGTTTACGGCGGCGACATAGAGGTGAGGGACAAGTCAAGGCGGGTTTTCGATTTTGCCGCGGGCATCACATACAGCTTCACGGAAAACCTGGAGTCGTCGATAAGCTACGGGCGCATAGAAACACCGTACGGTAAATCACATGAAATCTCATATCAGTCCGTCATCAAATGGTAGCACGTGAGATTTACCTCATACTTGAACGTGTCATGCTCCGCTCGACGCTCGTTCTCATAGGCGGGGTGATCGCCTATTTCTTACTCACACTCGGAGTTTCTTCGATCAGGAATCTCACCCAGAGGATGAGACGGAAGCGCAAATGGAATATACTCATCGTACTTTACCGATACCTCCTGGACGAGATTCCGCTGAGTGAAATCAGATGCCGGGGTCCCAAACGGAGCTGTCTCATCGACGGGTTCCGTTCAGTCATCTCCACGATCAAGGGGAGGGGGCAGGAGCGCATAAAAGCCGCCGTCAAGGAACTGGGACTCATCTCCTATGTCGAGCGGGGTATGATGAACCTCCTCCCCTCCCGGAGGATGCGCTCCATTTACACGCTCGGTATTATCGGTTCAAAGCGGAGTATACCGATCATTACGAGCAAGCTGTACGACTTCAACCCGAAGGTATGCTCTTCCGCCATTATTGCGCTCGGTGAGATCAAGGACATCTCAACGGCACCCATGCTTCTCGAGTTTTATAAAAACTGCTCTCTGACGCACGCATGGCTCGTGGCCGCGATCCTCCCCTTTTTCGGCAGCACCGTGTACAAGGCTATAAGACCCCTGTTCTACGATCCCTCGGTGAATACGAACAAACTGATTCTGCTCATCAAGGTTGCGATGAGCTTCAGGCTCACCGAAAGCCTGCGTGATCTGACTATTCTCTATAAAAAATCGAAAAACATCGACGTGCGCATTAACGCGCTCCTTGCCATCGGCAAGATCAACGACCTGATCACGGTCAAAACGATTATCGACGCGCTCAAAGACGACGCGTGGGAGATACGCGCGGTGGCGTGCAACATCATCGGGGAGATGGTCATAAAAGGCGCCACGCAGAAGCTCGTGGAACTACTCGGAGATGGAAGCTGGTTTGTGAGGAGAAACGCGGCGGCCGCGCTCATAAAACTCGGAAAGATCGGGGTTGCCGCGCTCATTGACGCCCTCAGAACCGATGACCGCTACGCGAGGGACATGGTGGTGCAGACGCTGCAGGAAAACGGTATCGTCGATTATATTGTCAGAACCCTGGTCGACAAGGAGGAACAAAAGCGAAGCAATGCGGCGAAAATCGTGCAATTCCTCGCGGTTCGCGGATACAGAAAATTCCTCGACAACTACCGTGAGTCCAATCCGGTTGTGGATTCCATCCTTAAAGAGGTCGGTTGAATGGCTGACACGCTCTATAAGCTCCTCATCGGGATCATGGTCTTCTTTTTCTCGGTGGATACAGTCTACATGATCGTACTGCTCCTCTCCATCTATGAGCTGCAGAAGAGCAGGAAACTGCGCTTCACCTTCGACCTCGACCAGGCATTCAAGTTCAGGCTCCTGCCGCCCGTTTCGATCCTGCTTCCGGCGTATAACGAGGAAAAAACCATTGTCGAGAGCGTACGGTCCCTCCTCTTTGTCCGCTACCCGGAATACGAGATACTCATTATTAACGACGGCTCAAAGGACCAGACGCTTCAGATCCTGATAGACGCCTTCGGTCTCATAAAAACAGACTACGTATTCAGGCGCTCGGTGGAGACCGCTGACGTACGGGGAATATACACCTCGAAGGAAAACAGCAGGATCGTGGTTATCGACAAGGAGAACGGCGGCAAGGCGGACGCGCTCAACGCGGGCATCAACGTATCCCGTTATCCCTACTTCTGCGCGGTGGACGCTGACACCATACTCGGCGAAGACGCGCTCACCAAACTCATCATTCCTTTCATCAATGATCCGGAAAGGACCGTTGCCGTGGGCGGGGTCGTCAAGTCGGCAAACGGCGCGGCCATTCAGATGGGCAGGCTTTTAAAGGAGAAGCTCGTCTACAACATCATCGTCATTTTACAGTCCATCGAGTACGCCCGGGCGTTCTTCATGGGAAGGCTCGGACTCGCTGCGGCAAACTCCCTGCTCATCATATCCGGGGCATTCGGCCTGTTCAGGAAAGAGGACGTTCTCAAGGTCAACGGCTACAAGGCGGGAAGCCTCGGTGAGGACATGATGCTCGTGGTAAAACTGCACAAGCTGAAGAGACAGGAACGTAAAAAGTACAGGATAACGTTCGTATCCGATACGGTCTGCTGGACTGAGATACCCTCAAGTTTAAGGGTTCTTTCGAAGCAGCGGGTCCGGTGGCAGATGGGGCTTCTGGAATCCCTGTTCGAAAACGCGAACATGATATGCAACCCCCGCTACGGCATAATCGGTCTTTTCGCCTTTCCGTTTTATATCCTTACGGAAATCGTACCTCCCTTTGTTGAAATCGCCGGGTACTGCATCCTCGGTGCCGGGATTGCGTTCCACCTGCTGCCCCTCTCACTCGTCTACCGGTTTTTACTCATTACCTGGGCGTACAGCCTCATGCATAATGTCGTTGCACTCGTCATGGAATATTACGGCATCGGCACAACGCTCAAATTTCACCACTTCCTCATAAAGCTCTTCGTCTCGCTGAGCGAGAGCCTCTTCTACAGGCAACTCAATCTTTTTTACAAGCTGAAGGCTCTCTTCAAGTTCTTTACTGCGGAGCGTGAGTGGGGTTCCATGGAGAGGAAAGGGTTCTCTCGCTGATCGACTCCCGGATCGACTTCCTGACCGATCATCCCGCTTCGGATTGAACTGGGAGACGGCGCCTGCTCCGAATGCAGAAAACATCCATGAAAACGCCGATAACACAGTGGAGAATAAACACGGGCCAGATCGATCCGGCGAGGCAAACGAGGTAGGGGAAGAGCAGACCCGTTGCCACAGAACCCATGATAACGAGCTTCTGTGTACGTAAATGCCCGAGTACGGTAAAAAACATGCTGACGAACACGGCCCCCCAGTTTCCGATATATCCCCTCAAACCGAAGAACAGGAAGCCCCGGTACAGACTTTCGTACCCGAGAAAATACAGTACATAGGTTATGGTGCTCACAGCGAATGCGGACCGTGATTCCATGGCCCGTTCGATCTCGGGATACCTGGAAAAAACCTTCTCCTTTTTCGAAAAGAAAATCAGGGTGAACCCGGTCGCTATCAAAACGGGTATGATGATCGCCGGCGTTATTCTGCCGTTTCCCCTGAGCAGACCGTACTTGCCGAGCGTATCCCGGTAGAGCAGCTTGATAAGCATTACCGGAACCGCGCCGAACAGAAAAAACGCGCTTACACGCTTGTAATGAACCGCCATGGACTGAAACCGCCGCCGCTCTTCCCTTTTCCCGGACCGGAGAAACCTTTTTTTGAAAAAGGTCTCGCTTCCGAATATAAAGTGCAGGATAAAGAGAGCCAGGGTAATGAGAAGTATTGATACGGGGTAGATCCAGTCTCGTGAAAAAATATCGCTTGCTTTCATCGTATCCATGCCTTTTCAATGAGTTCTTCAGCCCTTAACTGCGAGAGCAGCTCCTCTTTCGGATCAACGAGCAGAAACGCGGAGGCCCTGACGGCCTGCCTGCTCGTATAGAGCTCCGGTGTATGAATGACGAGCGTACAGTTCCCCTTGTTCTTAATAAAAAGGTCCCTGAGCCGCAGGAGCCGCTTTTCTTCTATCGGGTCCTTGAGCATGACATGCAGTGTGGAAACCGACTCGCGAAGCGCTTCTTCGGGAGTCAGGACCCTGTCCGCGATGATTTTCTCACCGTCTACCCTCCCTGTAACCACTAACGCGTTCCGTCCCGAAAGGCACCCGGCATACTGCGCATAGGCCTCGGGAAAGAGAACGACATCGATACCGCCGGTTAAATCCTCCAGCGTTACAAAGGCCATTTCCTTCCCGTCTTTCGTGTTTATCACCTTCACGGCCGTGGCAACGCCCAGCAGCCGAACATTCGCTTCCGACCCCTTTTTAAGCTCAACCACAGTCGAAGCCCCGAGTTTCCGCGCCGCGTCATCATATTTCAGCAGTGGATGGGACATGAAATAGAAGCCGAGGGCTTCCTTTTCGTACTCGCTGAGATCTGACTCTTCCCACTCCTCGAACTCGCGGATTCTGTAGAAACCGGGCCCCTCTTCTCCCTCCTCGGCTTGGAAGAGATGCGCCTGCCCCTTCATCCTGTCTCCCTGCATCTGAGCGCCGTACTCGAGGCAGCCTTCCGTATTCTCGAAGAGAGTCCTCCTGTTTTCACCGAGAGCATCGAAAGCCCCGCTCTTGATCAGGCTCTCCACCACCCTCCTGTTCACCAGGCGCAGATCGACCCTGGAAGCAAAATCGGCCAATCCCGTGTACGGGCCGGATTTCCTTCCCGCAACGATGGACCTCGCGGCGGACTCCCCGACATTCTTGACCGCCGCAAGCGCATAGCTTATGGAATCGCCGTCAACCTCGAAGAGAACATCGCTTCCATTGACATCCGGGGGTTTTATATCGATCCCCGATTCCCGGGCCTCACAGACGTACTGGCAGATTTTATCCGTGTCGTGCAGCTCTCCGGAGAGCAGAGACGCGTGGTAGAAGAGCGGGAAGTGTACCTTGAGGTAGGCCGTCTGAAAGGCAAGCAGGGCGTAGGCGGTGGAGTGGGATTTGTTGAATCCGTACCTGCCGAAGGTCTTCATCAGCTCGAATATTTCCTCGGCGACTCCGCTGTCCGTGTTGTTCTTCACGGCTCCCTCTATGACCTTTTCCCTGGCCTCCTCCAGGAGCTCGATTTTCTTCTTTCCCATGGCCTTCCTGAGATTATCCGCCTCCGACATGGAAAATCCGCTGATCACGCGGGCTATCTCCATGACCTGTTCCTGGTATACGATAACGCCGTACGTCTCCCCGAGAACGTTCTCTAGATCGGGATGGGGATAGATCGTGGGCTTTCTCCCGTGCTTTCTCTCGATGAACTCCTCCACCATTCCCGAATCGAGCGGGCCGGGCCGGTAGAGCGCGAGCACAGCGATAATGTCGTCGAACCTGTTGGGGCCGAGCTGTTTCAGCACGTTCTGCATACCGCTGCTCTCGAGCTGGAAAAGCCCCATACTCCTGCCCCGGGAGAGAAGGTCGTAAACATCCGGATCATCGAGGTCGAGGTCGTTCATATCCGGAACGGCAAGCCCCGCCTTCTCCATGTTTTTCAGGCACCGCTGAATTATGGTGAGGTTTTTAAGGCCGAGGAAATCCATCTTGATGAGCCCGACGTCCTCAAGGTCCTTCATCTGGTACTGGGTTGAGATCACCCCGCTCTTCGGATCGCGGTAGAGCGGTACTATGTTCGTCAGGGGTGTCGGTGATATAACAACACCCGCGGCATGGGTGGAGGGGTGCCGAACGAGCTTTTCGAGCTTACGGGCAATCTCTATGAGTCTGGAAACCTTCGGATCGTTCTCCATTCTCTCGGACAGGTCGCGTGAGAGTGAAACAGCCTCATCTATGGTGATATCATGTTTTGCGGGAATGAGCTTCGCGAGCCTGTCTGTTTCATCCGGCGGTATATCCATGGCGCGCGCGACATCCCGCACCGCCGCCCGAGCTTTCAGGGCCCCGAAAGTAATAATCTGGGCCACCCGGTCATTTCCGTACTTGTCCCGCACATATCCGATGACCTCGTCCCGCCTGTCCCCGTCGAAATCTATATCGATATCGGGCATGGATATCCTGGATACGTTTAAAAACCGTTCAAAAATAAGGCCGTACCGCAGAGGGTCCACATCGGTTATACCCAGGGCATAGGCAACGATGGACCCCGCCGCACTCCCCCTTCCGGGTCCCACGGCAATGCCCCGTCCCCGGGCGAACCGGATAAAGTCCCAGACAATGAGAAAATAGGTGCTGAACCCCATGGATTTTATGACCCCGAGCTCCATGGCCATGCGGGCCTTTATCTCTTCCGATATCCGGCCGTATCGCCGCTCTATACCCTGAACCGTAAGCTCTCCGAGGTACGAATCCGCGGTGTACCCCTCGGGTATCGGAAACCGTGGAAGCTTCAGCTTCCCCAGATCGAGCGAGAGGTTGCACTTCTCCGTGATTTCGATCGTCGCGTGTATCGCTTCCGGCACATCTGCGAACAGGGCCGCCATCTGGGCGGGGGATTTGAAGTAGAATTCGTTCGACTTGAACCTGAAACGTTTTGTCTCGTTTATGGTCTTTCCCGTTCCGATACAGAGCAATGCATCGTGATACTCGGCGTCTTCCTTTTTTAAATAGTGTATATCGTTCGTCGCCACGACCCCGATGTTCATTTCGCGCGCTATCCGAAGAAGCTCCTCGTTCACGGTGCGCTGCTCCTCTATACCGTTGTCCATGAGCTCCAAATAAAAATGCTCTCTGCCCATTATCTCGACATAACGGGCCGCGCTCTTTCGGGCCGCGCCCGATCTTCCGTTCATTAAATGGTTCGGTATTTCTCCGCCAAGACACGCGCTCAGGCCTATCAATCCTCCCGCGTGGGCCTGGAGGAGCTCCATATCAATCCTGGGTTTATAGTAGAATCCTTCAAGAAAAGCCTTTGAGGAGAGTGTGATGAGGTTCCTGTAGCCTTCTTCGTTTCTCGCGAGCAGAACGAGGTGGTAGGGTTTTTCTCCGGGTTTTCTGCTTTTCCTCGATCCGGATGCAAGGTAGAACTCCTCGCCGATGATCGGCTTGATTCCCCCGGCCATGGCCTTCTTATAGAACTCCAGCGCACCGAACATGTTTCCGTGGTCCGTAAGCGCGAGAGCGGGCATGCGATGCTCCACAGCCGTTTTAACGAGGTCGCCGATTTTTATCGAACCGTCGAGAATGGAGTATTCCGAATGCGTATGCAGATGGACAAAGGGAGCGTGTTCCATTTTTCTCCTTTACTCAGGCTCTCAGGCGGATTTGTGGTACGGCCCCGTACCGGATGCTGCGTGCTTCCCTAACATGATTTATCGAAATATTTATGAATGAATGGGCTCAGTGCCGCAGTGGAAGGACTTAGAGCTCTATTTCCATACCTTCCCGTGCGACAAAGATATCGAGCTTATACTGCTCGAAGCGTGCGGCCCGTCTCTTCGCCATGCGCTCTATACGATCGAGCTCATCGTCCTTCCGTGTCGGGTCGTGATGGAAGAGAGCCACGCGTTTTACGCCGGACTTCATCGTGCTTTCGAGAACATACTCCACGGTTGAATGGCCCCACCCTATCTTGCCTGCCTGATACTCCTTATTCAGGTACTGCGCATCGTGAACAACGAGATCCGCGTCCTTTATGAAATTCCATACCCGCCGGTTGTTCTCGTTCGCCGCTTTTTCACCCTCTATCTTGGCGACCTCATCGTAATCCTCATCCCCGGGATCGCCGTCAAAGAGGTTTCTGAAGGGTTCCGTATCATACGCAGTGACGAATACGGCCCCGTCCGCCTCGATCCTGTACCCCAAATCGATTATGGGATGGTTGAGTATCTTCGTCGTCACCCTGACGTCATCATAGAGGTTGAAGCTCTTTTCAGCGAGCACCTCGTATGATATATCCGACGCAAGTTCATCCGCCCTGAGGGGAAAATAGTTATGCGACATCTGAAGGGCAAATATCTTTTCCAGTCCCTCGTCACCGATATTAACGGGACCGCGTACCCGTATCCTGTTTCCGGGAATAAAAATCGGGGTAAAGAAGGGAAAACCCATGATATGGTCCCAGTGCGTATGACTGATGAACAGGTCGAGATCGAGCGGACCCTTCTTCATGTCCTCCACAACGAGCTTGTTCCCCAGCGCCCTGATACCGCTCCCGGCACCGATTATTATGATTCGTCCGTCGTTGAGCCTGACTTCGATGCACGTCGTATTTCCCCCGTACCGGACGGTTTCCGGTCCGGGAGTCGGGATGGATCCACGAACGCCCCAGAACCTGATCTTCATATCAGCCGTTACTCCTTATTTAATTCTCCGTGCTGCAGGATACTAAAGAAGGCCGTTTTCATCCATCCGCCGGTAAAGCCCCGCATATCTGAAGAAAAATATCCGTACGCAAGAGTATGTCAGCCCGATACATGGAGAAAGATCGACGCCTTCTCGACCTCGGAAGATATGGTTTCGAACAGGTCGTCGAGGTATTCTTCCGTAATTCCGGTTTTCTCTAATATTCCCGCATCGAGCGCACCGGAGTACCGGTTCCCGGAAAACCCTATCTGGTTAAGATTGCAGTAGTTGTTTGCCATATACACGGCCGACACGAGCTTGAACTTTTCCTTTTCAACCTTTCCGGGATCGTGGTGGTAGAGAAGGCAGTCCAGCGTTTCACTCGTCAGCCGCCACTTCTCCGCGATCATCTTCCCTACTTCCTCATGCGTAATGCCGAGTATCTGTTTTTCCATCTGGACGAGGGGAATTCGTCGCATATCAGCCATTCGAATACATTTAACATAATCCTCGAAGAATATTTCATTCAGCGGAATCTTACCGATATCATGCAGGAGGCCCCCTATAAAATATTCCTCCTGCTGATTCCCCGGTATCCCCATCTTTATTGCTATCAGTTTCGATGCAACACCGACCCCGATCGAATGTCTCCAGAATCCGTCCACATTGAGTGATTTGAAATGAGACTGATTGCTCATGTTTGAAAGAACGGCCGTGGAGAGTGCAAGGTTCTTGATGGTGTTGATGCCGAGCATGATAATGGCGTTGACGAGCGAAGTTACCTTGTTCGACAGACCGTAATAGGCGGAGTTGATGAGCTTGAGCACCTTGCCCATAAGAACGGGGTCCAGACTTATGACCTTGTTTAGGTCTTTCGCCGTAGCCTGCGGATTTCTAACAACCTCGAGGACTTTGGCAACCGTTATGGAAAGGGCCGGCATTGAATCGATGTAGCGGTTGAGCCTGACCAGACTTTTGTTTTCCATAAGGCGTATATTATAGTGGGTAAGCTGTAAATGACAACAAAAAATTACTGCAAATCAAGCACATAACGATAGAGACAGGCATAGAACGCTTCGCAGCGCAGACAATCCCCGGCCTTTGGGTCGAACCTGTCGGGGCCGCACAAAGAGCTGTCTCTGATGAATGCCGCATGCAGTATTTTCATCAGATTTTCCTCTTCGTCGGAGAGCGTAAGGTCCCGAACGATCTTATTCCTTATGGTCTCGGCCTTTTGTATTACCTCGCTCTTCCTTACCGGCCGGGCCGCCTTCAGCCTGGACCGTACGGTGGTAACGAGTCGGTTACCCTTCAAAACCCGCCTGCTTCTTCCCCTTTTTATTCTCAGCAGGTAATACAGAAACCCGAACAGGATGCCCGCCAGATGCGTGAAATGACCTATGCCCTGCATGGACCCCGTGAGTATCATAACAAGCTCTATACCGCCGAATATAAGGGCGGCATAACGGGCCTTGACCGGTATGAAGAAAAAGAGAAGGAGCATGGTTTCTGGGAACTCGAGACCGAAGGCGAGAACGAGCCCGAATATCGCTCCCGAGGCCCCGATAGTCGGTACCATGGGGCTTCTCAGTAAATTCCATACAAAAGTCGTTATACCCGCGCCCACTCCGGTACAGATATAATAGAGAAAAAACTCGCTCCGCCCCCACCGCTGTTCCAGGGGGCGGCCGAAGAGAAGCAACGCATACATATTGAAGAAGAGATGAAGCAGAGACCCGTGAAGGAACATATAGGTAAATACCTGCCAGACCCATCCCATGGAGCGTATCAGGATCGGAAAAAGAGAAAAAACCGTGACGAACAAACCGTAGCGCTGGAAGGCGGCGGCGAGGAAATGATTCCCTCTCCTCATCAGGGAATCGATCAACCTCCCCGGCAGGGGTATGGTGACGACACCGCTCAACAGGAAGACAACGACGTTGATAATGATGAGGCCTGTTACCACGCTTTTAATCGATATGCCGTATCGGGTTACCCGTCTTCCGCTCATGCCTGAACGCTCTTCCCCATACCCGCCCCGAAACCGCCGGATCGGGAACGGTTTGTCCGCTGATACGCATGTTGCGCGCATTTGGTGGCCATACCTGAAACCGGCCTGTGGACAAACTGTGTATTATTTAATACCTATTTTATAATTCTTTTTTTCACAAACAATAACAATATTTTAGTAAAACCGGTCCGTTTCCACTCGTTTTTGTGGAATCGCCTTACTCACATATGCTCCGATTTACTCATATTATTATCTATATTGTCTGTTTAGAGAAGAAAATTAGCACAGGATTAACATATCCGTTTATATACACAAGAATTATATAAATAGCTCCAGGATCGTTCCTCCGCACTCCGGCGTGATCCCTTCCCCCGTATTGTGGATAACCTGTTTATGGCGTGTTCATCCTGACGAAAGGCGTGAAGTGTTCGAGTTTTTCGAGTTTTACGGGTTCGAGGATCTTCTTTGACGCGGGATCGGGATAATCGTGAAGAAAAACAACCCGCTCGATCCCGGCATTAATGATACTCTTGGAGCACCACGAGCACGGAAGATGCGTAGTATAGATTGTGGTGTGCTCAATCGATATTCCGTACCTGGCGGCAAAGTTAATGGCATTCTGTTCCGCATGAGCGCCTCTGCACAGTTCCGACCGCTCCCCCGAGGGCACACCCTCACGTGCGCAGCCCACATCAAGACAGTGCTCCATGGACTGCGGCGAACCATTATAACCGGTTGATACGATCTGCTTTCCGCGTACTATAACGGCTCCCACCCGTCTTCTGAGGCAGGTGGACCTCGACGAAACGATTATTGCAATATTCATGAAATAGTCGTCGATTTCGGGTCTTGCATTGCCCATTCTTTACTCCGCGCAGCCAATGGTACCCCGCCCGAAGGATTTATGCAATCCTGTTTTCGCCGTATTCCGGGGAATTCTCCGACGCAAACCGTTCGAACCGCATATCGGTTAGGGAATGTTATACCGGGTATCAGGTTATCGGATAATGAGAGCAGACTTCGAGTTTCAAGTAATACTTATGATGAGCTTGCACCTCTATAAGATGCGATGGTGCAGGTTCCGGTGGACTTCAGTAATTAAATGAAATAAATGAGAATTGACTATCATGTTTAACGACGAGTGCATGGTATAAAAGAAAAACCCGAAGCTGACGAGACCCGCATTATTATTGGCTGTATGAATGTGCCCGGAATGCCGTCTCAGGCCGTTCTCTTTTTGGCATGGGAGACGGTAACGGATGCCCCGTTCGGACCGGGTACGGCGCCCTTTACGAGGATTACGTTCTTGTCCGGCATGACATCGGCAACAACCAGGTTCTGAACCGTGACCTGCGTTCCACCGTACCTGCCGGGCATCTTTTTACCCTTAAAAACCCTTGCCGGGTATGCGGAGGCCCCTATAGATCCGCCGTGTCTGAAATACTCGTGCGTTCCGTGGCTCCGTTTTGCACCGGCCATTCCATGACGCTTCATAACGCCGGTAAAACCCCTCCCCTTTGTCTTGCCCGTGACATCTATGAAATCGCCCTTCTGAAAGTGATCTATCGTCACTTCCTGGCCGACCTCGAACTGATCGAGCTCCTGAGGCTGTACCCGGGTTTCCATGATGACCCTGCGCGGGTCGACACCCGCCTTTGAAAAGAGACCGAGCTCACTCTTCCGCATCGTCTTTTCCTTCGCTTCCCCAAAACCCAGAATCAGGGCGCAGTACCCGTCGCGGTCCTCCGTTTTCTTACCGACAACCACACTCGAACCGAATCGCAATACGGTAACCGGGACAACCCTTCCTTCATCGAAAATCTGGGTCATACCGACCTTGCTGCATACTATATTCACACGCATCTCGATCTCCTCATCCTCCTCTGCGGAAACAGACCGCCCCTCTGCGGGCGCGCCTTTTCCGCCTTAATATAACAAACATAATCCTGAAGAGCAAGCGAATAGCCCGTTTCCGGGGAGACGAAACGCCGGCGTGGTTTGTCTTACGGGGAATTACCGGACAATGAAACGGTGGTTCATACTCAAATCGTCGTTTACAGCCATATCCCCGCGGATGATATCGGGATGCAGGATATAGTTAATGTTGTACTGGACTTTACCCCGCTCCCTTCCGACGATATCCACGAGCTCGCCCGCCTTGTACAGGGAAACGAGGCTCTCCTTCTGATACTCGGCGTCACCCGTGTTTTCGTAGAGCTTCTGATAGGAAACACCAAGATTGTTGTGAACAGCCGCGGATTCGAGCAGGATTCGCCTGTGATACCCGCTCCAGGGTTTAATCTGCCCGAGATTGTCCACGATTCTGTCGTAAAGCTCCGACAGCAGAAGAAACTCTCCCAGGGCTGAATTGTATTTGCCGAGATGGAGAAACGCGTTGCCCATTGCCATACCGAGATAGGGATTCGCCGGTAAAACCTGGCTGAGCTCCGACCAGTACGTCAGCGCCCGGTTAAAGTTTTTATTGTAATAGTAGAGGAGACCGAGATTATAGCTCAGATCGTTGGAGCCGTACCCCATGGAGAGGGCCTTCTCGTAGTACTGAAGCGCCTTCTGAAAGTTCATCTCCCGATAGAAAAAAACCTGCGCCAGATTGAAATACGCCTCGATATTTCCCTCATCCTGTTCAATCGCCTTTCGGTAGTAGCCGATCGCCTCCGCCGCCTTGCCGGGCGTATCCAGGCCGGCGTATATCATACCGAGGTCGTTGAACGCAACTGACAACAGGTTCCGGTCCCGCTTCTCCCACGGAAAAACGAGCTCCCTTTTCTCTTCGGTTTCTATGGTTCTCAGAAGAAACTCCTCCTGGACCTCCCGGTTGCCCACGGATTCAAAGTACTGTGCGAATGCATAATGAGCCGGCGGGTAAGACGGGTATTCGTTCAGGACTTGCAGAAGAATGTCCCGCACATGCGTGTAATCCTCCGAGTATAAATAATAAAATGACAGATCGGTGAATACCTCAGGCTCCACAGACTGCGGAAATCGCTCCCGCAGAAGATCGAAATAAACCGTTATACCCTCATCGCGTTTTTTCATCACCTCAATATGGAGGAGCTTGAATACGGGATCGACGTTTCTCGGCTTTTCGGCGTATGCCTCCATGAAAAGGGCCTCGGCTTCATCGAGCTTAACGGGATCGATCCCTCCCCAGTCAATCATGTTTTGTCCCAGCAGCTCGATGTATGGATACACGTCCGGTTTCTTTTCCACAACAACGGTGTAGAGCGCGTCCGCCTCTTCATATTCTCCGAGAACATTGTGAAGCTTGGCCATATGAAGACGAATATCGATATTCTTCACACCTTCGTCCCTGGCTATCCCCGCCCGGAATTTCCGGTTCGCAGCGCTGTAATTGCCCGCAAGCATGTACTCCCAGCCGTACAGGTCGTACTGAGCGACTCTTTCGTGAAGGGATACCGCCCTTGCGAAATTCTCCTCCGCTTCCGGATAACGCTCCCGCCTTATTTGCTCTATGCCCTCTCTGTAGAACCTGACAGCCTTTATCGGCTTATACGCGAAAAGCATGAAGAGAACGCCCGCAACCGCGATGATGACGATGCCCAGACCCGCGACCCTGACGAGAGGACCAAGGTTCTGAATGACGGCTCCCAGCGCGGGCCGCCGTTCGACCAACACTTCGGGAACCTCACGCTTCGCCACGATCGGGACGCCTGTCGTTTCTTCAAGAAAGCGAATGAGCTCGTCCGACCCCGCATCGCTGATAAGAAGTCGGAGCAGCTCGTTCATGGACGCAACGGGAAGGCCGCCCCTCATAATAACGTTTTGTATGTTTTTCGCCGCGAGGGGATCTATCTGCCTGAGCTTCGTCTTTATGAGCTGAATATCCTCATCGGTAAGTTCGATCTCCTCCTCGGCCGCTCCCACCGCCTCCTCGAGCTCATGGGCTTCGATTTCGGCCTCTTCATCGAGGAGGTCCTCTCCTATGTCCTCGATGGTGACTTCCTCGTCACCGGCGGAAGTTTCTCCTTCGAAAGATTCGAGGAGTTCTTCCTCCATATCCTCGATGGGGGAGATGCCCGTATCGAATTCCGTATCCTCCGGTACCGTTTCGAGCCCCGCTTCCCCTTCTTCTTCCAGTTCAAACGCGGTCTCAGCCGCCCCCTCCTCGAATGCGATATCGAACGAGGGTTCTTCGGCCGAAGGTTCTTCGGCCGGTGCTTCCAGCTCGAATCCGGCCTCTACCTGATCCGAGGGCTCCTCCAGTCCCAAATCAAAACCGGCCTCCGCCGGTTCCTCTGTTTCTTCTTCCGCGCCTTCGAAGGGAGTTTCTTCCTGAGATGGCGCGCCTTCGAAGGGAGTTTCTTCCTGAGATGGCGCGCCTTCGGCTTCCCTTTCTTCCATCTCCAGTGCAATGGAACTGAGATCGAATTCCGGCTCCTCCTCGGCTTCCGCCTCAACCGATTCTTCCACCGGTATATCTTCTCCAGACGGCGCTTCTTCTTCGGGTTTTTCTCCCCGAGAGGGCTTGCCCTCGAAGGGGGGTTTTTCTCCCCGAGAGGGTTCTTCTTCGAGGGGAGATTCTTCTCCTCCGGGTGCCATATCCTCGAAAAGCACGTCATCCATTGAAAAATCGTCGGGCAGGTCCAGGTCGGACTCGTCGATGGGTCCCTCTCCGGCTTCCTCTTCACCCTCAACGAGAGGACCGCCTTCCAGTACCGCGGCTTCGAAATCCAGGTCTTCTACGGGGAGCTCTTCCCGGAGCGGCGCCTCAGCGTGAAGCTCCTCTTCAGCCTGAAGCTCCGCTTCAGGCTCCATCCCGGGAAGACCTTCAATGGCTTCATCAAGCTCCTGCAATTCCCCGGGCCCAGCTTCTTCAGCCGCTTCCGGTGCAGGCGGAACCTCGGGCTCTTCAATCCCGGCAAGGAGTTCCTCATCCCCGACTATTTCCTCGGGCCCCGGTATTTCCACGGGTGGGACTTCCGGGATTTCACGGGTTTCTTCGAACTCCTCCGCCGTCTCTTCCTCCGGCTCGATAACCAGTGTCTCCTCGATTTCCTTTTCCTCGGCGATTCCGATCTCAATATCCTGAAGGAGCGCCTCGAAATCCTCCGCTCCTGAAACCGCCTCCTCCCCCGGGATCTCCGCTCCGGCTTCCACATCCGGGTAATCCTCTTCGGAGACGACACCGAGTTCGAGCTCGTTTTCACCAAGCTCTTCGAGCATTCCGGCTATTCTTTCCAGATCCCTGCTTTCGGGCACGCCATCAACTCCAGACAACGGTGAATTCGGATAACGGGAGAAAGGACACCAGCGACCGCTTTTCCCCTAATAAGGTCTCACGAGCTTTAAATTATTATTTTATACCCTAGTACAGTTATTAAACATGATAATTATTTCTACATAATTTAAATAATTAAAAAAGTTCACCTGCTATAGTATATCTGATTTATGTGAAAATTCCTCATTCTCTATATTTATTAAAACTCTAAATTCTCTCTAATATCATTATAGTATTTTTATGCAAAAAGTTTAGCAATTACAGACAACTCCCGGGGACCACTCAGACGGTACGGGCCGATTTTCGACTCCTTTTCACGAACACCGTCCGTCTTGAAGTCCGGCCGGGGACGAGTCTGCAGCAACCGTGACATTCATTTGACGCGTGATGCGGCTTTTCTTATCTTAATGGGACGCATGTGGGCCGTATTTCTTCACGTTTTCACCCATTAAAGCCAGGGGACACGAAATGAAAATCGCCGTATCGGACAGGGTCAACGCCATCGGTTCCTATGCATTCGCCGATGTGGACAACATCGTCGAGGAATTGAAAAAAAGCGGCATAGAACCGATTGATTTCGGCGTGGGAGACCCGACACTCCCTACTCCGGAGCTGATTAGGAACGCCTGCAGGGAGGGCATCGAAAAGAGACGGTCTTCAGGCTACCCGAGTTATATCGGCGACCCCGATTTCAGGAATGTCGTGGGGTGGTGGAGTAAAAAAAGGTTCGGCATCGAGCTCGACCCCGGGACCGAGATAATGTCCACGATCGGATCGAAAGAGGCGATTTTCAATTTTCCTGAGACATTCATAAATCCCGGGGACTATACACTCGCTCCTAATCCGGGATATCCCGCATGGTCGAGAGGAACGCACTTTGCCGAGGGCAAGACCCACTTCCTCAATCTCCTCCCTGAAAATGATTTTCTTCCGGACCTCTCGTCGGTTCCGGTTGAAGTGCTCAAGCGGACGAAACTGCTCTGGATCAACTATCCGAACAACCCTACAACCGCCTTTCCCACGGAAAATTTCTACAGGGAGGTCCTGGATTTCGGAGAGCGAAACGGCATTATCATCGCCTCAGACGAATCCTATACTGAGAACTATTACGATACGCCTCCTCCCTCCATACTCCAGTACGGGAAGGAAGGGGTCGTTGTGTTCCAGTCCCTGTCCAAACGGAGCAATATGACCTGCTACAGGGTCGGATGGGTGGCCGGCGACAGGAGGATTCTCGACGGGTTTAAAAAAGTGAAACCCAATATTGATTCCGGAACCGCGACCTTCATACAGGATGCCGCCATCGCCGCCCTCCGTGACGAAAGCCATGTCGAGACGCTCAGGGAAGATTACAGAAAGAAACGAGACATGCTCATAGAGGCCCTGACCGCGGCCGGACTCCCCCGATGCGAGCCGAAGGGAACGATCTACCTGTGGCAGCGTGTTCCGGACGGATATACATCCGTTGACTTTGCGAAAAAGCTGCTCCACAAAAAAATCGCCGTAGTTACGACCCCCGGCAACTGGATATCCCGCGAGTTTGAATCCGTTAATCCGGGCGAGGGTTACGTACGTTTCGCCCTCGTTCCACCGCTGGATAAAGTCGAGCTCGCCGCGGAGAAAATCTCGAAACTTAAACTGTAAAAACGGTGAAATAAAGGGCGGTTCGCATTGCGGATATCACACACGGACAGCCTTGTGGCGCTCACGTTTTCATATCCGCTCCGCGTATTGAGCTCCGCCTCGTATGGCGGGGGACTGCGCAGAGCGAAAGGCGCCGTCAACATAAGAACAAACGCCGAACAAACACGCTCGTGCCTGCCTGAGCAGATCATCCGGGATGTCATTCGCAGGGAGGACCTTCCGGCTTCGTCCGTCGGCCTTCTAACTTCCGCCCCGATGGATTCGGCCCGTTTCGTTCTCCTCGAGCGGGAAGGCATGAAAATCTTAACGGCCGTAACCGCGGGTACATCCAACGCCCTGAACATTACGATAAGCTCCGACACCCCTTATACGGGCGGACCCATATTAACCGCCGGAACGATCAATATAATCATCGTATCAAGCGCCTGTCTGCTCGACGACTGCATGGCATCGTCCGTTATATCGGCCACCGAGGCGAAGACGGCGGCCCTTATGGACCTCGGGATCAAGTGTACACGATCGGGATCGCAGGCAACCGGAACGGGAACGGATACGGTTACTGTTTTCTCGGGAAACGGGCCGGTAGTTCAATATGCCGGGGGCCATACGGTTTACGGCCAGCTTATCGCCGCCGGAGTCTACAGGGCGGTAAAAGGGTCGCTCTCGAAGACCGGCGAATACAGGAGCCCGGAGGGTGCGGGCTCGTCCTTTGATTTTTAAAGACGCATTGCCATTCAGACAAGTAATACCCGCGGAGGCGCCCCATGGCTCTGATCGATATCATACGAGAAAGAAAAAGTGTGAGAAAATACTCGGACCGGCCCGTTGAACGGGAAAAGGTCCTGAAATGCATAGAAGCCGCGAGACTTGCACCGTCGGCCGAGAATGTGCAGCCGTGGCGCTTCATCGTGGTTGACGACCCCGTCCTCAGGGAGAAACTCTGCAGCGGGGCGTGTTCCGGCATATACAGGCCGACTCGTTTTATCGTGAACGCGCCCGTTGTGGTGGTTATACTCGCAAGAATCGATCTGCTCGCAAATGTAATAGGAAGAAGGGTACAGGGAACACAATTCTACCTGCTCGACATCGGTATAGCGGGCGAGCACCTCGTACTGCAGGCGCAGGAGCTTGGAATCGGTACCTGCTGGATAGGCTGGTTCAGCTCGAAAAAAGTTCGAAACACGCTCTCAATACCTCAGCGCTACAGGGTCGTTTCCCTCATCGCCATGGGATACCCGGCGGAGGGTGCGACAAAAAATAAAAGTGATCTTTCGATTGAAGAAATTGTGTTCTTTAATGAGGAGGCGTCCGAAAGCCTCTGAACCTCCTCTTCCGGCGGAATCGGTTAAGCGGACCGGACTATGGCGAAAAAAAAACAGTCCCCGAAAACGGCGCTCGTGCTGAGCGGAGGTTCCGCACGGGGGCTGGCACATCTCGGCGTCATAAGCGTACTGGAGGAAAAACGCATACCCGTCGACTTCATACTCGCGGCGAGCTACGGCAGTATCGTCGGCGCGTATTACGCAGACGGTTTCACCGTACCTGAAATGTTCGCCATGGCCCGGGCCTTCAGGCTCAGATACGTTTTGAATTTTTCAAAACCGTGGAACGGTATTCTCAGTAACGGGAAGGTGGAGTCCATACTTCAAAGGGACCTGAAGGACCGGAGGATCGAAGACCTGGAGATTCCGCTGTCAATCCAGGTCGCGGATATACGGAACGGCTCGATGGATCTCCTGGAAAAGGGTCCGCTGACGACCGCGATTCTCGGGTCGTGCGCCTTTCCCGGCCTTCTCCGGCCCGTTGAATACGAAGGCCGCCTTCTCATCGACGGCGGTATCCTGAACAAGAGGATGGTCGGCGCCGCCCGCTCAAAGGGCGCGGATATTGTGATTTATTCCGATGTCTGTGTTTTTTCCCTCATGAACAGAAAGAAAAAGGAATCCGCGCTCCGCATTGCTCAGCGGATATTCCGTATTAAGGAGGGGAAGGAGAGTCATTCCATTCCGTATGCCGCGCGGCGCGCCCTGCAGATCATCAGTACGAAAGACGAGCGGAACCCCTACGGGGCTAAGCCGCCCGATTTCCTTATTGAGCCCCTGTCGAGGGAGATACGGCCCCTGAGGTACAGCAAGGTCGACGAAGGTTTTCATCTCGGAAGAGAAGCCGCATTGAAAATAGCGGGCCCTCTGCAGGCCGCTGTTAAAACATCATCATGAAACGCGGGTCCACACTCCCCTTTCGCAGGAATTTTACCCCCTCCATCCCGAGGAGCTTTTCCTTCATTCCCCCTCCTCCCTGAAACCCCCCGATCGAGCCGTCCGACCGGACGACCCGGTGACAGGGAATGATGAAGGGGAAGGGATTAGAGGCCAGTGCACCCCCCACCGCCCTCGCGCCCCCTTTAATTCCCAGCTCTCGGGCCAGCGCACCGTAGGTGGTTACGCATCCTCTCGGTACCGTTCTCTCGAGGAGCAGGACACGGCGCTTGAACGGCGAGCAGCTCTCAAGGTCGAGAATACCGGGATCGAATTCCACCTCCGCGCCCCTGAGAAAACGACCGAGATTCGACATCAGCGTGGAAACCCGCTCAGGAACGTCTTCGGCCCGTACGGGTTCGGTATCCGGCAAAAGTTGTCCGGGAAACAGAACGCGAACGATCCTCCCGGATGCTCCATTCCAGACGAGCCGTATGGTGCCGAATTCCGGCTCGAAACTGCAGCCGAATACACCCATATCACCCCCCTCCCGTATGTTAAGAACCAGTCCTGGAGCATTATACACCGCCGGACGGAATAAGCAACAGCCTTTCATTGGCGCTTATACCCCCATGATTTGCTTTTATAATTTTCCTCTCCCTGTTATTTTATAGAGAGAACGTTCCGTTCCGGACGGCAGCATGAAAAAAACCTGGATTCTTGTGGCCCTCATACTCATCGGGACAGCCTCAACCACGTCAGCGCTCCGTGGAGGAGACGGCCCGGTTTTATTACGATTGTATGAAGACAGGCCCCTCTCCACAATGGCCCTTCCCCTCTATGGTCTGGGTATTTTTGAACCGGGCATACACACACTCTATGAAGAGGATATTATTTTTCATCTTGCGTACATTCATCCCGCACCCCTTTTACCGTTTCTCAACGAAACCGGGGAAGGGACCGTTATCCGGATGTATACGGGTTTCCCCGGCGACAAGCCCGGCGTACAGAGAGGACCGCCCGATTTCTTTATGCTGATTTTCCTGAATCTCATGTCCCGCGGCGGTATGGGCGGAAGGAACGGAACGAGTATCTTTCAAACGTACAACTTCAGCCTCGATTTCGATGTAAAGATAAAACCGGTGGAAAGCCTGGACGGTCTCGATCTCAAGGCCATGCTGTCGAGGATTGTTTTTACCGCTCACTATCAGTTCGACTGAAAAGGGGAAAATCCGGAGAAACGCGAAAATCGAGCAGCCATGAAGAACAATTACCTGCCAATGACCCCTGATGAGGTCCGCGACGCGGGATGGGACGGGGTGGACGTCGTTCTCGTGACGGGCGACGCCTATGTCGATCATCCCTCCTTCGGCGCGGCCGTCATCGGCAGGACACTTCAGAAACAGGGATACACCGTCGCAATCCTGAGTCAGCCGGACTGGCGAAGCTGCGAGGATTTCAGGACTTTCGGAAAACCGCGTCTCTTTTTCGGTATCACCTCCGGCAACATGGATTCCATGATCAACAAATACACCGCCCTGAGAAAGGTCAGAAACGACGATGCCTACTCCGAGGGCGGCGAGCCCTTCAGAAGGCCGGACAGGGCGGCCATCGTGTACGGATGCAGGGCCAGGGAGGCTTTCAAGGATGTTCCCGTCGTAATGGGAGGAATCGAGTCATCCCTCCGCCGCTTCGCCCATTACGATTACTGGAGCGACGAAATCAGGCGTTCCGTTCTTCTCGACGCAAAGGCGGACCTCCTCGTATACGGTATGGGTGAGCGGCAGGCCGTGGAGATCGCGCGCAGACTCTCGGGCGGTGAAGATATTCAGGCCATGCGCGATATACCCGGAACGATGTATCCGCTGGCCGGTTCCGGAGCATCACCCCCCTCACCCGGCCCGAACGTGCTGTACCTTCCCGCGTTCGAGGAGGTGAAATCCAACCCGGAGATGTTCAGTCTCGCCACAAGGCTCATCATCGAAAAGGCTGCCCCCTATGGGGCAGCCTCTACCACCTCGGCGACAGCTCCACGGCTTCTCGTCCAGACCCACGGAAAGAAAGCGGTCGTTCAGGTGGGGCCTCCGCCCCCTCTCACGACCGGACAGATGGATGCTCTTTACGAGCTTCCGTACACGCGAAAGCCCCATCCCCGTTACGTCCGTCCCATTCCCGCGTTCACCATGATCCGAAATTCCGTCACGGCTATGCGCGGGTGTTTCGGCGGTTGCAGCTTCTGCGCCATAGCTCTTCATCAGGGAAGGGATATTCAGTCCCGGTCCCCCTCCTCCATAGTGCGGGAAATGGAGCGGATCGCTTCCAGTAAAGGATTCGACGGCACGATTACGGATATAGGCGGGCCTACGGCAAACATGTATATGATGGGAGGCCGTGACAGGCTCCGATGCGCACGGTGCACGAGACCCTCGTGTCTTTACCCGGCCGTGTGTCCTAACCTGAATACGGACCACGGCCCCCTCATCCGGCTCCTGAGACGGGCCCGCCGCGTACGGGGCGTAAAACATGTTTTCGTCTCCAGCGGCATACGTATGGACCTCGCCCTCCGTTCTCCCGAGTACATCGAGGAGGTGGCACGACACCACACGGGTGGACGGATGAAGGTCGCACCCGAACATGTGTCGGAAAGAGTCCTGAACCTCATGAAAAAACCGGGAATTGAGGTTTTTGAGCGTTTCGTTCGCCTGTTCGAAAAATTTTCCCCTGATAAGGGAGACAGGAGCGTCGTTCCCTATATCATAACGTCACACCCGGGAACGACGATCAGAGAGGCGGCCGAGCTCTCACGCTATCTGCAGAAAAACGGATACAGACCCCGCGAGGTCCAGGACTTCATTCCCTCGCCCATGACCGTTTCCACCTCGATGTACCGGACCGGGATCGATCCTTTCTCGGGAAAGCGTATCTATGTTCCGCGGGGCGAGCGGGAAAAGAGGCTCTTCAGAAAACTCGCCCAGTACTTCAAACCTGAAAACAGGCATACCGTTGCCCGCGTGCTCGCTGAGAGGGGGAGGAATAAACGCGGTAAAAAGGATACCCCCTGAATAAAACCCGAGAGGCCCCGGGGCCCGGTCACTCCTCACGCGGCACCACGTCGTAGCGCCTATTTTCTAGGAACGGAAGTTTCCGGCGTACCTTCCGTATCAGGTCGATGTCTATCTCGGCTATATAAAACCCCTCCTCCATTCCCATGGAAGCGACGGGGATGCCCCATGGACCGACCGTCATGCTCCGCCCGACGAAACGGTCGCCGGTCTGATTACAGGTCATGATAAAAAGGGTGTTGTCCAGGGCACGCGACCGTATGTTGAGAGTCCAGTGATCGTGGTTGGGCTGAAAGTAGGCGGCGGGAAGTATGACAACATCAGCGCCCCGGACCGCATAGTCCCTGAAGATTTCCGGGAACCTGATATCATAACACACGGCTATACCGGCTTTGAGCCCGTCGAGCTGCACGATGAGGGGGCCGTCGCCCCTCCGTATTCCCTTTGACTCGCCGTAGTGAAACGCATCGAAGAGGTGCATCTTCCTGTATGCGCCCAGTACGGAGCCGTCCCTCCCGTAAACCACGGCCGTATTGTAGATATGGTCACCGCTCCGCTCGAAAAAGGTGCCTCCCACGATATTGACGGAGTGGGCCCTGGCGAGGTCCGAAAAGCGTTCGGTAAAGGGTGAGTCCAATTGGTGTGAAAAGGCGTGCGCCTCCTCCGGCTTCGCCGCCATCTCGAACATCTCGGGCAGAACGATAACGTCGGGCTTACGACGGGCGGCCCTTTCGATAAAACCGAGCGTTTTCGCGACATTCGCCTCCCTGTCCTCTCCCGTTTCAACCTGTATACCGCAGAGCCTGTATTTGCGCATGATCCGCTCCTCTTTCCATTGTCAAACGGTCCGGTGCTAGTATACTATACCTCCATGGAAACGCACAAAGAGAAAAAGGGTGAAATCCGGGTATCGCACGATATACGGGTCAGATACGCCGAAACGGACTCCATGCGCGTTGTGCATCACACGAATTATTTCACCTGGATGGAGGCAGCGAGGACCGAGCTCATGAGAAACGCGGGCCTCACCTATCGCGAGCTGGAAAAGCGGGGTTTTTATCTTCCTGTTCGGGAAGCCTGCTGTAAATACAGGAAACCCATCGGCTACGATGACGTCGTTACCGTGGAGGCGAGGCTCGAAGAGCTCGGCGGTGCCAG
>CAYWUT010000017.1:0-39583 GCA_964460545.1 uncultured Spirochaetota bacterium
AATATGCAAGTAAATTTTCAACGGGAAGATTTTTATATCAACGGTGACGGAGCTGTCTTCCTGCAGTGAAATAGGAAAACAACGCAGCTTGGTTTAAAATGGCGGAGTATCGATCCGGCACCTGACAAAGAGCCATGGAGAATACGCACAAACCGACGCGTGCCTTGTGGTCTTTTATAAATTCCGGTATAAAAATACCAGATTTTTAATGGATAAGACCATAATCTCCCGATAATAGAGTGTAGTACAGGTGAGGTGGAATTTTTGCGGATTCTGAAGCGATTAAACAGGCGGGCGGTCTTGAGAACGGCGGGCGGCGTTCTGGTGTTATGCTTGTTAACCGCGTTCCCGTGCGTATTCGCGGACAGCGGCACGGGGTTGCGGCCTTACGCGGACGCCGTGGTTTCTCCGGTGCGGGCATTCATGGGAAATATCGTCGGGAACTATTTTCTTGCCGACCTCCGCGATATGGATCCCAGCGGAGAGGAACTGGCCGTTCGTATGGACGAGATATCGAGGTTGCTGTGCGACCCGGCGGTCCTTTCGAAGGAATGGCTCGGGAATCTCCACCGTTCGGGTGTGATCGAGGGCGCTCTCTTTATGACGGGAAGCAGGACGCTGGCCGTTGGAAGGGAGTTTTTACCGCAGTTTTCTCAGAGTCCGGGTTATTACATAGACGGTGAAGGATTCCTGCACTTCCGCTGCTCGGTCAGTGAGGGCGCCTTTCTCGACACGGTTGTTTCCCTATCGAACCTGAATGGTAAAAAGCGGAGTACAGCCGTACGCGGCGCGGCGCTTGTAGACACCGGAACCGGTTCTGCCGTCATAATACACGGTGACGGGGCTTCATTAGAGGATCCTGATTTTCTGGCGGAGCATGGAAGCCGTTTCATCGGTCCTGCGCGCGCGGTAATCGTGGAAAAGGTCTTCTCCGCGGAGAACGATATCCTCCTGGTAACGGATTTCAGGTTCGTCCCCGGGCCACGGTCATGGCGCGTCTTTGGATTGCTGGTACTTGCAGTGTTCGCTATATTTATATTTATAAGTACTATCCGTGCCATCCGGTATTTTTACAGAACGGAAAAGAGAGGTTTGGAAACGGGGGCTGGTATGGGAGATGAAAAGAAAAAGAGCGTCATCAGCGAGATCGATAGTGAGATATCGGACATCATTGACGATGATACGGTCCGTGAGACTCCTCCACCTGATGACTCGAAGTTGATCGAACGTAAGAAGAAGTACGAGGATGACGGTATAATTATCAGACGCGGGGCCTAAGGCATACGGTGAAGAGACTTCCAATAGCTATTCTTTCCGCGGTCGTCATACTCGGCGGATTCTCACTCTTTTTCATCGAGGGGACGATTCGGGTTCCCGGGTATGGAGCCGGTAATACCCTCGGGAACGGGTATCGGCAAAAATTAGACCGCCTTGCTCTCATCTTCAGCAGAAGATGCGCCATTGAGACGGAGAAGGCCGCCTATATACTTGAAAACAGTGGTCTGGCCGATCCCGGCAGTCGCCGCACCGTAACTCTCCATGATGAAGCGGCGCAAAAACTTCGTGAATACGCGGAAGCACACGGACTTAAGTCGGTACGGCTGGTTTCAAGCGACATGACGATAGCTTTCAGCACGAGCGCCGCGGACAGAATCGGCGGGACGGCTGATTCCCGTTTCTCGGAGGTGTTCGAGGCGGGAGCGGATGAAAAGGGAGTATTCGTTGACGGCACGGGCAGTCTCGTGCTCGGGTTGCGATGGAATTCCGGGAACCTTTTCCTGTTCGCCTACCCGAAGGATTATATTCACACGATATTCGCAGAAGGCGGTATTTCCTGGTACGAGAATGTGGTGGTCCTGCCGGAACACGTCATGCTGTTCAACATGCAGGCCGGAGAGACCGGGCCGGCCGATGAGCTTGACGGAACGGCGGATAAAATTCGTGCAATGCGCGAGGGTACAATTCGGATTCGGCCCGGTGAAAGCGGTTCGGAACGGCTTGTCAGTTTCAGACCGGCCGCGTCGGGTTCCAAATGGATCGTCGGGCTTGCGGTCGATGCAGGAGGTGTCGGCATAACCCCTCTTGGGATCGTGACGATCGTTTTAATGGCGGTGGCCCTGCTTAGTCTCCTTTCGCTTGTCATGGTCTCAACCGGTCGAAAAAAGTCCGTGGAAGAGGTTGCGGAGGAGACACTCTCCACCGGGGACAGGACCCGTGCCGGGGGCCGGGATATGGAAGAGGGGTATGGACCTCAAGAGTTGAAGGTCGAACGGACGGAGGTCCCGGGGGCTTCGACGGAAGAGGAACGGATCGAGTTCGTGGGGACCGGGCCCGTGAACGGGACGGAGGCCGGGGAGGAAATAATATCCCTTGATGCTGGGATCCTGTCGCTGAAGGATGTTGAAGAGGTCAGGGGACTGGCGGATATCGGAGAAGCCGAGGTAGCCGCTGCGGAGGAGGAAGAAGGTTTCGGGAGTGAGGAAGGGACCGAAACAGGGGAAGAGGGACAGGCGGAACCGGAACCGGAGGAATCGACGGCGGATTCACGGGATGAAACCCGGGAAATGGTCGGGGTGGCCGGGGTGGCCGGGGGAAAACCCCCGGACGGTTTCCGGAAAGAGGAGCCGGATCTTACGGAACCGACGGAACGGGATGAGAGTATCGAAGAGGACGTCCTGCTGGAAGAAGGCGGCGGTACTTCGCTTCCCGATCTTCTTTCCCTTGCGGAAGCTGATAAAAACCTGTCGAAGGATGATGTATTCGTGGCGGGCGAAGGAGAACCCCTGCCGGCGGAGCTCGGTGAGTTGTTCGGAGAAGTCATGAAAAGTGCCGGTTTCTCGAAAGGCGGGGTACTTGTCGACAGGAACGGGGAGTTCCGAATGGCAGCATCCGTGGGATTGCGGACGAATACGAAAAAGAAATTCATGTTTGCTGCGGGGGGCAGGGTCGCCCGGATGCTTCGAAGCGGCAGGACCCTGCATATTAAGGGCGATGCCCTCAAGAGCGCCGAGTTGAGAAAGAAATTCGACAGACGTGACACGTCCGGGCTTCGATCAGTCTTCCTTTCGCCCGTATCGTCGCATGAGAAATCGCCGGTTTCCCCTTCAACCATGAAAAAAATGTTAAAAGGGGGGGAGGACCCGGCCGGAATACCGGCCGGAATAACGCTCATCTGTCTCAAATCCAGTGAGGATTTGAGTGTCAGGGAAGCGGTTATAAAGATTAAAGAGATAAATAAATCAATATCCGAATTATTATGAATGTCCATTTTTCTTGACCCGCGGAGGTATGGGTATTAATCTAAATCTTTAGGCAATGCTCTACGAAAGGGGAAACAGGTGGTGTATATTATTTTACAATATGCACTGCCCTCCCTCGTTCTAGGTTTAGTCGTTGGATACTTTGTACGTCGCTATATTGCAAAGCTCAAGGTTAATTCCGCTGAAATTGCGGCTGAGAATATTTTAAAGGAAGCTCAGAAAGAGGCTGAAGCCAAGAAACGAGAGGCGATTCTTGAAACAAAGGATCAGCTTTTCAGAGAAAAGAGTAACTTTGAGCGGGAAACACGCGACAGAAGAGCTGAACTCCAACGGTGGGAAAAGCGTCTCCTTCAGAAAGAGGAAAACCTCGACAAGCGCTTGGATGTGCTTGACAGGAAGGAAAAGACGCTCACAGGCCGGGAGAGGGTGGCAGATGCACGGGAAACGGAATTAAAAGAGTCGCAGGAAGAAATCAGGCGCGAGCTTGAGCGCATATCATGCCTGACCGCGCAGGAAGCGAAGGACATGCTCATTAAGGGCATGGAGGATGAAGCGCGCCGGGATGCGCAGCTGACTATCAATTCCATCGAAAACGAGGCAAAGCTCACGGCCGAGAAGAAGGCCCGCGAGATCCTCGCCTACTCAATTCAGAGACTTTCATCCGAGATAACCTCTGAAATCACCGTTACATCGGTATCACTTCCCAATGACGAGATGAAGGGAAGAATAATCGGCCGGGAAGGGCGCAATATACGCGCGCTCGAGACACTGACCGGGGTGGATATCATTATCGACGATACGCCTGAGGCGGTCGTCATTTCCAGTTTCGATCCCGTTCGACGTGAGATCGCCCGGGTATCCATGGAGCGGCTTATCGCGGACGGGCGTATACACCCCGCCCGTATCGAGGAGGTCACTTCCAAGGTCACAAAGGAAGTCAACCGTATTATCCTGGAAGAGGGGGAAAAGGCGGTTTTCGACCTCTCCATACAATCGATTTCCAGAGAACTCCTCCCTTACGTGGGCAAGCTCCATTACCGGACGTCCTACGGACAGAACATCCTTTCCCACAGCCGCGAAGTGGCCAATATTGCGGGCATGATCGCGGCCGAGATAGGGGCGGATATCGAGCTCGCAAAACGGGGCGGACTGCTTCACGATATCGGCAAAGCCGTTATTACGGACGGTGACGGAAGCCATGCGACGGTCGGAGCAGAGCTCGCGAGGAAGTACGGAGAAAATCCGGAAGTCGTCAATATCGTCGAATCCCATCACAACGACCGGGAACCCGAAACCATTGAAGCGGTCATCATTCAGGCTGCGGATGCCGTTTCAGCATCGAGACCCGGGGCGCGCAGGGAGTCGATGGACACCTACATCAAGAGGCTCGAAGCGCTCGAAAAAATCGCCGAGAGTTATGAAGGGGTGGATAAGTCCTTTGCAATACAGGCCGGGCGCGAAATACGCGTCATCGTCAACAACGACCGGGTGAACGATGATAATGCAAAGGAAGTGGCGCGGGAGATAGCCAAGCGTATTGAGAAGGAGCTCAAGTATCCCGGCCGGATAAAGGTCACTCTGATCAGAGAGACGAGAATCGTCGAATACGCGAAGTAGACATCGTTCTTCACGTTTTCAGCCCGGCAGCAGCTTACGGGTGCAGTGCCGTCGGCCGCGCGATTCCACGTACAAGTTCACGCATTCCCATTCGCAGAGAAGAATAATGACGAGCGATCGTGCAGCCGTGTATACATAAGAGGATCCTTTCATGAAGACCGGACCGGTTAATGTCGCGCTTATCGGGGATATTATCGGAGAGCCTGGGAGGCAGGCCCTCTTTCTCTCCCTGAAAAGCCTGATAGATGACTATTCCATAGATTTTGTCATTGCAAACGGAGAGAATGCCGCGGGCGGATTCGGTATAACGGGTAAAATAGCGGGCAAGCTCTTCTCATACGGTGTTGACTGCATTACGACCGGTAATCACGTGTGGCGTAACAGGGAGGTCTATAAACTCATCGATGACAGCACGCGGGTGATCCGTCCGACGAATTATCCGAAGGGGACGCCCGGCAGAGGGTGGACCGTCATCGAAAAAAACGGCGTAAAGGTCGGTGTCGTAAACGTACTGGGGAGGGTGTATATGGAACCTCTCGAATGCCCTTTCCGGGCGGCCCGAAGGGATATTGCGCTGGTGAAGAAAGAAACCAATATCGTCGTCATCGATTTTCACGGTGAGGCGACGAGCGAAAAGGTCGCGATGGGCTGGCACGTCGACGGTATGGCAAGCGCCCTGCTTGGTACCCATACGCATGTTCAGACCGCGGATGAGGGAATACTGCCCAAGGGTACGGCTTATATTACGGATGTCGGCATGACCGGTCCTTTCGATTCCGTGATCGGTATGAGAAAGGAAAGCGCATTGCGGAAGTTTATAGGGCTCATTCCCATGAAGTTTTCGGTTGCGGAGAACGATATACGGATAAACGGAGTCGTCGTTTCCATCGATACGGATACGGGAAAAGCGGTATCCATTACGCGCATCAGTAAAAACGTCTTCAACTAGTGACCGGTCCTTTCCAAACTTCCGAAGACCGCTTTCTTCACCGCGGTATGTCTCATCTTTCGTGTTAATTCCAAATCCGGAAAACGCATCATGAAGGAGAGGCTCGACAAATTTATCGCCCGAAAAAACCTTGTTCCTTCCCGTGAAAAAGCCAGGGCCTACATACTGGGCGGCAGCATCAGGGTTGACGGGGAGACGGTTCGAAAACCGGGCCTGCTCGTTGATGACGAGTCCCGGATCGAGATCCGGCTGCAGAACGAGGGATTCGTAAGCAGGGGCGGGATGAAACTGAAGAAGGCCCTTCGAGTTTTCACTATACGGCCCGACGGCCGTCCGTGTCTCGATATCGGGGCCTCAACAGGAGGATTCACCGACTGCCTTCTGCAGGCCGGCGCCTCATCAGTTACGGCTGTCGATGTGGGTAAGAACCAGCTCGCTTACAAGCTGAGAAGAGACAGCCGGGTGTGCGTGGTCGAGGGATTCAATGCCAGGTATATTGACCGGCTGAAGCTTACCCGGACACCGTCCGTTGTAACCGTCGATGTATCCTTTATATCCATCAGACTCATTCTGGAACCACTTGCCGGGATAATTACCGGTGACACCGACGTTATCTGTTTAATCAAACCCCAGTTCGAGTTGAGCCGGCCCTTAAGCGGATTCAAGGGCGTTGTGGGAGACCCGGCCATACACAGGCGTATTATAAAGGACCTGAATAAATTCTTTCCCGGCTGCGGCTACCGCGTCCTGGGATATACCTTTTCTCCACTCCAGGGGCCGAAGGGAAACATTGAATTCTTCGTGCACCTGAGAAAAAAGGCGGGGGAGGGGACGGCCGTGTTTCCCGAGGACGGGATCGATCGTGTAGTCGAAGATGCCCGTTCCTTTTTTCAGGACGGGGTCTGACCGGGTCGGATTGTGGTGTACTTGAACGTTTTCCGTGTATATTTTTTATTAAATGAATCTCGGGCTTGCTTCAACGAGATAAGAAGGGTGGTGCACAATGACCAAGTACATTTTCATCACCGGCGGGGTATGTTCGTCTCTCGGCAAGGGAATAGCCGCATCCTCACTCGGATGCCTGCTCGAGAACCGGGGTTACAAGATCAGCCTTATGAAGATGGACCCCTATATCAACATCGATCCCGGCACCATGAGTCCCTATCAGCACGGCGAGGTATACGTAACCGATGACGGGGCGGAGACCGACCTCGATCTCGGTAATTACGAACGGTTCACCTCGCAGAGGCTTACGAAATTCAACAGCGTAACCACGGGACAGATTTACAAAACCGTTATCGAAAAGGAGAGGCGGGGCGATTACCTCGGCCGTACCGTTCAGGTCATTCCCCATATCACGAACGAGATCAAGCGCCGGATTAACGTGATCGGTGAAAACGACAACTCGGATTTCGTGATTGTGGAGATCGGTGGAACGGTTGGGGATATCGAGGGTATACCGTTTCTCGAGGCCATCAGGCAGTTCAGGCTGGACGTCGGGCGGGAGAACAGCCTCTTCCTGCACGTTACGCTCATCCCGGTCGTGGGAGCGGCGCGCGAACCGAAAACAAAACCCACCCAGCACTCGGTCAGCAAACTGCTCGAAATCGGGATAGTACCCGATATCATACTGTGCAGGGCGCAGTCCGAGATCAGTGACGAGATGAGGAGCAAGATCTCGCTCTTCTGCAACGTGGAGGAACGGGCGGTCATAACGGCAAGAGATATCAAGGGCTCCATCTACGAGGTTCCGGTCAATTTTCGTGAAGGCGGGCTCGACGAGATCGTTCTCGATAAGTGCAATATGCATAAAAAGCGTATGAACTTTTCCGGGTGGGTGGAGATGCTGCAAAGGCTCAAATCGGCCCATGAAGACGTAAACATCGGCATTGCGGGCAAATATACGGAGCTGCACGACGCGTATAAGAGTATTTACGAGGCCCTCGATCACGGCGGAATCGCGAACGATGTAAAGGTGAATATCATCAAGATAAAAGTGGAAAACGTCAAAGATACCTCTCTCAAGAATATATTCAGGGACGTACACGGTATTCTTATTCCGGGAGGATTTGGAGAACGGGGTATCGACGGGAAGGTGCTCGCCGCGAAATATGCGCGCGAGCATAATATACCGCTCTTCGGCATATGTCTCGGCATGCAGGTCATGGTGATCGAGCTGGCACGCAACGTTCTCGGATACAGGGACGCCAACAGCACGGAGTTTGATGTAGAGACGAAGCACCCGGTCATCAGTCTCATGGAGGAACAGGGAGCGGTTACCAATCTCGGGGGCACCATGCGGCTCGGAAGCCAGCCCGCGCTCCTGGCTGAAGGAACGAAGATCAAAAAAGCTTACGGGTCCGTGAAAATATATGAGAGGCACAGGCACCGGTATGAGTTTACGAACAGGTACAGGGATGACATGGTGAGCACGGGCCTGATTCTTTCCGGAACGTCGCCTGACGGGCTGCTCGTTGAATCGATTGAGTACCGGGACCACCCGTGGGCCATAGGCGTTCAATTCCATCCCGAGTTCAAGTCAAGGCCGGTTAAACCGCACGTACTCTTCAGGGATTTTATCAGGGAGAGTGTCCTTTATAAAAAAAGGAAAACGGTGAAAAAGGCCGAGGCGAAACACTGAGACCGACGATATGTTTTTCGCCGTATAAGCGGAGGATGAGGCGCGTGAAATCCGTGAGAAACGCAACGCTCTGTTTCATCATTCTCATGATACCGGTTGTATGCATCGGCGGGAAACCGGGCGGCAAGCTAGGCGACAAGGAAGACGTGCCCGAGGAGCCCGGTACGGCTGAAAAGACGCCCGACTACGTGCTCAGGGACGTCGTGCACTACACCTACCAGGAAGGTGATCTCCGGGTCATGATGGAGTTCGAGAACGGTTTGTACTACGCGGATGTCGAGGAGTTACATATTGAAAATTGCAGTTACGTATATTATGATAGGTTTGGAGAGGTTGAATCGAGGGGCAAATCCAGAAGGGCTACCCTTTACGAAGACGATTCGTATCTCGAAGCGGAAGATGACGTCGTTGTTATATCCGAAGTAAACGGGGCGAAGCTCGAAACGGATTATCTCGAATGGTACGGAACGAGGGACCAGTTCGTTACGGAGAGCTTTGTCACGGTTACGCGGAAGAACGGTGATATACTTCAGGGAATCGGTATGACAGCCGATGTGGCGCTCAATTATGTTACGATTAAAAAAGATGTCAGGGGTAGCGTTAAAAACGAATAAACCCCACTTCTTTCCGTATATTGTTTTCCTTTTTTTTATTCCCTTCCACTTCGTTTTCGGTGACGCTTACCTTGCCTCCGACAGGATCTATTACAGTGCCGATACGTACTCGGTTGATTACGAAAAAAAGATCATTACGGCTACGGGAAATGCTTATTACAGGAAAGAGCAGACGGAAGTTAAAGCCCGGAAAGTCGTGATTCACTATGCCGAAGAGGTGAAGCGGGCATATTTTCATGATGATGTCGTTTTATTTGACAGGGAGACGGGCAGGGAGATCAGGGGAGCATACGGTGAAGCATATTATAATGATGATTATTATTTCGTCAGGGATAACGGGTCTTACCGGGACGGCGAACGTGTAATCACTTCCGGACTCATTGAATCGCTCGGTGAGGGGCGATACACATTCACCGATGATGTGGTCTATACGGATGACAATGTGCGTGTGGATTCGGCAAAGCTGGAAGTATTAAGTGATGATACCGCAAACTTCACGGGTGATGTGCGGGCCGAATCCCTTGAGGACGGTGATGAAATATTCTGTGATTTAATCAGGTACGGGATTGACACGGGGGACGGTCATTTCCAGGGGGATGTTCTCTACATTGAGCACGGTGAGAACGGACTCGTTTTAAGCGCGGAGGTTATCAAGTATTTCAACACAGAGGACTACTTTATCCTGCTGGAAGATGTGCAGGTGCTGAGCGGGGAATACTCCATGGGCGGGTCCTTTGTAAAATACTATCGTGAGAAAAGGCTTGTGGAATCCCAGGGTGAAACGGTGGTATTTGACGGTGAGAAGACGATTTACTCGGGAAGTATGCAGCTCTATCTCGATTTGAACAAACTTTCTTTTCTCGGGGGCGTTCGCGGAATTATTCCTGAGGAAGAGCGGCAGGATTCCCGGGGATCTCTAGACGGGTAAACGGGGAAATGGATTCTGCGGGATCGTCCAAAAAAATACGGGGAGAGCGGTACGTGAACACCATTGCAGTTAAAGGTCTCGTCAAGATCTTTAAAAAACGCAAGGTCGTTAAAGGCGTGAGCTTTGATATACACGAGGGAGAGGTCGTCGGGCTTCTCGGGCCGAATGGAGCGGGGAAGACGACCTCTTTTTATATGATCGTAGGTTTTATCAAGGCGGATGAGGGTAAGATCCAGCTGAATGGAAAAGATATCAGCCAGGCCCCGATGTATAAAAGGGCGCGGATGGGAATCGGTTATCTCGCCCAGGAGTCGTCCGTTTTCCAGAAACTCACCGTCGAGCAGAACATACTCGCGGTACTGGAAAATACCAGCTTGACCCGAAAGGAGAGAGTCCGGAAGACGAACGGGCTCCTTGATGAGCTCGGTATCACGCATGTGAAGAAACAGAAGGCCTATACGCTCTCTGGGGGTGAGCGGAGGAGGACGGAGATAGCCCGCGCACTCGCGCTCGAGCCCAAATTTCTTCTTCTGGACGAACCCTTCGCCGGGATCGATCCCATAGCCGTGTTCGACATTCAGGGTATTATCGATAAGTTGCGGGAAAAGGGGCTGGGTATTCTCATAACGGACCATAATGTGCGGGAAACGTTGCGTATTACAAGCAGGGCGTATATCATGAATGAAGGGGAGATACTCGTTTCAGGCACGAGTGATTACCTCGTAAATAACGAGGAAGCGAAACGTATCTATCTGGGCCTAAACTTCACTATTTGATTCAGGTGTGAGCGAAGCGTGGTGGTTCCGCCGGCGCGGAAACACCGGAAATGAGGAGCGGTACTGGTGGAACTGAGACCGGAGATACAACTCAAGCAGACGCAGAAGCTCGTAATGACGCCGCAGCTCCAGCAGGCGATCAAGATGCTTCAGCTCTCCAACCTGGAATTGAGCCAGAGAATAGAAGAGGAACTGATCGAGAATCCCGCTCTCGAGATGGAGGACCGTGACGAAAGAACCGGTAACGAGCTTACAGAGGAGGAGATCCTCGAGCATATGGAACGAACGAGGGAGGAAAAGGTCGTCGACGATTTCAACGAGGAACTGCTCATCGATCAACGTTCATACCTGCAGTCCGCCCCGGAAGGCGAGGACAGGAAGCGGGAGTTCATCGAGGGTGCGCTTTCGAGGGATATGACGTTGAAGGAGTATCTCATGCGGCAGATCAGCCTGCTGAAGATACAGCCTGAGGACCTCGAGGTCGCTGAGGTTCTCATCAGCTTTATTAACGATGCCGGGTACCTCTCCGAAACCATCGAAAACATATCCTCCGAGTTCTCTATTTCGACCCAGAGGCTCGATGCGGTGCTGAATATTATTCAAACCCTCGATCCGCCCGGAATCGGGGCCCGTTCCATACAGGAATGCCTTATCATTCAGCTGAGAAACCGGGGGCACTATCCGATTGCCGAGAAACTCGTCCTGGATCACCTCAACAGGATCAAGCTGAGAAAGTACGACGAGATTACGAAGAAAACACACATCTCAAAGGCGAATTTAAAAGATGCGCTCGCGCTCATTTCGAGCCTCGAGCCCTACCCGGGAAGACAGTTCAACTCCGAGGAGGTGCGCTACATAATTCCCGATGTCATAATAGAGAAGCGCGAGGGGGTTTTCGTTGTCATAACAAATGATATGGGTATTCCGAAGCTGCGGGTTAACCGTTATTTCGAGTACCTGCTCAAGAAGAAAGACAGCGAGAGGAGGGTGAAGGACTTCGTTTCCGATCGCGTTCAGCGGGCTAGGACCTTCATCCATTCCGTTCAGCAGCGAGAAAGTACCCTGCTCAGGGTGTCGAAGGCCATCCTCGAACGGCAGATTGATTTTTTCGAGAAAGGGCCGCTTCATCTGAGACCCCTGACGCTTCGGGACATTGCGGAGATGGTCGACCTTCACGAGTCCACAATCAGCAGGATTACTTCTTCGAAATACGCGCAAACCCCGTACGGTGTTTTCCGTATGAAGTATTTCTTTTCGAACCCGATTCAGGCAAAGGGGAGGCAGGATTTCTCCTCAACGTCCATTAGAGAAATAATCAAGGAGATTGTTCAGAATGAAGGCTCGAAGAACCACCTGAGCGACCAGAAGATCGCTGAACTCCTCCAGAAACGGGGAATCAAGATCGCGAGAAGAACGGTTGCCAAGTACCGAAAAGAACTCCATATTTTACCATCAAACCTGAGGAGGTAGAAATGAATGTTTCAATAGTCGGGAGAAAGGTAAAGATAACTCCTGATTTACGGGAATATATAGAAAAGAAGATGAAGAAGCTCGACCATTACGTAGACCATATCTATGATTTTAAGCTCATAATTGAAAAAGAACGCCACGTCTTCCTTGCGGAAGTCAATATAAACATGAAGAAGAAGACCATACATATCTTTGCCAAGACCTCGGATGTTTACAGTGTCGTTGATATGCTGTATGATAAGATTGAAGTAAAGATGATGAGATACAGGGACAAGCTGACACATAGGCGTGTTATGCCCCTGAAGGAGACCTTCGCGCAGCCTGTCGGTGCCGGCAAAAGCGATCAGTCCGAGCCATTTTCGGAAGAAGCGGTTTCGGAGGAGTATTAAAAGGGAATGGGACAGATCGAAAAGACGAAAGGAATCACCATTGCGAGGTTGCTCGATCTCGCCCAGGACGGGGACATACTTCACCTCCGCATCATTACCGGGGAGAAGACACTCAGGCAATCGATTACGACCTGCGATATCAACAGGCCGGGACTTACGCTGGCCGGGGATTTCGATTTCTTCGATTATGAAAAAATCCAGGTTTTCGGCAGGGGGGAGTACCATTACCTTCTTAAAATCGTAAACAGCAACGAGCTGCAAAGCATCGAAAATTTTTTCAGCTATCACGTTTCCTGCTGTATCTTTTCGCACGGCCACGAGCCTCCCGAAATATTCGTGGAAAAAGCCGACGCCGCCGGCGTCCCGGTTCTCGTTTCTTCTCTCCCGACAAATATTATGACCACGCGGCTGTCGAAGATACTTCAGGACGCGTTTGCTCCCAGGACGAGCACTCACGGTGTGCTCGTCGAAGTTTTCGGCGTGGGTATCCTTATCGTGGGAAAGAGCGGGGTCGGTAAGAGTGAATGCGCCCTCGAACTCGTCGAACGGGGACACAGGCTCGTGGCGGATGATGTAGTGGACATACAGTCCATATCGGACACGCTCCTGATCGGAAGCGGTGCGAAGCTCATACGCCACCACATGGAAATTAGGGGCCTCGGTATCATCAACATAAAGCAGCTCTTCGGAGTCGGTGCAATTCGCGATACCAAGCAGATACAGCTCGTCGTGAGCCTCGAGATGTGGGACGCTGAAAAAGCCTATGACCGGCTCGGACTCGACAAGGCGGTCTATTCAATACTCGGTGTGGAAGTGCCCCTGCTCACGATACCGGTCAGGCCCGGGAGAAATATTCCCATACTTATAGAGACGGCCGCGATGAATTACAGGCTTGCCAAGCTCGGTTATGATACGGCCAAGGAGTTCAACCGGGATTTGATCAACCATATCGCGGACGAAGGGAAGGATACATAGAGACCGCGGTCGCGGCCGCTGTCGCGGCTGCTTACATGGTTCGCAGAAACCTGACAGTCTCTTGAATGGATAAAAGGCCTTTTTTTTCAGGGTAAAGGTATGATCGAAAAGAAGACTGTCATCAAGAATAAAACCGGCCTTCACGCCCGTCCTGCCGCGGTTATCGTGCAGAAGGCGAATGAGTTCAAGTCCGATATTTTTCTTCAGAAGGAAGAGGACAGGATAAATGCGAAGAGCATCATGGGTGTCATGATGCTGGCCGCCGGCGAAGGGTCCCAGGTTAACGTTATTGCCGAAGGCGATGATGAGGAAAAAGCGATCATCGCTATCGTAAACTTGCTACAGTCTGATATAGACAGTGAGGTCAAAACATGAAAAAACCGCTCGTCTGTATCGTCGTTCTTCTTCTTTTTATTGTACCGTTGTACGGGTTCGGCGAGGGAAGAACACAGTACACACGGAAGGACCCCATACTCGCGGGAGCTCTGTCCTGGTACGTACCCGGGCTCGGACAGTTTTACTCAGGCGCTTTCCTGAAGGGCGCGGTATTCTGGGTTGCCGAGGAAGCTCTGCTCATCAGCACCATCCTGACGCTCGCGGAAATGGAGCTGAACGTTACGGGGGATATCGGGATTACCCTCAATATTACCTCGAAGGAGAACCCCAACAGGACGGAGAGGAGAACGGCGTTTCTGCTCGGTGCCGCGCTCGTGGGAGTCCATTTCTACAATATTATCGATGCTGTCAATACAACGAGGAATTACAACCTCCGGCAGAGAAATCTCTATGCCGATGTCGTTTACGATGAAACCGGTGAAAAATACGGCGTAACCCTCAATAAAAGGTTTTAGCGGAACCGTCGGGAGATATGCCAATGACAATTCGAGCTGTTTGCATAATACTGTGCTGTATTCTCCTTATTAATGTTGTTTTTATCGGCGGTTACAGGAATGCTTCAGCCGATACGGAATTTGTAGAGAGCGCGGCTGCCGGCACCGTACAGGCGGGTATGGAAACCTGCGATACGCCCGTTATCGAATTGTACGCGGACCAAATAAGGGGGGAAAAGGACCCCTTTGTTGCGGGCCTGCTCTCCTGGTTCATGATGGGGATCGGACAGATATACGCTCAGGAATATACCAAGGGGTCACTTTTCATTGCCGCGGGTGTGTTGAATAAGACGGCACTCGTATTCCTCATCTCACACATCAATAACAAGTATGCGCCGAGTGGTGACGAGATAATCAACGCGAACTGGCAGTCCTTTGACAACAGAACGAGAACGCTTATAATCACCTACCTGGCGGCATATTTCAGCCTGCGGTTCTACAACGTTGCCGATGCGGTCAGGTCGGCGGAGAAATACAACGACAGGTATAGAAAGCAGCGTGAGGGCCTGTCTCTTACCGCGAATCCGGGCGGCTTTTCCCTTCAGTACGACTATCGTTTCAGTGACTGATCAATGAAAAAACATATGCCATTCCTATTGGCCGCACTGGTCATTATACTCATTCCGGCCGTCGCAGTTACCGAGGTTTTCGCGAAGGCCCGGGAAAAGGAGGACCTGACCGTGGCCTTCAGCGGCTACTCCATGCAGGAGGACAACCTGCACGCGTCCCTGAAGCTCAAGGGTAAAATTTCAGATGACAATATCGATGCGATTCAAAACGGTATTACGGCACAGCTTTATATTACCCTGCAGCTCGCAAGGTCTTCGCCCCTGCTTGGAATAGGAAGAAGTATTTCCGAGGAGACGACTGAGACCTTCAATATCTCATATGATGTTTGGGAAAACAGTTACGTCATCGAGGACAGAAAGAGGAAAAATGTACACAAGGTAAAGTTCCCGTCACAGATCGTACAAACGGTAAACGATATTATCAATCCGCTCGTATTCGATATCGGGGATTGGAATACGTATAACCTCTCCCTTCGTGCAAAGATCAAGATCAAGACGATCAAACTTTTTCCGCCATTCGGCATCTTCCTGCTTTTTTTCGATCCCTGGAATTATGAGAGCGAGTGGATTGAAACCGAAATTGTTTTCTGACTGTACCCTAATCTCAAAACGGCTGTGAATGCATGGGTAAGAGAAGAGCGAGTAGAAAGATGAAGCTGTTGCTCGTCATCCTCTGTGCCGTGTTCATCGTCTACTTCGCGGCGGTCCTCTATTTCAGCTTCAGCGCCGATCCCATCGACATCATACAGACCCTGACTGCAAGCAGGTTTTTCCTCCTCCTCCTCTTCCTCTTCTTTTTCATCATGTTCTTTCTCGTTATGTACAACATCGTCCAGGTCATAGCGGCACGGTTTAAAAACCGGGAAGGTTCGAAATTCAGACTCAGACTGACCCTCTTCTTCCTCACCGTAACCCTTATACCTATCGTGCCGGTCATACTTGTTTCCAACAACATCATTGGAAAGAGCATAGACAGGCAATTCGAACGTGATATGGAGGGGACACTCGTTGACGCGCTCGATGTTTCGAAGGAACTTTACAGGAAGTATTCGGAGGAGAGTATCAATGAATGGGAACGGATCTGCAACGGATGTCCTCCCGAGGTTATGAAAGAGCAGCGATACGATACCATAAACGGAATACTCGGATTCGATCCGGAAAGCGGACGTTTCATCCCCATTCTCCTGGAAGATTATGCCATTATAATGACGCTCGAGGAGATGATTAAATCCGGAGAGAGCATGATCGATACGTGGAAGAGGGTCGCTGTGGCGGACACCGATTATCTCATCATTCCGGTTCTCAGTGAGGGAGGGGACCACTATGTGCTTCTCAGGGTAATCCCGGAGCATATACGAGAGTATGCGGCCAGCATCTCGAGCGGGCTTCAGCGGTACAGGATCTTTAAAATATCCCGTAAACCGCTCATGGGATTTGTCACCCTTTTCTTCACGGTTCTCACCCTTCCCTTTGTTCTGCTTTCCTTCTACCTGAGTCTCATTATTTCCAGGGAGGTAACGGGCCCCATACGTGAGCTCGCGATCGCCACCCAGCGCGTCGCGCACGATGACTTCGAATACACCATTGAAACGGACGCAAAGGATGAGATGCTCGTCCTTATTGACTCATTCAACCGGATGACCGAGGATCTTCGGCTTAATAAGATGCTCCTCAAGCAGACTGAGAGGAGCGCGGCCTGGCGTGATATCGCGAGGAAGATCGCCCATGAGATCAAGAACCCTCTCACTCCGATCAGACTCTCGGCGGAGCGTATCCTGAGACTCTACGAGAGAGACGATTCATACCGGGAAATTCTCTCCAAGGGAATCGGCACCATTCTGACCGAGGTAACGAATATTAACGATATGGTAAATGAATTTTCGCAATTTGCCCGGTTTCCTGATACGGTACCCCGGAAGAGGAACATCATCGCCGTTCTAAAAGACATCATGGAGGGTTTGGGAGACGGGTACAGGAATATCAGCTTTTCCTTTAACCATGATGAGGATACGGTGTATCTTATGATCGATGAGGCGCAGATCAGGCGTGCCGTCCTGAATATTATCTACAACAGTATTAATGCGATTGAAACGGAAGGAACTATTGCCGTTGCAGTGACACCCGGGAAAGACCGTTCATCGGTCGTTCTGTCAGTGACCGACAACGGTCCCGGTATCGATCCCGAGATCAGGGACAGGATATTCGACCCGTATGTCTCTCAAAACGGGAGAGGTTCGGGACTGGGGCTCGCCATTGTGGAGAGGATCGTCCTGGACAACAAGGGACGTATATGGTACGAAAGCGAACCGGGAAGGACGACATTCTTTATGGAGTTTGACAGGGCATGAGCAGTATTCTGGTTGTTGACGACGAGAAGAACATCAGGGAAACGCTGAAGGACGTGCTCGAGGATGAGGGCTTTTCCGTCGTTCTGGCGGATAACGGAAGAAAGGCCCTCGATATACTCGAGTATACCTTCATCGACGTCGTTCTGCTCGATCTCTGGCTGCCGGAGATCGGAGGGATGGAAGCACTGCAGCTTATTAAGAAAAAATACCCCGGGCTCCAGGTCGTGATAATATCCGGCCACGGTACGATCGACACGGCCGTTAAGGCCACGAAGAACGGAGCGTTTGATTTTATCGAAAAGCCGCTCTCCATCGACAGAATACTCAAGGTTGTGGAGCATGCCATCCGGATAAGCGGGCTCGAGCAGGAGAACCTCGAGCTCAGGCAGAAGGACTTCGATTCCTACTACATGGTTGGAGGAGTATCGCCCCAGTTCAGGGAGATAGAACAGCTCATCGAGAACTGTGCGATGAGCAATTCGCGGGTACTCATCACCGGAGAGAACGGTACGGGCAAGGAAGTCGTGGCACGGATGATACATATGAAAAGCGCTCGCCGCAACGGCCCCTTTATCGCCGTAAACTGTGCCGCCATACCGCAGACGCTCATAGAATCCGAGCTTTTCGGATACAAGAAGGGCGCCTTTACCGGCGCTATCGAGGACAAGAAGGGTAAATTCGAGCTCGCGCATGAAGGGACGATTTTTCTCGATGAAATCGCGGATATGAGCCAGGACGCGCAGGCCAAGGTGCTTCGCGTGCTCGAGGAGATGCAGATAGAGAGGGTCGGGGGTGTGGAGCCCATAAAGATCAATGTCAGGGTGATTGCGGCGACGAACAAGGATATCAGGCAGTATGTGGCGGATGGAATGTTCAGAGAGGACCTCTATTTCAGACTCAACGTTGTTCCGATCCACATTCCTCCGCTCAGGGAGAGACGTGAGGATATTCCCGCGCTCATCGATTATTATCTTGGTTATTCCGCCAGGGAGAGCACCCGCCGACGGAAGCAGATGGACGGGGAGGCACTTCGATTTCTCGTCGAGGAATATGCCTGGACGGGTAATATAAGGGAGATCAGAAATCTCGTGGAGCGGCTCACAATCCTGACGCATGCCGATACGATCACCCGGGAGGACATAAGAAACAATATTCCTCATCCGGTCAGCTCGGCGGACAACGGGAGCGCTCTCTGGGAAGCAGATAACCTCGGCCTCAAGCAGGCGAAGGAGCAGTTCGAAAAATCATTCATAGAGAAGCAGCTGAAGGATAACGATTATAATATTACGAAGACCGCGCGTATTCTGAAGGTCGAGAGATCGAATTTTTACAAACTCATAAAGCGGCTCGGTATAGATACCAAATAACCCGGTGCTTGAATCTTTCCATGCACATGATTAAATCTGACAGACTTTTCGATGAGCTCAGGCGCGGCGAGGTATATCCCGTATACCTGCTTCTCGGTGAGGAGAATACGGGTAAGGAAGAGTTTATCCTGCTTCTCAAAGAAACCGTTCTCGGCGGTGATGAAAACAATGCCGGGAATGTATTCATAATTTACGGCGATGAAACAGGGCCGAAGGATGTCGTCGAGAACCTCACCACTTATGCTCTCTTCGGGGGAAAGAAGATAGTCATCGTAAGGGATTTCGACCGGATGATCTCGTCCGGCCCCGTGCTAGAATATGCGGAATCTCCCAATGAGGATTCCGTGCTCGTTCTTCTTTCTCAAAAGAAATCGCTTTCAGGGAAAATCATGGATGCGGCGGGAAAGAAGGGGCGCGTCTGTGTTTTCTGGAGGATGTTTCCGAATGCGGGCGTCCAGTGGCTGAAATCCCGTTTTGCAGGTCTCGGCGTGGATGCGGACCCGGATGCGATCGAATATATAATCGACCTGTCGGGCACCGACCGGTCCGTACTGGAGAGCCAGGTCGCGGGAGTGAGTAATTACCTCGAAAAGGGGGAGAGGCTTACGGTTGAAAGGGCCGCGGATATTGTTTCGCGTCTTTACGAGTATACCGTTTTCGATCTTACCGGCGCGTTTTTCACGCGGGGACCGGCCCGGATCACCGCCCTGTTCCGGCACCTCGTGGAAAACGGAGAGGACATGGTGAAGATCCTCTTTTTCTGTACCAGGGAAATCGGGAAACTGGCGGACGTGTGCGCTCTCCATGTGCAGGGGAATAGTTTTTCAAAGATAGAAAAGATCCTGGGACTGAGAAAGATGGAGAGTTCCCGGCTGAGAAAAGCAGCGGACCGTGTGTCACCGGGTTTTTTCCGTTTTCTCTACAGAGAGCTTGCCACTCTCGAGAAAACGCTTAAATCCAGTCCCCCGATCCAGGGGAGGGTGGAGTTCGAGCGGTTTCTGTTGCACCTCTGCGCCCGTTGACACGGTGAAGCGGCGGGATCGGATGTAGTTTGAAGCCTGTTTATCCGGAACAATGAAGCAGGGGGGAAATAAATGCCTGATATCGTGTCCATCGGTGAGGCGCTCATGGATTTGCTTTCCACCAGGTGGGGAGTACCGCTTGAAGAAACACCGGGATTCACCATCGCTCCCGGAGGAGCGCCCGCGAACGTGGCGGCGGCTGTTGCAAAGCTCGGGGGCAGCTCCGGATTCATCGGAAAGGTGGGGGACGACGCCTTCGGCAGGAGGATGAAGAACACGCTCGCCGAGTGCGGTGTCGATGTTTCCATGCTCTTCATGGACGGTTCGGTCGATACCACGCTCGCGTTCATAGGGCTCAGGGCGGACGGTGAACCCGACTATCTTTTTTATAGAAAACACGCGGGAGCGGATATCGCGCTGAGAGCGGAAGAGATCGATCCGACAATCATAACCGGCGCGCGTATCTTTCATTTTGGTTCCCTGAGCTTTACGAACGAGCCCCTGAAGCGGGCCACGAGGGAGTCCATTCGAATAGCGCGTGAAAGCGGGGTCGTGGTGTCCTTCGATCCGAATCTCAGGCCGTCACTCTGGGAGCGTATGGATCAGGCGAAAATCGAGATCGAATGGGGTCTGCGCAGGGCGGACATAGTCAAGCTGACGGAAGAGGAACTGGAGTTTGTTACGGGCGCGGGGTCGATCGAGGGAATGGACCGCCTTTTCAAGTACGGTCCGAAAATGGTTCTGGTTACGCGGGGAAAGGAACCCTGCCTGTACGAGTGCGGTCCGCTCCGGATCGAGGTCGAACCCTTCCTGGTTGAGCTCGTCGATCCCACGGGGGCGGGCGACGCTTTCGTCGGGGGTGTTCTTTTGGGTCTCACTGAAAGGCTGAAGCGCGGGGAGGATATCCTGTCCATGTCTGAGGATGAGGTGCGGGGGCTCCTGCGCTTCGCACACGGATGCGGAGCTCTCACGGTCATGCGGAAGGGTGTCGTGCCCGCGCTTCCCACCCGCGCGATGGTTGAAGAATTTCTGGAGAAAGCCGAAAACGTATGATAGCACGAACCCCGGTTTTAAGGTCATTCCGAAAGCCGGGGTGCAAAGGAGAAAGCGATGGTTGAGGGAAAAGCGCTCGTTTTATTCTGGACCAAGAACGGCAATACCGAGAAAGTCGCACGCTGTATACACGACACGCTTGAGAAGGCAGGTATGGATGTATCCATAACCCGTATAACGAAGGATCTGGAGGTCGAATACCTCGAGTACAATATGATCTTTCTCGGGGCGCCCGTTTATGAGAACCTTTCTCCCAAGCCCGTTCTCGCTTTTCTGCGCAGAAACAGGAGGAGGGACGGAGTCGAGCTGCTTGCGTCGGCTCCCGAAGTCCCGGGTGTGGCCGGGGTTCCGTTCTGTACCTACGGGGGCGGACATACCGGCTACAACGAGGCCGCGCCCATGCTCAAGCACATCGGCCAGTATTTCGAGCACGAAGGCATACGCGTTGTTGACGACATCGCCGTCGTCGGCGTATTTCCGGAGGCCGATATTTCTTACAACACCGAGGGAAGGTTCGGGGATATTCGAAAACGGCCGGACGAGCGCGACCTGGAGGAGGTCGCCGGGAGGGTGCGCGGCATTCTCCGTCGCCTACACCGCGTTCTGCCCCTTGGAGAGCTCATGCTTTGATTTGCCGGACAGGGCAAGCACGGAGCGAGCGATAAGGGAGCGTGCTGTTAAAAACCGTCAACAGCGGAGCATTTACAAGCTCACGCTTTCGATCGTTCGCGTGCGACGGTGCTCCCGTTACGAGATATATATTCCGAAGGCCTCCGGCTGATATCTAATGTGCTCGATCATGAGTCGGAGTGGACCAGAGGGAGTATCGGCGAGCACACACTCACCGCATCCATGGCCGAAAACGGACGAGGCGATGGGAGTCAATATAGATATTTTTCTCTCTGTAATATCGGCATCTTTCGGGTAAACGATTGTATAGACCATGAGCTGACCGGTTTCAAGGTTGCGGAACTCGGGCGTTGAGTTCATGGTCACCACATCTTCCGGTATTGATTCCGGAGAAACCACCTCGGCTCGCTTCAGCTTGTTTTTCAGCAGGTTCACAACACCTTCGCTGCCGCTGCCCGTGATTTTCACGGAATCGAGCAGGATCTTCAATCTATTGAGATCACAGAAAGTGACGTATATTTTTGAATAATGCATTTCATCTACCTCCGACGATATGATCTGCCGTCTATTTCTCGATTTTACTATTTCGAATCAGAAGGGTAAGATCACGTCATATCATAATGCTATGATATTGACGTGTTCCGCATACAGCAACGATGAATAAGCTTGTATAAACCATGTAGCAAATATACAAGGTTTATCACTGCATGTTTCGAAGGTAGGTGGTGAGATTAATCCGCATGTTTACTATGCCGAGCTTCCTGCGCACGTTGTGACGATGCCGTTCAATGGTGAGAACCGAGAGATGCAGTAATTCGGCAATTTCCTTGTTCGACAAACCGTTTTTAATCATGATACTGATTTCTATTTCCCGTGGGCTGAGCTTCAATGAACCGTCGGCTATGTTTCGCGGAAAGGGAGAGTACAGTTCCATGAGATTTGTCTCTATCATCTCGATGTACTTTATTCTCTCCCTTTCTTCCAGATGCCCTGCACGAAGTTTCTGAAGAAGAGGACAAATAACCTTTTCTGCCGTGGACCGTATGTTCTTCTTCATATCGCGCTTTTCGATTTCGATTTGTGACAGTATTTCTCTGAGAGCAACGTTTTTTTCTTCAAGGTCTTTCTTCTGTTCCTGCAAATCGAAGGTGAGCTTTTCCATGATCCGCTCCCGGTCACGCATCTCGAGCATTACTCCCAGGAGCTCGGCGGTCGAATCGATAAGCCGCTTCTCTTCATTCAGAAATGTATCTGTTTCGATCTTACCGGTTCCATTCTTGTGATATGCCTCTATCCGTCCGCGGGATTTGGAGCCTGTCATAATTGATTTTTTAATACAGGAGCGCGTCTTTTTGAACCCCCGAGTCGTATAGCACGTACCGTCAATGGATATTCGGACGCATGTCCGTGCCGGAAATTGGAAGGCGGATGGCACGGTTTCCACTATTTTGTGTATGGTTTCTTCAAAGGTATGCTTTTTACGTGCCGTTAATTTCAAGACCCGGTAAAGAAATTCGAGTTCTTTTACCCTCTCCCTGAGCTTAAGACGTTCGGCCTTCAGCTCCTGTTCTAAGGGCAGAGCGCCTTTTTGATCACCGTTGGGAACGGTTGCATTCTTTTTTATTGTGAAACCGCTCTCTTCCCCCATGTCGGAACTCATTTTTCTCAGGTTCTCCCCGGAGTGATTTCAATCGAGAGGCCTTACACCAGTTGAATCAAGAATATAATACACCTGAAAGGCACTCTTATCTCTGAAAATCTATTTTTTCATGGAAGAGCTTTTGTTCCCATACCGTCATGAAAATAAACATCGGGGGCAATGAATATACAGGCATGATTGCTGAGGCTTTGATTACGTCGCATAACGGCAGTATACTATAACACAGCTGTTACGTTGTTGTCGAACGGCAAGTCAGAAGAGGTTTTTTTTAAATGCGGTTGCCTTTCAGGAAAAAGGCGTTGCGCTCGGCGGATGACGGTCGAAAGGGCGCGCCGTCGAAAAATACGCCTTTCCTGGATTATATCAGGGGAAAGAAGCTCTATCTCGCCCTATCGGGCGGCGGATTGGGGCTCGTGTGTCACATCGGGGTTCTCAGGTTTCTGGAGGAAAACGGGATAAAAGTCGACAAGATTTTCGGTACCTCCGCCGGGGCAGTCATCGGCGGGTTCTATGCGGCAGGTGTGAGCCCCGGCCGTCTGACAGAGGCCTGTTTAAACCTCAAGGATCCCGATACGGTATTCGGAAGAGGGTCCCGACGCATGCTGCTGCATATAGTGAAAAACCAGATCACCACCCGTTTTACCGGAAACGGTTTTCGCCATGCCGCCGTATTCGACAACAGGCGGCTCGAGTCCTATATAACCGAAAGCCTCATATCGATGACGGGAAAGTCACCGCTCCTCGGCGAGATTGAAAGGTCTTTTTCCTCGATTGCTTTTGATATAGGAACGGGATCCACCCTCGACTCAGAAAGCGGCAGGAAGCATGTTTTTTGTACGGAAGAGAACCCCGACCTCCTGCTCGGGGATGCGATCGTGGCTTCGATGGCCATTCCCGGAGTATTCAAACCGAAGAGTATCGGGGGACGGAACTACATCGACGGCGGTACAGTCGAACATCTCCCCATTGTTTCCGCACGGGAGCATTGGCTCAGAACGCGAAAAAATAAACGTACGGAGCTCGTGATCCTCGCCGTCGATCTCGGCTACCTCGGCGAGACCCTGCACGAAAAGGAGAGGATCTCACCCATCGACATGATTCTTTTCTCGTTCAATCTGCGCGGCAAGCAGATAACCCAGTACAACCTCCTGCGTATTCACAATCCGAAGAAAGGATGTACCGTCGTTCTCGTCAAACCGCGCTGCTATGATCTGAATCTCACTGATTTTCATAAAATACCGGGCGCTTTGGAAAAATCGTATAAAAATATTACCGCTCAGCTCGAGGGGGATTTTCTCGCCGAGACTGAGGGTGATATCGAGAAAGTCAGGTCGCTTCTGGGACTGGAAGATTAACCCCGATCATGAATCGGTATCAGGAGAGGAATAACCCTTCATCTAAAAACAGAATGCGAGGCTCGTCCGTGGGGTATGATTATATCGACAGTACGGAGAAATTTACGCGGTATGCACGCAGGCTCAAAGAGGCGAAAAACGAAATCGTGGCGCTCGATTTCGAGGGCGAGTTCAACCTGCATCAGTACGGTGAGAAACTGTGCCTGGTTCAGGTGTACGATGGTTCCAACGCGGTTATTATCGATCCGTTCAGGACATCGATGTCCCAGATAAAGCGTTTTCTTCAGGACCGGTCCCTCCTGAAAATCATGTACGACGCTCCGGGAGACAGGGCATTTCTCTACAAGAATCACGGTATCGACCTTCAGTCCGTTCTGGACTTGAAAGTGGCCGTACTCCTTCTCCAGTATGAAAAGAGAGACCTGGCCTCGGTCCTGAGGGAAACCCTCAATTTCGAGGCCGGGAAGTCGAAGAAGAGGTATCAGAAGTATAACTGGAACAGACGGCCGCTGGACCGGGACGCGATCGACTATGCGCTTCAGGATGTCATCTATCTCTTCGAGTTGAAGCAAAAGCTGCTCTCGCACATAATAGGGAGGGGACTCCTCGATAGTTTTATTTTGAAAAACCTGCAGGTTCAGAATAAACCGCACCGGTACAATACCACGCCGAAGCTCCTGCTGTCCGGAAGGTTCTTGGGATTGTCGAAGTCGGAGCAGCGGGTCTTCGAGCAGCTTTTCCGGATAAGGGAGGAAACCGCCAGACGTCTGAACAGGCCCCCCAACGCCATATTACAAAACGAGCTGCTCTTCAAGCTGGCCGCGGAGAAAATCCCGATTACCGGTACGATCCTGGGGAAGAGGGTCCCGGCCGCGGCAAGGGCGGGGATCGTCGAGGATATAAACGGAGTTCTCACCGGGAAATAAGGGGACATGTTGCTTCTATGAAAAAATAGTATAACTTCTTTTCACTGGATTCGGCTGAATATGGTCTTTCCTGATTAAATGAGCATGCCCCCCGTACAGTCCACGACCGCTCCGTTGATGTTGTCCGATTTATCCGACAGGAGGAACGTCACGAGCCAGCCGATCTCCTCGGGCTCGGCCCACCGTCCGAGTGGGAGGCGTTTCCTGTAATACGCCCGGGTTTCCTCATCCGCGAGCTTGTCCGCGTTCAGGGGCGTGGCGACGAATCCGGGAGCCACGCCCGACACGACGATACCGCGGCCCGAAAGCTCCCTCGCGAGGACCCGCGTGAGCATGTTTATTCCTGCCTTGGCAGTGGCATAGTGGCCGTGACCGCTCGTGCTGACCTGGAACCCGGATTTCGAGGATATGTTGACGATCTTTCCCTTGCGGCCCCCTTCTATAATGTGCCGGGCAACCCGCTTGCAGAGCATGTACGGTCCGTTGAGATTAACGTCGATTACGCGTTTCCAATTCTCGTCGGGCATATCGACCAGGTCCTCGGTCGGCCATATCCCCGCATTGTTCACGAGCAGGTCGATTTTGCCGAGTTTTTCACACACGGTTTCAATCATCGCGTCCAGGTCATTTGCCTTTGAAACGTCCCCGTATACGGCCATGCATCTCGTGCCGAAACGATTGTTGAGATCTTTCACGAAATCACGAACCGCCTCCTCATCGACGATATAGTTTACCGCAACATTGACGCCCTCCTCGGCAAGGCAGGTCGAGATCCCGGCCCCGATTCCGGTACCACCGCCTGTTACGATCGCCGTTTTTCCCCTCAGATTCAGCTCCATATCGGTACCCTCCGGTTTTTTCCGTACCCCGTTTAACAGTGCGGAAAGCATCCTAACATATTAGTGATTGATAGTAAAGGGGAAGACACGATGCTTGGGAGTTTAAGGACGGGACCGGGGAAGCGCCCCGGTCCCGGTGTTGATTCGAGTTATGAGACTACTTCTTCAACCACACCATCATATCGCGGAGCTTCTTGCCCACCTTTTCGATGAGGTGCTCCTGACTCATCTTCTTCATCTTGTTGTACACGGGCCTGTTCGCCTGGTTTTCCAGTATCCACTCGCGCGCGAATTCGCCGGTCTGCACCTCGCGGAGGATCTTGCGCATCGTGCAGCGAACGTTCTCGTCGATGACGCGGGGGCCGCGCGTGTAGTCGCCGAACTCGGCCGTGTTGCTGATCGAGTAACGCATGAGGGACATGCCGCCCTCGTTCATGAGGTCCACGATGAGCTTCATCTCGTGCATGCACTCGAAGTAGGCGATCTCGGGCTGGTAGCCCGCCTCGACCAGGGTTTCGAAACCGGTCTGAATGAGCGCCGTAACGCCGCCGCACAGGACCGCCTGCTCGCCGAACAGGTCGGTTTCGGTTTCTTCCTTGAACGTGGTCTCGATCACGCCCGCGCGGGTCGCGCCGATGCCGCGTGCATAGGCGAGCGCGTTGTCTCTAGCCTTGCCCGATGCGTCCCTGTATACGGCTATGAGGCTCGGCACACCCTTGCCCTCCTCGTACATCCTTCGCACGAGGTGTCCCGGGCCCTTGGGCGCTATCATGATGACGTCCACGCCGTCAGGGGGAACGATCTGCTCGTAGTGGATGTTGAAACCGTGCGAGAACACGAGGGTATTCCCCTTTTTCAGATTCACACCGACTGACGCACCGTACACCCGCGCCTGGATCTCGTCGGGCAGGAGCATATGTATGAAGTCGGCTTTCTTGGCGGCCTCTTCGGCTGAAAGGGGCGAAAACCCGTGCTTCTTTGCCAGTTTCCAGTTATCAGTGCCCTCGAGCTCGGATATAATGACCTCGAGACCGGAATCCCGCAGGTTCTGGGCCTGTGCGTGGCCCTGGCTTCCGTATCCCAGTATTGCCAGGGTTTTTCCCTTCAGATTGGAGAGGTCGGCATCCTTATCGTAGTACATCTTCGGCATGTTTTTTTCCTCCGGAAAAGTTGAAGAATAGTACTATAGAAAATAATCTTCGTCAATTCATGATTCGGGCGTATATTTTTTACCTCGCACGTTCCCGTGAGCATGACCCCGGAGCGAACCTCCACGCGAAAAAAGGGGCCCGTATGGACAAAAAGAGTGAATTTATCCGGATATTGGACGAGCTTTACGGCGGAGGAAACGACACCACGGAAGCGCAGGTTGCACGCTACCGCGGACTTCTCGACCGGTACCGGGCGGCTTTCAATACGGACAATGATATACACCTCTTCAGTTCGCCCGGAAGGGCCGAGCTGAGCGGGAACCACACGGACCATAACGGCGGGATGGTGCTTGCCGCGAGTATTACTCTCGACTCGGTTGCCGCGGTTTCTAGGACTGATTCCGGGGTAATTACCCTCGATTCGGAGGGATTTCCCGCTTCCTTTATCGTGGATACCGCGGATCTGGAAAAGAAAGAAAACGAGCATGAAACGACGGCCGGCCTCATTCGCGGGATCTCGGCCTGTTTCAGGGAGCGGGGACGTACGATCGGCGGTTTCAACGCGACCGTTACGAGCAGTGTCGGGATCGGATCGGGGCTCAGCTCCTCGGCATCGATCGAGGTGCTTCTCGGCAGCGTGCTGAACGAGCTCTACAACGGGGGGAGGATCAGCCCCATGGAGATCGCCCTGGCCGGTCAGTACGCCGAGAATGTTTATTTCAACAAGCCCTCGGGCCTCATGGACCAGATAGCATCGGCTTACGGGGGTATCGTTTCCATCGACTTTCAAGACCTCCTGAGCCCCGCTGTGGAGCGCGTATCCTTCGATTTTACCGCATCCGGATACTCTCTGCTCGTAGTGGAAACAGGTGACGATCACGCGGATCTCACGGATGATTACGCCTCCATTTTTCAAGAGATGAAAGCGGTTGCCGGTAAACTCGGTGTCGAGACGTGCAGGGAAATAGACATGGCGGGGCTGCTGGATAATATCCCTGTTTTGCGCGGAGAGCTTTCCGACAGGGCCCTGCTGCGCGCCTATCACTTCATATCCGAGAACAGCCGGGTCCGCATGCAGACAGAGGCTTTGAAGAGAGGAGATTTAAACGGTTTTATCAAGCTTGTCAGCGAATCCGGGCTTTCGTCCGCCCTGTACCTCCAAAACACGTACAGTACACGCAGACCGGAACGGCAGGGTATACAGGCAGCGTACGCACTTACGGACCGCTTTATCAAGGAGAGAGGGATCGAGGGAGGTTTCAGGGTCCACGGCGGAGGTTTCGGGGGTACGGTTCTCGTCATTCTGCCGGTGAAAGCGGTCGGCGAATATATTCGGTTTATGGAGAGCGCTTTCGGGAGCGGCTGTGCGCTCACGCTTCGTATCAGGTCCAGGGGCGCGTTTTGCCTGGGTCGGTCTTCCTTATCAGATTTGTCTTGACGCTCCTCGCGCTTTGAGCGCACTTTAGGCAAGGCCAAGGGGCCGACACGGAAACCCGGTACACGGCATGAGGCTTCATAAATGAAGGACATTATCGGAGAAATTCTGCAGGCGGAAAATGATGTGGAGCAGGGCCTGCAGGAGGCACGAACAGAGGCGGGCCGCATCAAGGCGGAATCCGAAAGAAAAGCCGATGACATTATCTCGGAAGCCCGGCGGAAAGCGCAGAAACTTGTGCAGGATGCCGTGGAAAAGGCACGGCGGGAAGCTGGAAAAAAAAGGGAAGAAGCTTTAAAGAAGGCCGAAGAGGAGACCGTCGGAAAAGCCGGGGAACTGAAAGACATCGATCGTATCGTCGATCGTATCGTGGATATGATTGTCCGATATCACGGCGGGGGGCGGTAAATGACGTCGCCTGTTCGACGGTACGGCTTTATTAATGCAAAGCTCAGGGCTCGTCTCTCCAAGCTTCTTTCTGATGAGGTTTTCAAGCGGCTCATCGCCGCCGTAACCCTCGAGGAATCTTTCGGAATACTGCGATCGACTCCCTACGATACCCTGGAAGACCTGTACAATAAATCGGGCGACCTGAAAGCCGGAGAGCTCGATTTGTTTACACGGGAGATCGGCCTGTACAGCGAGCTCAGGAAGTATGTGTCCGGCGATCTCCTGCACGTAATCAACAGCCTACTGGTGTACTACGAAACCGAGAACCTGAAAAACGCGGTAAGGGTATATTTTGATGCTCGGGTGAGGGGAGGGTCCGCGGACGAGGGAGTACGGTACCTCTATAAGGAACGGATAGTGAACGACCTGCCCTTCGAAGAGATCGCCCGGGCGGAAGATATCGACTCGATCCTCCGGCTGGTTTCCGTCACACCCTACAGCACCGTTTTCGAGGAAAACAGGGAGGCGATCGAGGAGACCCTCTTCACTTTCGAGATCGGACTCGACCGCTTTTACTACTCCAACCTCATGTCGAGCATCGAACCGCTTGGAACACGGGACAGGAAGACGGCCATGCGGCTGTTCGGCATAGAGATCGATCTTCTCAATATCAACTGGATCATTCGCTTCAAGACCTATTACGACCTTCCCGCGGACCGGGCCCTGTCACTTGCCTTTCCTCACGGCGCTACAATCGGCATGAAGGAGCTCCGCGACGCGTACGCCGCTCAGGACGTGACCGCTCTTCTTCACGGTGTAATCAGAAAGAAATATCCGGCCCTCGCCACACTGCTTTCAACCGAGGCCGCGGACATATTTTCCCGCCTCCTCCTTATCGAGCGGCTTCTGGAACAGATACTGCTGTACGAAGTCAGAAAAATCCTCTCCGGCTACCCCTTTACCATAGGAATCCTGCTGGCGTATTTCATACTGTATAAAAACGAGATAAGGCTCGTGCGAAAGATACTGAACGCAAGGCTCTACGGCCTACCCGGAGAACGTATGAGGGGTATGCTCTGAATGTTCACCACGCCCATGATACAGGTACTCGCGGTCGTGCTCAATCGTGACCTCGACCTCGTTACGGAAGAGCTCCTGGGGCAGGGTGTAATGCATTTTCTCGACGTGTCCACGGTTGAGGACCGCTGGTCCGATCAGATGCATACCTTCAACCCGAAGGTTCCCTTCAGCAGAATCGCGGAAACGCGAAAACGCGTCGAAACACTTCTCGGAATGGGTGGAAAGCATCACGGGAACGCCGAGGACCGGGAGCTCGATTTGAAGGAGAGGAGGCCCCTGGACCTCGACGAGGAAAACGCTAAAATAAACGGAATATCGGCGGAGCTGGAGCATATAGATGAAAGAGTAAACCGGGTCCGCCGCGATATATCGGGTTTCGAGGAAATAAACCGCCAGTTCCGGGTTTACGACACGGGGCTGGGTGAAGATGCGCTGAAGGACCGCTATTCGTTCATTTCCATGCGTTTCGGAACCGTTCAGAGGGCACGCGGGTCGGCACTGAAGGAAATGCTCTCAGCTCTTCCCTCGGTGCTTCTCCCCATAAGCGAGAGGGAAGACCGTGCCCAGTACATGCTCGTTTCGATGAAACGGGACCGGGAAGCGGTGGATGAGGCGCTCACTTCTTCGGGATGGGAGGAGACACCCCTCGATTCGGAGACCCGGAACATGGAATCCGACGTGTCGACGGACCTGGGTCAGAAAATCGAGGGATTGAAAACAGAGCGCACCCGGCTCGAGGAAGAGAGGGCCGGGGTCCTCGAGGACCATGCCGGTGAGCTCTTCGAACTGTGGCGGCAGCTCAGGATAAACGAGCTCTTTTACAAGATACAGACCTATTTCAAACGGACCTCGAGAACGGCGGTGTTTTCCGGGTGGCTTCCCGAAGAGGCGCGCGGCCGTTTTGTGGATACCATAACCGAAAAGACCGGGGGGCGCTGTTATATCGAGTGGCATGAGCCCCGTGATATCGAGGAGAGGGGTATACAGCCTCCCGTACAGTTCAGGAATCCGAAAATACTGACGCCTTTTCAGATGCTCGTTACGAATTACGGTATTCCCGAATACGGTACCATCGATCCGACGCCCTTCGTCATGTTCACCTATCTCGTCATGTTCGGGCTCATGTTCGCGGATGTGGGGCAGGGGATCGTTCTCGCTCTGGCCGGCTTCCTCGGGGTGCTTGCGCTCGGGAGTAGAAAGACAGGGCTTCGCAATCTTTTCACGCTCATAACCTGGTGCGGTTTTTCATCCGTGGTATTCGGCGCCCTTTTCGGATCGTACTTCGGCTTCGCGTGGATAAGGCCGGTATGGTTCGATTTTCACGGTGTTGTTTCAGGCCATGCTCACGGACCATCCCTGGTCAACGACCTGTTCGATATTCTGGAGATATCGCTCATATTCGGATTTTTCGTCATAGGCATGGGTCTCGTATTCAACTGGATCAATCTTGTTATCAGGAAACGCTGGGGCAGTCTCCTGCTCGATAAGGGCGGCATTGCAGGGGGCTGGATATACGCCGGCGGCGTATACACGGCATTTTTCCTTGTGAAGCACGGATATAAAAAATTGCCGGGATCGGAACTGCTCCTTCTCCTTGTGGGCATTCCGGCCCTGCTCCTCTTTTTCAAGCATCCGCTCCTCCTCCTTTTCAGGAGGGAGGAGGGAGCGAAGTTGAGTGCGTTCACGCCGATCACCTTCCTTATGGAGGGTATTGTGGAGCTCCTGGAGGTGTTCAGCGGCTACCTGTCGAACACGCTTTCGTTTATGCGAGTCGCGGGGTTCGGTATCGCTCATGTGAGTCTCATGACCTCATTTTTCCAGCTCGCCCGTATGGCGTCCGGCGGGGGTACGGTGGGCAGGAGCCTCCCGGCCATGGTTATACTCGTTGCGGGCAATGTCCTGGTCATAGGCCTGGAGGGCCTGTCCGCAGGGATACAGTCGCTCAGGCTCAACTATTACGAGTTCTTTACGAAATTCTTCAGCGGGTCGGGTAAATTGTACGCGCCCATTTCTCTGAGAAGCCGAGATGGTTGAGTTTGTATAGTGGGTATATTCAGAGCGGGATGTTTTTCCCGTTTCAACAGTTGACGTGAAACGTGATGGAGGAAGAGAATGATGGATGATGCAGGTAAAAGACTGAGAAAGAGGATATGCATGAGCGTAGCGGTCCTCTTCGCCATGCTGATCATTGTGAGCATGTTTGCCGTTGTCGGTGTTTTCGCGCAGGAGAACGGTACGGAAACAGTGGAGGTAATGGCCCCGATGACGCCTGAGAAGGCCACGGTTTCAAAGTTCGCCTTTATCGCCGCGGCCGTCGCCTTCGGGCTCGGCGCTCTCGGAGCGGGACTCGCCATCGGAAACGTGGGGTCGGCAGCCATGGGGGCGGTTGCGGAGAAACCGGAAATAGCGGGGCAGGCGCTTATTTTCGTGGCGCTCGCCGAGGGGCTCGTTATCTTCGGATTCATAACCGCGCTCATGATACTCGGCAAGGTGTGATGCATGAAATATTTCATCATCGGCGATGAGGACGCGGTGCTGGGATTCGGGCTGGCCGGCGTGCAGGGAAGAGTCGCACGAACGGCACAGCAGACGAATGACGCGTTCGAGGACGCCCTTGCCGACAAGGAAACCGGAATCATAATCATGACGGAGCGCGCCGCCGATATGATCAGGACCGTGGTTGACGCTTACGTCTTTTCCGAACGGTTTCCGCTTATCGTCGAAATCCCGGACAGACGCGGGACGGACAGGGAACGTCCCGGTATCAGGGACCTTGTGAATACGGCGATAGGAATCAAACTGTAAGATGATGAACCGGAGCGTATATGCCGAACTCGGATGAGAGAGTGCCCGTTTACCTGGAGAAGGGACGGGATGACCTTATAAGCGGTATTCAGAACGAAGCACGGCAGGAGGCGGAAAAAATCGTAGCGGATGCCCGCGCACAGGGAGTGCAGAGGGTAAAACAGGCGGAAACACGGGCGCAGTCCATCCTGACGGATGCCGGTGAAAAGGCCCGCGATAGGGCGGAGTCCGAAAGGAAAAGGATACTCTCCGGGCTGAATGTCGAGATTAATCGGTATCACCTGCAATGCAGGGAGCACCTGCTTCGGGAAATAAGGGACAGGAGTGTCGGGTTGCTTTCAAAAATGGTTCATGATTCCGGGTACCGGGATATTCTCCTCGGATGGATCGTGGAGGCCGCCGTCGGGCTCGGTGCGGACAGTGCATTCGTCAATACATCCGCATCCGAGCTTCCGCTTATCGACCCGCGCCTCCTTCGTGAGGCGGAGGGGGAAATTAAGCGGATTACCGGGAAATCTGTCGGACTTTCCCTGTCGCAGGACCGGCCGCTTACGGATCAGGGCGTAGAGCTCATTTCCGCTGACGGAAGGACCGCTTTCAACAACCAGGTGTCCAAGAGGATTGCTCGGAATGAATCGCGGATACGTGAGATGATTTACAGTGCAGTAGAAGGATTTTAGGAATTGGCGGCTCATTTATGAAGAGAATCATCGGCGAGGTGGACAGGGTAAACGGACCGGTTATCAACGCACGGGGAATCACGGACGCCCGCATGTACGAGCTCGTCATGGTGGGTGAGGACAGCCTCGTGGGCGAGATCATCAAGCTCGAAACCGACAATGCCGTTATCCAGGTCTATGAGGATACCACGGGTATAGCTCCTCTGGATCCCGTATACGGATCGGGTATGCCGCTTTCCGTTGAGCTGGGTCCTGGAATAATCGGAACCATATACGACGGTATTCAGAGGCCGCTCGAACGGATTCGCGATATCTCGAACCAGTACATCGAACGGGGCGTTCACGTTCCATCCCTGAGCAGGGACCGACGTTGGGGTTTCGAGCCGGACACGAAAACTCTTCAGTCTGTTGAGAACGGAGAGGTTATAAAAGGAGGCTCGGTACTCGGAACCGTACGCGAGACCGAGCGGGTCGAGCACAGGATACTCGTACCGCCCGACATTGAGGGGACGCTCGACTATCTCGCGCCGGCGGGCGAATACGTAATCGAGGATGAAATCGCCCGTCTGAAAACGCGGGAGGGCATACGCCGGCTCTCGCTCATGCACCGCTGGGCCATACGGCGACCGCGGCCCGTTCGGAAGAGGCTTCCTCTCAGCACCCCCCTCATTACGGGCCAGCGCGTTATAGATACGCTTTTCCCGGTGGCAAAGGGGGGGACCGTCGCGATACCGGGCGGTTTCGGAACCGGCAAGACCATGACACAGCAGGCCCTGGCTAAGTGGTGCGACGCGGATATTATCGTGTACATAGGGTGCGGCGAGCGGGGCAACGAGATGACCGATGTATTGAAGGAGTTTCCCGGTCTTGTCGATCCGCGAACCGGCAAGACGCTGATGGAGAGGACCGTTCTCATCGCGAACACATCGAACATGCCCGTATCCGCGCGTGAGGCGAGCATCTACACGGGCGTTACCGTCGCGGAATATTTTCGGGACCAGGGGTATCACGTTGCGGTCATGGCCGATTCCACCTCGAGGTGGGCGGAGGCGTTGCGGGAGCTGTCGGGCAGGATGGAGGAGATGCCCGCCGAGGAGGGTTTCCCCGCATACCTGCCTACGCGCGTGGCGGAGTTCTACGAGCGGGCCGGATATATGGATACGCTTTCCGGGAAGGAGGGGTCGGTCTCCATCATAGGAGCAGTCTCGCCGCCGGGCGGCGATTTTTCGGAACCCGTTACCCAGCATACGAAGCGGTTCGTCCGCTGTTTCTGGGCGCTCGACAGGGGACTTGCCAACGCCCGCCACTATCCGTCCATATCGTGGATCGAAAGCTACAGCGAATACCTGCTCGACATCGAACCCTGGTGGGAAGAAAACATCGGGGAGGGCTTGAGTGAAGACAGGAAGGAGATTATGGAGCTGCTCCTGAAGGAGGTAAAACTCCAGCAGGTCGTCAAGCTCGTGGGTCCCGATGCGCTTCCGGACAGCCAGAGGTTCATTCTCGAGGTCTGCACGCTCTTCAAGAACGGCTTTCTCCAGCAGAACGCTTTCGACGACATAGACCGGTACTCGACCGTGGAAAAACAGGTAAGAATGCTCGGCATAATTTTAAAGTTCTGGCGGCGGGGGTCCGCGGCCATCAGGAGAGGGGCCACCCTCGGCAAGCTCAAACGGTTGAAGGTATACGGTGATATCGTAAAGATGAAGTTTACCGTACCGAACGACGACCTGAGCTTCCTGGATAAAATAGATTCCCGTCTCGAGCGCTCCATGGATCAGATGGAGAGTATCTATGCGTGATAAAATTACTGCCCGGGAATCGGGCGGCGTAGACAGGACCCTGCTGAGCGGTCGGGAGTATATCGGTGTCAGCTCCATTGACGGTCCCCTGATTTATGTAAAGAAGACGCACCCGGTGGGATACCGGGAGCTCGTTGAATGCGCGGATGATACGGGCGCCGAACGTCTCGGCCTCGTGCTCGAGACTTCGAATGATGTGGTCGTGGTGCAGGTCTTCGAGGGAACGTCCGGTCTCACCATACCGAAGACGCGGGTGAGGTTCACGGGCGAACCCCTCCGTATTCCGGTGTCCAGATCCATGCTCGGCAGGATTTTCAACGGGCTCGGACGGCCCATAGACGGGGGGCCTCCGCAGAGAGGGGAAGCGCTCATAGACGTAAACGGCAAGCCCATTAACCCGACGGCACGCGCATATCCCCGCGATTTCATCCAGACAGGCATTTCGGCCATTGACGGGATGAATACCCTCATCAGAGGCCAGAAACTTCCCATTTTTTCAGGAAACGGGCTTCCGCACAACGAGCTTGCCGCGCAGATCGCGCGGCAGGCAAAGATACGCGGACAGGAGTCCGGTTTCGCCTGTGTTTTCGCCGCGATGGGAGTGAAGCACGATGTCGCACAATTCTTCATCCGTTCCTTCGAGGACTCGGGCGTGCTCGAGAACGTGGCGCTCTTCCTCTCTCTGGCGGACGACCCGTCCATAGAGCGCCAGATTACGCCTCGCACGGCGCTGACACTGGCGGAGCATCTCGCTTTCAGCGAATCCATGCATGTTCTCGTTATTATGACCGACATGACGAACTATTGCGAATCCCTGCGGGAGATATCCACGCTCAGGGGCGAGATCCCGTCGAGGAAGGGCTATCCCGGCTATCTGTACTCGGACCTCGCCGAGGTCTACGAACGATCGGGAATGATCGAGGGGTGCGAGGGATCAATCACGCTCCTTCCCATACTCACCATGCCCAACGACGATATATCCCATCCCGTTCCCGATCTTACCGGGTATATCACGGAGGGACAGATCGTGTTCGAGCGGGAGATGCACGGGAGGGGTATCTATCCGCCGGTGGCCGGACTTCCATCGCTGTCGAGGCTGATGAAAGACGGAATAGGGGAGGGAATGACGCGGGAAGATCATCCTCATCTCGCGAGCCAGCTCTTTGCGGCCTACAGTTATGTCAAGGACGTACGGAACCTCGCATCCGTTATAGGCGAGGAGGAGCTCACCCCTCTGGATCACAACTACCTCGAATTCGGCGAGAAGTTCGAGAAGTCGTTTATCTCCCAGCGGATGGATGAAAACAGGGACATCGAGCAGACGCTGGAGCTCGGTTGGGAAGCGCTGCGCTCCCTGCCCGTGGAAGAGCTGCACAGGGTGACCGAGGAAGAGATCGAAAGGTACTACGAGGGAGGGGGGATTTAGCAGAGCCGATGCCGAGAACGAATACCGCTCCCACCAAGACGAACCTTCTGAAGACCAGGGACGAGCTGAAGTTCGCGGAGCTCGGATACGAACTGCTCGACCAGAAGAGGAACATACTCGTCATTGAGCTCCTGACCATGGTGGACCAGACCGTTGAGCATCAGGCCAGGATAGAGGAGGGGCTGGCAAAGGCCTACAGGACACTCGAGGAGGCGGTGCTTTCCATGGGAAAGCTCAGGGTGAAAAACCTCGCCTCCGCTGTAAATATCAAGACCGATATTCAGTTGAGAACGAGAAAGGTCATGGGCGTAACCCTGCCCATCGTCAATACCGATTTCACGGAGCGGGCTCCCTACTACAGCCCCATGGGAACGAGTTTCTGGATCGACAGCGCGCTCGTGGAGTTCAAGAACGTTCTCCGTATCATGGGGAAGCTTGCAGAGCTGAAGATTTCCGTGGTGCGGCTGGCGAACGAGGTGAAGAAAACCATCAGGAAGGTGAACGCGCTGGAGAAAATTGCTATTCCCGAGTTGAAGGATACAGTATCATATATCCAGAATCGCCTCGAGGAAACGGAGCGCGATATGTTCACGCTCATGAAGCTGATAAAGGAGCGGCTCGACAAAAAGGGCCGCTCGTCCGTCTAAAATCCCGTTCATGCTCGGTTTTGAACGAGTCGGCGGGGTCCGCGGGTGGTTGCTGAATCTTAATCTGGATTGAGTGGATGGCCGGACCGATAAACAACATCATGGTGTACATAGACGGCAGCGAGGAATCGATGGCGGCCGCCCATTACGCGATCGCCCTGGCATCCTCCACGAGATCGAGGCTCGAGGCCTTTTACGTGATAAACACCAAGGCCCTGAACGATCTTGTCAAAGCGCGGATATTCCTCCAGGAAGAACAGCTCGACTATGAGCACGATTTGCGTGAGGACGCGGAACGGTACCTGAAACACGTGGGCGAACTCGCGCAGAAAAAGAACGTTCGAATCGATGCGGCAAAGGCCGTGGGAAACGTGCATCAGGAGATCGTTAAGCGGGTGAAGGAGAGGGAGATAGACCTTCTCGTCATCGGAGAGCTTTCACATATCAGGAGCAGGCGGGACGAGTTCTATGATGAAACGGAACGCGCGATGCGGGCCGTTTCCTGTTCAGTGCTTATCGTGAAGGACGAAGACCGTGCGTGGGAACTTTACAGCAAATTGTAACGGACGGGGACCGCGCGCGATCAAAAAACGTACAATGCTTATCGTGAAGGACGAAGATCGGGCGAGGGAACTTTACAGCGGATTATAACGGATAGGGATCGCGCGCGATAAATAAACGTACAATTTACTATGGTGGGGATTTCATGGCACTAGTCGATCTGATTAAAAAGGATGTCGTCAAGGTACCGCTCGTTTCGCAAACCAAGCCGGAGATTATCGATGAGCTCATCGATATCCTCTACAACGGGTCGAGGATCAAGGACCGGGAAGACGTTCGGGAGGCGATCAACAAGCGGGAGGAGCTGGGCAGCACGGGTCTCGAGTTCGGTATCGCCGTCCCGCACGCAAAAACGAATGCCGTGGGAACCCTGACCGTTGCCATAGGGATTTCTCCGGGGGGGGTGGATTTCGACGCGCTCGACGGAAAGCCCTCGAAGCTCTTCTTCCTCATTCTGGCGGCCCCGAACCAGTCGGGTCCCCACATCGAGGCCCTTGCGGAGATAGCCAAGCTCTCCAAATCAAGGACCTTCCTGACCGCGCTCATGAACGCGAAGTCGGCCGATGAGGTCCTCGATCTCTTCCGCCTCGATTGACGTGCTTTTTCAGCTATAATCCCGCGGGTCTGATTACGACCTTCAGCGCCTCCCGGTTTTTAATCATTTCGATGCCCTTGAAGAAATCCTCTATACCGAGCACGTGCGTGATAAGCCTGTCCGTGCTGATCCCGCCTCCGGCGAGCATGAGCATCGCCTCGTAGTGGTCCCTGGCGGTCGAGTCCGATGCGCCGAAAACGGTAATCTGGCCGTAGTGAACGGCGTTTACGTCTATGCTCACCTCCGGGTCGGTCTTGGGTACGCTCGCGAAGAGGCTCACACGTCCCGATTTTGCCACGATCTTAAAAGCGAGCTTTACGGCCTCGCGCGACGGCGCGGCGTTGACAGCCACATCCACTCCGTTACCGCCGGTCAAGTCCATGACCGCCTCTACGGGGTCCGTTTCATCCGAACAGATAACGTGGTCGATGGAGAACCTCCGGGCGAGCTCGTATCGGCGTTTCGAGCGCTGTATGAGTATGGTCCGCGTCGCGCCGCGGGCCTTGGCGGCTTCGGCCTGCAGGAGCCCGATGGGGCCGCCCCCGATAACGGTCACGGTGTCCGGAAAGCCGATCCCCGCGAGGTTCTGACCGTTGGTAACGCACGCGAGGGGCTCGCATAAGCAACCGGCATCGAAGTCGAGTCCGTCCGGGAGCTTCATGAGATAGCCGTGCTCCAGGCCGCGCGCCGGTATCTCGAGGTACTCGGCGAACGCGCCGTTTATGAAGGTCCC
>CAYWUT010000017.1:39683-40773 GCA_964460545.1 uncultured Spirochaetota bacterium
CTTATGTCGTTTACACCCTCGTATACGATCGCCTTCATGGACACCTCCGATTGCGTTTGAGATAAGCTATGAACAAGGTATATCCTGCGGGCCGCCGGTTCAAGAAAACTCCGCGCCGCTGCGCATATGCGGGCCTCCGCGGAACTGAAACGTGCCGACGCCCCCCTTTTCCCTGTGCATACCCGCGAGATTCTGATATACTTCTGTATCGACGGTATTGCGCCGCGAGGAGGCGGAAGCACGCCCCTCGGCGCGGGGTGAGTACCGGTGTCCCGTTTTCTCGATATAATAAACCTCAGTTCCGTGAGCACCCTTACCATAGCGGTGACCGGGGGAATCGTCGCCTGCGCCATCATAGCCTTTTTCATCTACCTGCACATGAAGAGCCGCGTGAACCCCTTTGGACGGGCCGAGCATCACATAGAGCGGGGAAGCCTGGACAGGGCCATGGTCCTGCTGGCACTCGAGCTCGACAAGAATCCCGGCAACAGGAAGGCACTCCTGATGCGGGCCGACATAGAGGCGGAACAGGGACGGTACGTGGAGGCGCTGGAGGGCTATTTCCGGCTCATCGGATTGAAGAAACCGGGTGACGGTATCGATACGATGGAGGTGAAACGTAAACTCTTAAAGCCCCTCCATGAGCTTCAAAGCCTCTTCGAGCTGCACTCCTTGTGCACGGACATACTGAAAACAATCCCCTCTGATCCCGATGCGCTTTACTATATGGCCCTTATCTATACGGGACAGCTCTATTACAAGGAAGCAGAGAGCATACTCCTCAGGCTTATCTCCATTGCCCCGCCTAACCACGATGTTCTCTTTCTCTACGGTGTCGTACTTATCCAGAACGGCCGGTATGGAGATGGGGCGGATTATCTGCAGAGAGCGCGTACGGTCTCCGAAAGTATACTCTCGGGCCTCGTTCACGGTGCGGCCCTTTCCCTGTCCGGGGATTATAAAGGCGCACTCGCTGTCGTGAACGGCCTTCCGGACCTGAAGGATAAGTACGAACGGTCTTCCCAGTACTTCTTCATGCTGAGACTCGGGGCGTTCTGCTGTCATATGCTCGAGCGATACGACGAAGCTC